>JBEKPM010000007.1:0-24728 GCA_049520735.1 Bathyarchaeia archaeon | reverse complement strand
CGAACCTGAATATACTTGACCTTCCCATTGGTTTTGCGAATAGCATCCACAACGCCCAAGGTTGAGGTGCCTGGGATGCCGAAAACGTATTGGACTCCCCACTCAGCGATTTGGTTAATCAGAATCTCGGAGACGGTGTGCCCAGCTTCTTTCTTCGCTACTTTTTTCTCTTCAACTTGCTCACCCAACAAAACAAAAGATGATTTGGGCGCGCCACAAATGGGGCAAACCCATTCTTTAGGCAAATCACTAAACTTTTTTCCTTCTTTCACTTCATCGTAAATGTAGTTGCAAACTGTGCACCTGTACCTAGCCAAAAAACTGCACCTCAAAACATTGTCTACAACAAATAAAATTTAACTCATCCTTATCAGCTTATTGGCAAGGGCAAAAAACAATCGAACAATTCATAAACCGCCCTAAACTTTAATCAATTAAAGAGATGCGTGATTATGGAGAACTGGGATATCATAATAATCGGCTCGGGCTCCGCTGGGTTATCCGCAGGAATCTACGCTGTTCGAAGCGGACTGAAAACCCTGATTTTGGATGAGAAATTGTCCGGCGGAGCTATCGCGGACGCATCCACGGTTGTTAATTACCCGGGGTTCGCGGAGATCAGCGGTGGGGACCTTGCTGAGAAAATGACTTCTCACTGCAGAAAAGTCGGCGCCACCATCCACGAGTTAGAACCCGTCACCGAACTGGACCTGAAGGGCGAAGAGAAAACCGTCAAAACCGCAGCATCAACCTACAAAACTAAAGCAGTCATTTACTCTACAGGTTCGCATTATCGGGGAATAGGGGTTAAAGGCGAAAAAGAATTCAGGGGCAAAGGCGTCAGCTACTGCGGCGTATGCGACGGACCCTTCTTCAAGGGCAAACGAGTGCTAGTCGTCGGCGGCGGAAACACAGCTTGTATCACAACGCTTTACCTTTCAGGTTTAGCTGCCCAAGTAACCGTGATTCATAGACGCCAAGCCTTCCGAGCTGAAGAAAGCTTGGTTTTAGACATATCCTCCAAAAACAACGTTAACGTGTTTTGGAACACTGAAATTCAAGAAATCAAAGGCGACACCCAAGTCAGAAGTGTAACTTTGCTTAATAACTCAACAGGCAAAACAAGCGAACTCGTGATAGATGCAGTTTTCGTCCAAATCGGCGAAGCCCCAAACAGTCAACTCGCAAAAACCGCGGGGGTAGAGACAGATGAGCACGGATACATCAAAGTCGATGTGAAACAGCAGACAAATCTTCTAGGTGTGTTCGCCGCAGGAGACGTAACGGACCAGCCAATTAAGCAAGTGGGAACAGCGGTGGGTCAAGGCATCACCGCAGCCCTCGAAGCCTATAGCTACATTCGACAACCATACTACCGGAAATAGAAGTACATTTTCTTATTCAGCAACACAACTGTACTTATATCAAATATTGCAGAAAAATCGGGGAAAGGATTATATCATTCTAAAACCCTTTCCATGCGTTTAATCAGCTCTAAGATATCAGCTTAGAGTAGCAGCGGTATGAAAAGAGGTTTCAGAATGAGTGAAAAATGTCTCGCTGTAGTGGAAATCGACCAGGACTTGTGCTGCAGATGTTACGTTTGCCAGTCAATTTGCCCTTTTGATGCAATAAAACGCGACTCAGCCGGGAAAGTGGAAGTCAGTAGCCAAGACTGCCAAGTTTGCGGTATATGCTACAGCGCTTGCCCAAGTTCAGCTATCAAATCACAATATTATACCTACGATAACCTGTCAAACTTTGTTAAGCAGGCACTTGAAAAAACAAAAAACGTCGACACCCTCGTCTTGATGTGCCGAGGAAACTCGCCATCAACAGGCGAGGCCCAAGACATTTTCAAGGAGCAGGGATTGAAAGTCGGCAACTATATTGCACTACGTTTGCCGTGCGCAGGAAGAGTCCCCACTGATTTTGTTTTTGAAGCGCTGAACTTAGGCATCAAAAATATTGTTTCAGTCCAATGCGAAGACCAGTTCTGCCGAAACAAAGAAGGCGCAAAAATCAACACTCGACGACTTGTCTTAGCAAAAGACGTTCTGAAACAGTTAGGCTACGACGACAACGCAGTTAAGGTTGTAAAGTTCTCTCGTAAAGCAGTCTACGATGTGCAGGAATGCGTCGGCTGCGACAAATGCATTTTCATCTGCCCATACAAAGCAATAGAATTCGAGTCATTTGCAACTCCGAAAATAAACGAGGAAAAATGTGTTGGATGTGGTGCATGCCAGCTTGTTTGTCCACATCACGCCATCCAAGTTAAAGGATTCGAATTTGAAAACGTGGTTAACCGCTACGCTGATTCACTTGCAAAGTTGAAATCGAAAAACCATGGTCCAGCAGTTCTTGCATTCGTTTGTCAATGGTCAAACTTCTCAGCTTTAGACAACCCTAACACTGTCTTTGCAGGCAAAAACGTGTTAACTCTCGAAGTTCCCTGCTTCAAGTCTTTAGATCCAGTACACGTAGTCAATGCATTGAACTGCGGTTTCGACGGAGTAATGGCAGTAGTTTGCTCAGCGCAAGACTGTAAGCTTCAAGAAGGCAGAGCCACCTCAGAGCGGAACTTAGCTGCATTATTCACTGTGCTAAAAAAGAACAATCTGCTTGACCGATTCACAATCTATGAAGAGTCACCCAGATGCGCTGACGAGTTCGGTCAAAAACTGGATGAATTCTACAAGAAAATCTCTGCATTACCAAAATGGGAAATAATCGTGGAGGCGAAGGCAAAACGTACAAAATAGTAACTAAGAAAGAACTTGCACCGAAAATAAAACTGTTTGAAGTTGAAGCCCCAGATGTTGCCGCTAAATCGCAAGCGGGACAATTCCTAATAGTCATAAACGGCAAGGAAGGCGAACGGATACCTCTGACTATCACGGGATACGACACGACGAAAGGAACGGTGTCATTTGCTTTCCATGAAGTGGGCAAAACCACCAAAGCCCTAGGCTTATTAAACCAAGGCGAATGCATTGACAACGTTACAGGCCCACTTGGCAACCCGTCTGAAATCAAAAAATTCGGCAAAGTCCTTTGTGTCGGCGGTAGTGTAATGATTGCACCGTTACTTTTGCAAGCTAAAGCCATGAAGGAAGCAGGCAACAACGTAACCACGATTCTTGGTGCAAGGACAAAGGAGTTCATAATGATGGAGGATGAAGCGAAGCGTTACAGTGACAAAGTTTACATTGCAACAGACGATGGATCAGTCGGTTTCAAAGGGTTAGATTTCCTCAAGGATTTGCTTAAGAAAGAAAAGTTTGACCGCTGCGTAGTTATGGGGCCCGTTATCCTCATGAAAGACGTTAGTGAAATAACCAAGCCTTACGGCATACCGACAATTGTAACTTTAACACCTATCATGATTGACGGCATGGGAATGTGCGGAGTATGCCGAGTTACAGTGGGCGGAAAAATGTTGTTCAGTTGCGTTGATGGACCCGAGTTTGACGGTCACCAAACCGATTTTGACCAGTTGATTCTGAGGCAGCGCACTATGTTGCCTGAGGAAAGGTTAAGTTCAATATTGTGGGAAATGCGTGGAGGTTGTAAGTGTGGCAGAAGTTAAGCCTAAACCAAAACTAAACAAGAAAGCCGTTGAAATGGCTAAACAAGAACCTAAAGTTAGGGCTAAAAACTTCAGTGAAGTTGCTTTAGGTTACAATGAAGCAGAAGCACAAGAAGAAGCAAGCCGATGTCTATCGTGTCCTAAACCTCAATGTATGACTGGGTGTCCAGTAGAAGTTCCCATTCCAGGCTTCATAAAACTCCTCAGAGAAAAGAAGTACGATGAAGCAATTGCGTTGATAAAGACGAAGAATGCGTTGCCAGCTGTTTGCGGACGTGTTTGCCCCCAAGAAGTACAATGTCAAACTAAATGTGTCGTCGGGAAAATGGGTGACCCACTTAGCATCGGGCGTTTAGAACGATTCTTAGCAGATTGGGAAAGAGATAATGGCTACGCACTTCCACCAAAAGCAGCACCAACAGGCAAGAAAGTAGCAATTGTCGGCGCAGGTCCAGCCGGTTTAACGGCGGCAGCTGACCTCGTAAAGCTTGGCCACGAAATCACAATGTTTGAAGCCTTGCACGTTGGCGGCGGAGTGTTATCCTATGGCATTCCAGAGTTCCGTTTACCCAAAGCGATAGTGCAAAACGAAGTAGCCTACATCCAGAAACTCGGAGTTGACTTGCGACTCGGCAACCTCGTCGGCAGAATCCACACGATCCCGGAACTGATGAAAAACGGTTACGATGCAGTATTCATCGGCAGCGGTGCAGGGTTACCACAATTCACAGGTTGCGGCGGAGAGAACCTCGGCGGAATCTACTCTGCTAACGAGTTCCTCATACGCGTCAACCTCATGAAAGCATTCCAATTCCCAGACTACGATACACCAATACGCATAGGAAAACACGTGGTCGTCATCGGCGGCGGAAACGTAGCCATGGACTGCGCAAGAAGCAGCATGCGTCTCGG
Source organism: Bathyarchaeia archaeon (assembly GCA_049520735.1). Classification (GTDB taxonomy): domain Archaea; phylum Thermoproteota; class Bathyarchaeia; order Bathyarchaeales; family Bathycorpusculaceae; genus Bathycorpusculum. Next base: position 20,224 of record JBEKPM010000007.1, on the reverse strand, counting down.
CGCTGATGTCTGCTTACTCTACAGGCGTTCGCGCGCTGAGCTGCCTGCAAGACACGAAGAAGTCGAAAATGCCGAAGAAGAAGGCTTGGTCTGCAAGTTCCTCGGTGCACCAATCGAATTCTACGGTGACGAAAGCGGCTGGGTGAAAAGCATGAAATGTATAGCGATGGAGCTCACCGAACCTGACGCAAAAGGCAGACGCGGAGTAAAAGAAGTCCCAGGCTCAGAGTTCACAATGGAAGTCGACACAGTAATCATCGCCATCGGTCAGACACCCAACCCAATCATCCAGCGAACAACAGACGGACTACAAAGCGACCCAAGACACGGAACAATTTGCGTTAATGAAGTAGGGAAAACCAGCTTAGACGGAGTCTACGCGGGTGGAGACGTTGCCACAGGAGCAGCAACTGTAATCAGCGCAATGGGCGCAGGCAAGCGTGCAGCAAAAGCGATGCACGAATACCTAATGAACAAGAAATAAGTTAGGTAATCACCGCCTCTTTTGAGACACCAATATTTTTTTGTCTTAATCAATTGTTTTGGTTTGAGGTTTTTCCTGAGTTTTGCATGGGTCCTTGACGAGGACTACCCAGATGATTGTACCTACTACGCCTAAGCCTCCGAGAATCAACGCTAGCATTTGATAATTGTAGAGGTCGAGGGCAAAGGCCGCGGCGAAAGACGCCAAAAGCATGCCAAGGTTCATGAAGGTTGTGTTTAGTGACATCATAGTTCCTCGGAATCTGGGAAGCTGCTCCATAACTAAACTGCCGCCTGCTGTAAATGACATTCCGGCGAACCAAAAACGAAGAGCAGTCAACCCCCAAGACAAGTTGAAGGTGGGCATGAAAGTGAAAGACAACGTTAGCAAAGCCGCGAATAAACAAGTAAATGTTCCAAGAGTCTTTCGTCCTACTCGATTGACGAATAAGCCAGCAACGACTCCGCCGCCAGCCGACAGAACGTTGCCGACCAACATTACAATAGAACTTACTGCAATAGTAATTGCAAATTGTGACCTGAAATATGAGATAGCGTAAAAGCTTATGGATGCTTCAGCCATACTGAACATTGTGACAAACAAAGCTGCAACCGCTGACCTGTTAATGACCGCCTGTTTGCAACCTTCAAAAAAAGGTTCCCTCCGAACAACAACTAAATCTTGTTTTGATTTACTTGGAACCGCAACAAAAGATAGGACCAGACTTGCCAAAGGAACTGGCAACGCAAAAAGAATCATGACCGATCGCCAACCGCTGATGTCGGCAATCACACCTATTATCGGAGTCCCAATGATGTACGCCATCGCGGTGGAGGCAACAATCCAGCCGATCGCTCTGCCTCTTTTTTCCAGCGGATAGAAATCCCCGATCAATGAGTAAGCCATTGAAGTTGCAAACGCTATTCCGGCTCCCACGGCAATGTTAGTGGCTAATAACCAAACGAACGTGGATGCTAAGAAGAAGTTTACCGCTGCCAAACTAGTACATGCTAATCCAATCATTAAGAGTATTTTGTGGTTGAAGCGCATGCTTATGACAGATAACAGCAGTCCAGCGGCAATACCAGAAACGGAACCAACTGCAGCAACAAGACCTGCAGTTCCCACTTGAACGTTAAACGTATTAGCGATGTTAATCAAGAGAAACTCAAACGTTACTGTCACAAGCCACGCAGAAAAAACTGCCATTCCTAATGCGGGAAGAAGAAGCCTTCCGTGGGCAGTTTTTTCTTTTTCGGCAGTCATGTTTGCTTCATTGCGGACAAGCGATATTTAAAATATTGGTAGTTCAAGGAAATGGACTTAGAGAATCGCCCATTTGGTCAACCGATGCACCAGTCGAACCGTTTGACGTCTGCTGAAGTAGACGTTTCTCTTTAATTTGGAAGAGCAGAAATGAATGATTCTGTTTCCATGAAGTAGCAGAGAAGAATCCATTAGAGTAATATAGCATCGAAACGAAAGGTCTTGGCGACTATTAATGAGGAAAATGAAGGGTTCAGGCAATTACCTCAAGAATCAGGTTCGAAAGAACTTGGCAAGAGCCGTTTTTTGTCTATTTCTATTCTTCGTAATCCTCTTCGTTGTAGGCTTAAGTATTGTTTTGGTCTTGCATTTTGGCATTTTTAACGTGGCTGGATTGCTCATTTCCCTTGCGCCGTTAGGCGGGTTCTACTATTACCTTCGCAAATATCGAATCTACAATGGTGGGTGGGCAGGCGAAAAACAAGTAATCAAATTGCTTGGCAGCAGCTTAAGCGACGATTATTTCCTTTTGAACGGCCTGCATCTGCGCGATGAAGGAGGGGACATTGATCATATTGTTCTTGGTCCAAACGGCATCTATGTTTTGGAGACGAAAAACTGGAGCGGGAAGATATCCTGCCACGGCGACGAATGGCAAAGAGCAGGCAAAAGCAACTTCAAAGGCAGCCCTAGCCTGCAGGTTAAACGAAATGCTGCCAAAATAAAACGCATAATTGATTCATCTCCAACCTCAGGGTCACTCGGGATATGGGTTGAAGGCATAGTAGTCTTCACGAACAACCATGCCACTCTACACTTGAATAACCCAACAGTCTCAGTCCTTAAACTTTCCCAGCTACCCAACCACATCACTGCTCAAAAAGTGTTTAGCGGGTTTTCTCAGCAACAGCTTGAAGCAATAGGAGAAGAAATACTCAAACAAAAAAGCTAATGCAAACTCGCATCTTGTGGCGGCATTATTTTCAGCCATGCGCGTCGTTTTACACAGGCAAACGATGTGATGCTGGTTACCAGCAACGTGCCCATGGTCAGGTAATTGGCGATGTTTGTGGACGGATGATAAATTTCAAAGACTGCTATGGCAATGGCGATGTAGAAGGTGATGGCTCCAGTGAGGAACTGAAGTGCGTGGAATACTCTTCGTATTCGGCAAGCCTGTGACTTTATTTTATTGAGAGTCGACTCGACCCGTTTTGAAACATCTGGGAGATCGTCGAGGACTAAAGTTAACCCGGTCAATAGGAAGAACCTTCCCGTGTTAACCGCCAAGCTTGACGAGTTCACCAAGAAAAGCATCACCAATGAAACTGACGTGAACGCCACAACGTAGATTGCAGAAGTAAACAGTACAAAGACGCCGTATACGTAGTGGTGGAACAGGAATCGTCCCGTATGCAGGGCGCGTCCTATGCTTGCGCTGGGGAAAATGTTGATGAGTGCAGCTATTGCAGCTATGATGAAAATGTTGCCGCTGATTAGATCAGGGAAATAAGGTTTCCATCCTGGCCAAACAAAATAGAAGCCGTACAGGATGCCCGCCAAAGTAGTTATTGTTATGAGCGCATTTAGAATCAGGGTTAGACTGAATACTTTTTTAGCCATTACCCAAGTAGCTTGGCGCTTAGTCAAATCCCAGAAATACTCCTATTTTTTCTGCTCTGTCTTGCTTTTATGGATACTTGCAGCATCCCTTTATTAAAATTAACGCATTTCAACTCACAAAAAATACTTCACTGTTACCGAAAAACCTTCTTTGCGCATGCTTACCCTCAAAGTTGGTCGGGTGAAGTCAGGTTTCTTATTTTTTGGGCTAAACTTGTAGGCATTCAAGCCATCTCTATTTCTTGTTTTAGGCTATGTTCGCAGATTGTCATTATTCCGATTGAATAGGCGCCTTGGCTTACCTGTCTAAGCTGAATGTTTTTTCGTGGGCCAGCTTTTCCGGGACTTGATCCAGAATCATTTTTTCCGCAGGCTTATTCGTCAATACGACAGGTGGCAATTGCTTGGCAAGCTCCAGAGCCGACGTCAGCTTACTGCTTTTATCTGCGTAGATTTCAAAAAGCACGCTGTCCCGGTGCACCGTGTCGCCAAGTTTGGAGTGAAGAATCATGCCTGCACCCTTCTCCTTGGGCGCGCCAGCTTCCCTCGCGATCCGCACAATGTTATCTGTGCTGAGCCAAATCACTTTTCCAGCTTGGTTAGACTTCACCTCAACATGCTCGCAGCCCACAGGCAGATCGTCGGGCTGAACCTTGGGGTTTCCGCCTTGAACAGCGATGATTTCCCGCAGCTTAGCCAATGCCTTGCCCGAATCAATCATTTCTTCCGCTTTGACTCGTCCGTTCTCTAGTCCAACCATCTCGAAAAGCATCCCTGCAAGGCTGACGGCTTTGTCCCGCAGGTCAGATGGTCCACCGCCCATAAGAGTCGCCAATGCTTCTCTAGCTTCCAAGGCGGGTCCAATGCCGCAGCCCAACGGTTGGTCGCCGAACGTTAAGGCGCATTGAATGTTTAAGCCTAAGCGTTTGCCTAAATCGACAAAGTCTGAAGCTAAAGTGTACGCTTCTGTTCGGGTTTTGATTTTGGCGCCCAAACCTGTGGGGATGTCGATGGCCACGTGGGTTGCACCCATGGCTTTTTTCTTGCTGAGAATCGAGGGCAGCAGCATAGGGTCAATTCCAAGAGGGTATTCCACTTGGATAAAGAGGTCGTCGGCTGGCGCAAGCTCCAAAGCGCCGCCCCAAACCAAGCAGCCGCCTGTCTTCGCCACAGCCTCCTTAATCTCCGCTATGCTAAGGTTAACTGGGCAGAGGGTTTCAACTCTGTCCGCAGTTCCGGCGGGAGAAGTGATTGCCCTCGAAGAAGTTTTAGGAATCGTGTACCCAGCAGCGGCAACTATGGGCACGACAAGCATGGAGGTTTTGTCGCCCGGGATCCCTCCGACGCTGTGTTTGTCGAGGATTGGTCCTTCGCCGAAGCTCATAGTTTTCCCCGTGTCAACCATAGCTCTCGAAAGCGCCTCGTTCTCACTGGCGCTCAGCCCATAGATGCTAAGGGCGGTTAAGAACGCGGATATTTCAGCGGAGCTCAGGTGCCTCTCCACCACATCCTTAACGATGGTTATGATATCGTTTTCGCGTAAACGTTCCCCATGCAGTTTAGCCCTCACGTTGAAAAGTGACTCAGGAAGGGGAGCCAACTGCACAGAAACAGTTTCATCCTCCTTGACACCGAGCGCTTTGGCGGTTTCATCGTAAAGCCCGATGCGTTTATTCGAAAAAAATTCTGCGACATTTGCAATGGCAATCATTTCTTGGTTGCTGTATTTTATTCGTATTCTGTCGGAACTGTGCACGCCCAAAGAGCTTGCGCTTTCTTCACTGAGAATGGCGATTCTGCTTCCGCCTGTAAGTATGGGTAAGAGTTCGACCTTTAACTCCATGCCTGATCACTCTTTAACTGATTAGTTTTAGGAATAGTTAAAGATTTAAAAACTAGAGATTTTGAAAATCGTCAAACATTCCATTGACAATTACATCAGGAGTCTGCTGTTCTTGGTTAGCGGTTTTTTGGATGCCTAACCATCCCAGCGACACAGAACACGGAAAGAAGCAAAGGCAGAATTACCAACCAAGACAGCTCTGGAACAGGGGATGCTGAGGTGGATGAAGGATTTGAATCTTCCAATGGAATTGTAACTGGTTTCATCAAGGGGTAGTTATCTTGGTAGACTATAGTTCCATTAGTACCATCAGGTAATGAGTAGTACACGTACGGTTGGTTTCCCACCCCTGATTGACCAACCTCCGTGGCGTTAGGATACTTGGTTGAGTAGTCACTCCAGTAGTTTCTATCAACCGTTTCGTAACCACTCAGCCAAACTAAGACGCCGCCGTCCGCTGGAAGGTTGCATTCAGTAACGATATTGTAGTTTCCTCCATAATCCATACTCACTATCGATTCGTCGTCAAACGTGCAGTAGGATATGTTATTGTAGCTGCAACCAAGCAGAAAAATGGCGAAGCCTCCTTCGTCACGGCTGCAATTTACGAAGTAATCGTCATAAAATATGTTGTTGCCGCCGCCGTTGGTGTTTATTCCAGCGTTTTTGAGGTACATGTTTTCGACTGTCACGTTGGTGATCGCTGGGTTGTTATATTCATGTTGGATGTTGTTTGAGAGGTCTATTCCCCCGTCTAAAGCGTAACCTGCACCGTCGATTACAATGTTGCTTTTTTCAACCTGTATATTCTCCGATATGTTTGCTGTTAAAGTATAGGTGTTGCCAACTTGCTGAATGCTATATGTTCCTGCAACTGACCCGTCTGGATTAATAACTATATTAGCTGTTGATTGTGCCTTGATAAGGGGAATGCTAACTATTGCCATAAGAAAGATTAGGCTGACTACTAAAGCTAACCTTTTGTTCATTTCATCCTTCTCTCAGAGGTTGTTAGTAAATATGGACAATATAAGAGCATTCGTCAACATTCCTTGACACAGCTGTTGAGGTCTTTAGTCAAACTTTCTTGACTGAACTCTCTTTCAATTGTCTCTCTGATCTCTCGGTTAATCACTGAGGAGTTTCTTTAATTATGCTCAGATAGGGATAGTTAAAGATTTAAAACACAAAAGTCCACCATTCAAAACTTGGCTCCAAATTGAAGAACAAAATGTTTAAGCAAATGTCCATCAAACAAGATCAAGGATAATTCAAATTATTTGTTTGCAAGGTCTCTGCATTGAGTTCAGAAAAAATATATTCACTATTACAAGCCACAAGGAAATTACAGGTTTTCAGCTAAATACAGTATGGTTTGGCGGAGTCCCCTTGGCATAGGTGGTATTCAACAGTTGACTCCTTAAGGTAGGGTTGAACAAGAATAGTTAAAGATTCTTAACTAATGCCTTGGTTGTCCCAAGTGTTACGTATATGCCGTTTATGGTAAACCAACAAACCAACACTCGCTGCAACCACCGTCGCTACTCCTGAAAGAGCGGCTACAGTTAGGGTTGGAAAAGGCTCTGGCTTAGTTAGGTTTGGTTGATACCTCTCAGTTGAGAAGACTACAGTGGCAAAACTATGGGAACCGTCATGTGTGTTAGCGTAGACCGTTACTGTATGGTTTCCATCAGGGATTTCGCTGAAGTTTACAGTTATTGAAGCATTAAGTGGTGGCTCACCATGTGGCTGGATGCCGAATATTTGGTGAATTCCTTCAATCCAATCTGTATTGTAATAAACGCTGTCAATTACCCAAAAGTACGAAGCTACGTTTACGTTTAGCGTAAAGTTGTTTGTTTGCAATACCGTTTGATTTTGGGGAGATACTATTTCGCAGATTGGAGCTATATGTGCAAGTTGGTCTGCTGGTGTCTGCAGAACGGATGAATTTGTGTGCCAAAGGGTAAAAGAAACAGTTGGTTCTAGCGGTGTCGTAGTTGCAACAGGTGTAGGTTCAGGAGTAGGTGAAGGAGAGGCGGTAGACGGCAACGCATAGGTTGTGGAGGGAAGCACTTTTTGTTGATTAGATAAGTTAACTCCGCTGAATGCTAAAGCAATTAATGTAAGAAGCGTTAATGCCACCATTTTTCTTTTCAGGCGAAACACCCAACATTAAGAAAATATGAAGCCGTGACTTTTAGCTCTCCCAGAAGAACAAAGTGTTCCGCAAGCAGAACAGTCTTTTGTCTGGATAAAACCACTATCAAGAAAGCAGAGGATAAGACCACACCAAACAGTCAATCGAGAAACGGTATTCACCCTGAGATAGGCGTAGACAGTGATAGTTAAAGATTTTAAGGAAAAACCAGTTGAACCTAGCCAGAGTGGAAAACAGTGAAGTATCTTGACTTTATTGACGCTATTTACAGACCTAAAGAAACCGACTTAACCTGCACCTTCTACGTGGAACCCGAAGGCATCAGCCTCCAAGAGGCAGCAGGTGGAGTAGCCGCAGAAAGCTCAGTCGGCACATGGACGGAACTCACAACCGAAAAGCCCTACGTGAAACGGCTGGCAGCCCACGTTTACAGCATAGAAGGCAACGTAATCAAAATCGCATATCCCATTGAACTTTTTGAACCCGCAAACATGCCCAACATCCTGAGCAGCGTGGCAGGAAACGTCTTCGGGCTAAAAGCACTCAAGAACCTGCGCCTACTCGACATTCACTTCCCAAAAAATTTATTATGCAGCTTCAAAGGACCCGCCTTTGGGATAGCCGGAATCCGTAGCCTCCTAAAAATTCCGATCCGCCCATTGGTCGGCACAATAATCAAGCCTAAACTCGGGCTAAAAACAAAAGACCACGCGAAAGTCGCTTACGAAGCTTGGAGCGGCGGATGCGACGTCGTTAAAGACGACGAAAACCTAAGCAGCCAAACCTTCAACCCCTTCGAAGAACGCCTCTCACAGACACTGGAAAGTCGTGACAAGGCGCAACAGGAAACGGGGGAACGCAAAGTCTACATGATCAACATCACCGCCGAAACCAACCTCATGCTGGAGCGTGCGGAAGCCGTGGTGGCTCAGGGCGGCGAATACGTTATGGTTGATGTATTGACGACGGGTTGGTCGTCACTGCAAACGCTAAGAGATCAAAACCTCAAACTCGTCATCCACGCACACAGAGCTGGACACGCAGCATTCACCAAAAACCAGCAACACGGCATCGCCATGCGTCCCATTGCAACTGTTGCACGGGTAATCGGGGTCGACCAACTCCACGTGGGGACAGTCGTTGGTAAAATGAGTGAAACCAAAGCTGAAGTCCTCGAAAACATCGACGCATGCAAAACATCAATGGGTTTGCTGAAGCCCGTTCTACCTGTTGCTTCAGGAGGAATACACCCACGCTTAGTTGCAGCACTGCTTGAAACCTTCGGCAACGATGTAGTCATCCAAGCGGGCGGCGGAATCCATGGGCACCCCGACGGAACAGTAGCTGGTGCAAAAGCAATGAGGCAAGCCGTTGATGCTACATTTAAAGGAATTACGCTTGAAGAGTATGCGAAAACCCACAGCGAACTAAAAGCTGCCTTGGAGCACTGGAAAGCCTAAAGCTGTTTGAGGACCCATGGGTAGCTTCGATTCACAGTTTCGACTATTGATTGCGGCGCGATTATGCCCTCTTCGCAAATTAGTCCGTGAATGTAGCGGCTTGGAGTGACGTCAAAAGCTGGGTTCCGCACCGACAGGCTCTTTGGCGCTTCACTCCACACTTCTGCTGGGTTTCTCTGCTCAATCCGCTCGTATCCCCCGTTGAGGGTTTCTGGATCGAACTTTAGCAGTTCCGAAACAACGTAGAATGGTTTTCTGGCTTCATGCGCCAAAACTGCTATGCTGCTGGTGCCTATCTTGTTAACCACGTTACCTTCAGAGGTGATGGCGTCTGCGCCTACGAGGACAAGGTCAACGTCGCCCATGTATGAACGTGCCGCTGAATCGACTATAAACATCGTTTGAATACCAAGTTCAACCATTTCCCGTGCGGTTATCCTTCCTTGGTAAGCAGGTCGGGTTTCGGTGCAAATTACGCTAAAGTTTTTGGCATCGGCTTTTGCTTTGGTAATCATGCGTGTCACTGTAGATGAGTGGCAATGGGTAAAAACCAGCATGCCGTCGCGGATCCGTTTGGCCCCTATTTCTGCGGTTCGTTCCCGCGAAGCTTCGAGGTTCTGCAAGAACAGTCTGACGTTTGACCCAACCAACTCGTCTAAGAGGTCGACTTTTTCGATGCTGCTTTGTTCGGCTTGCATGATGAGGTATCGAACGGCGTTTCTCATCAGCGGCTCGGTTTCTCTTGACGCGAAAAGCGTGTTTTGGGCTTCTTTGAGTTCGCTTAGGAAGGCGTTCTTGTCTTTTGCCTTCGTGTTATCTGCTAGTGTTTGGACCGCTTGAAGGGCGGCGATCGCAACGTTTCGCGCCCCCTGAACTTCCAGTTTCCTTATTCTTTCTGCCGTCGCTTGGACAAATTCACTCATAATTTCCAAATCCCAAAGTAATGTCGATTTCTGCTGTTTTACTATTTAAAAGAGAAGCATATAAGCAGATTTGTAACTGGGAATAGTTTCAAAGCGCTCTTTGCTAACCAAGACTGTTATCAATTGTGTGGAAAACAGAATGATCTTCGCTTCAGACCTCGGGCTGAGAGGCCTTTTTCTCAGTTGGCTCTGCTAATTGAACGTGCCCCCGTTTTCTTCCTGAAAGAGCATAGTAAACAGAGCCGAGTATAACAATCAAGCCTATCGTAAGCAGCATGAAAGCCAAAAGTGTACCTACCGCTATGCCTGGGTTAGTTAATTCAAGTATCGCGGAAACGCCAACTGTAATTAATATCAACCCACTGACCAGATATCTGATAAAGCCCAGCTCAGGTTTCTGCTGCATCTTAATCAGAGGTGCGGTCGTCGGCGTCTGCGTTTGCGGATTCGGAATCTCCTGAGCATTTTGTTGCTTCTCAGAAGGCTCAGGTGACGACGCTGCGCTTGGTATTTCTCCTTTGAGTTGTGTCCCGCATTCTGAGCAGAAAGTCATTGTGTCCTCAACTTTGCTTCCGCATTTCAGGCAATAAGGCATGCAGATTCTCCGATGTAATCGTATTTTACCCGCTAAGACTATTTAAGAACATGTGTTGTTCCCTCCGAGAGAAAGATATATGTTGCAAGAGCCTATAGACGGATAGAGAACAATGGGCTTCAAAAGCAAGTTCAACATATCCAACATGCAATCGTTGCCTGAAAAGAAAAAAGAAACTTTGATTTCAGCCCTATACATAGGCCTCATTTTTGTTATGCTTGCAGTTCTCTATTTTGTCAACGACCGCACAAACCTATGGAACGGCTTCAACCATTTCCTCAACAATTTCGTTTTAGCGACAGTCCCCGGTACAGGCTTACAGTTACCTGCTCCAGAAAACCCAGCGGCTTACATCTCGCTATACAATGCCGCATTTCAGTTTTGCCTGGGCTTAGGCATAATTGAGATCGTGGTTTTAGTGCTCAGAGTCTTGCTTTTATCGCCGCTTCCCAGAAAGGCGGAAACCATTGAAAACCTCGTTTTCTGGCTTGGGGCAAGCTACTTAGTAGTCACCTATCTGGTTAATGTCACTATAATAAGTGAGTGGTTTGTGTTTTGGGCTGGGATAATTTTAATTGGTGGCTTATCGTTGGTCGCAAGGTCATTTGTGCTCATCGCAAGTCGGGAGCCTTAGCCTTCTCTTTTGAGAGTCCACCAAAGCTGGGTTACTTGCCGAAACATGTTCCAAGAGTCCTTGGCAAAATTGACTTTGGTACCTTTGCCGCTTGTCCACTCAACTGGAATCTCTTTAATCTTGAAGCCGTGGCGTTGTGCTCTTACAAGTATCTCCGTGTCCCAAAACCAGTGAGTTGCCTTTACCTCGCCCATCAGAGCGAAGAAGGCTTCTTTTTTGAAGGCTTTGAAACCGCACTGGTGGTCCTTCACTTTAGAGCCCAGCATGTGTCGGACCAGGAAATTGTAGCTTTTGGAGCTTATGCTTCTGCGGGTTGATCGTTCAACCTTGCTTTCGGGAAGCATCCTTGAACCCGTCGAAACCTCGTAACCTTCAACGGCGATAGCGTCGATGAGAGGTTTTAGCGATTTGAGGTCCGTGGCGAGGTCCAAATCCATGTAAACCAAAACTTCGCCGTTGCAATTCTGAAACGCGTTGTTTAGGGCGGTTCCTCTTCCCAGCCTTTTTTCTCGGTGAATGTGCCTGACGAATGGGTATTTTTGCGTTAACTGTTCAGAGAGCTCAGCTGTTCCATCGGTGCTGCCGTCTTCAGCGATGGCGATTTCATAATGGTACCCTGCTTTTTCTAAGGCTTGGCTAACCTGAGTTACCGCGGATTCAAGCTGGTTTACCTCGTTGTAGGCTGGAAGCACAACTGAAACCAGCACTTTATTTTCCGAGGTGGATTTTTGGCTCATCCCAAAATCCAGCCTTTGAACCAAGTTAAACTGTTGATTGTTGAAGTTGTAGTTGAAACTCCTGAAATGATCGGGTAAAAGAGCACAAACAATGCTATGGTGACAGCGAAATAGGCTATCGCGGCGATTTTCACGTAGTTGCTGCTCCAGTACTTGCTTACGACGAACCCCACACTTAAGCAAAGCAGAGGGACGCAGCTGTAGAAGTGGTAAATGAAGACAACACGAGTAATGATAATGTATGGCAGCCACTGGAAGAAGAAGTAAACTAGGATGAATATAACGGGCAAGTTCTTTTTGAGGTCAAACTTTCCCAGAAGCAGTTTTGGAATATAGTAAAATGTAAAGCCCAATATGACTGCTAAGCCAACCCACCACAGAGCAGGGTTGCCCAGCAGAGTAATTGTAGATACTTTGCCGTTCGGGAAAGGTCCCGCGTATTGAAGCCAAAGTGGAACATGTCCGCCATTATCCCCGCCATTGAAGGGGTTAAACATTAAGGGCCAACTGAACCACGGAGATGAAAAAGGGTGAGTAGCCTTGAGGGTTGACTGGTAAACGTACATTTGGTCCTGAAGGTTGAGGACTCCCAGAAATGATCTACCGGCAAGCATGTCGGGAATGTAAACGATGAAGTAAACTCCGACGGCAAGCAGCAGGAAACAAACAATCGCAGAGTACGGGTGGTCGAGAAAAGCATAGACTTTTTCGCTTAATTTGCCTTTCAACTTTATAACTTCGCTTAGACGCAACACCAAAAGAATAGCTAAGGCGCCGACGAATCCGAAGAGAACCAGCCACTTCGTTGAGATTCCTAAAGCCGCGAACATGATTGCCAGGAACAGGGGTATGACGCTGGTTTTCCAGCCTTTATCAACGACGTTTTTGAGGTAAATCAAGAAGAAAAGCTGCGAAGCCAACGAGAAGAAGACCACGTAGGTATCTGCTGTTCCCATTCTTCCCATGGTGAAATGCATGAAATCAAAGGTTAACATGAACGCGGCTGTGAATCCGCCTATCCATGTTCCACACATCTTCTTGCCGGCGAAGTATATGAGGGGAATCATGAGTGTAGCAAAGATCACACCCATCACTCGCCAGCCGAACGGGGTAAAGCCAAAAATCAAAATGCCCCCCGCCTGGATCAATTTGCCCAGAGGCGGATGTGTCCACTCGTAAGGATACTGCAAATGAATGTATTGTTCGGCGGTTCTGACAAAGTAGATTTCGTCGAAATACGTGTTTTCCAAGTAGGTTACAGGGTAATGGATTGAACTTTGGGCGTTTATTAGGTTGTTCACATCTGGGTTTCCTGCGCCGACGTTAGTGATGGATTGAATCGTGGCTATCTGGTTATTTTCGTTTACAACGGCTATTTGCAATAGGTTGGTGTCGTAACCTGCGGTGCCGATGTCTATTTTCAGGTACTGAGTGGTTTGACCAATGGGAATTTCGTTTTGGCCGTTGGCTGAAACATACTTGTTATAATCCTCGGACCATCCACCGTTGCTGTAGGACCAAGTGACGTTTATTGCCTCTATCCAGTTGCCAGGCGAACCTGTCGAGATAGTGGCGTTGAGTGCTCCCACGTTTAGCAAAATCAACATCGATTTAACGTTGGATTGGTTTCCAAGGTCAATGTAGAAACTTTGTCCAGCCGTCATCTGCGTTATGTTTTGGGGATACGTAGTGTAGCCAAGGTTCACCACGGCCATTGAGAAGAAAACGACACATAGCAAAACAATTGTAACTACGTCTTTCTTGTTGACGTTTAATCCTAAATCAACTTTCAGGAAGGCTCACCTCTCTTGCTGGCTGGCTGGGCGGCGGCGGTGGCTCGCTTTTGAGCCAGGTGTGATTATCCCACATGACAATTGAAGCATAAATGAGCATTAATAAATTAATCGCGCTGACCGCCAAAACCAAGGGATCACCAGTCAAGTTCGGAGCGCCAGGATACGCCAAATTCAGCTTGTACAAGACGTATGCTTCATTGACGAGAAACGTCACAGTTAAAACCCCATAAATTGCCCTTGCCCTTTTAATGAAGGGAACCATCAACGCCATCGCACTTACGGCTGGGAACAGGTACCGTTCATGGATTCTTGTTGGAAGCATGAAAAATGCGAAGAGAAGCATGAACGCGACATAAATAGCTATGAAATCATTTGAAGTTTTGAAACGTTTATTCAACAAGTAAATTGTGAAAACTGCGAAGGCTCCAAAAAGCACCCACCCAACGATGTAAAGGTTTCCGTCTGGCACCCACATGCCCGAAATCAAACCCCACAAATTGAAGGCGTTGATTGAAGTGTACTTGTAACCGTTGTAAGCCCCAAAGTAGATTTTGGTTAGAAAAGAGATTGGGCTGCCTCCCCAGATGAAAGGAAGAATTACAACAAAAAAAGTTGCAGCAAAAGTAACAATGGAAAGAAGCAGCTCTTTTAACCCGTTTTTCTTGTAAATCAGAAATGCTACCAGCGGCAATAGAGCTATTCCCTGGGGCTTAGTCAGGATTCCAAGGGCGAAGACTGCCGCGGAAAGCTTCGGTTTGCTTTTTAACGCAAGCATTAGGGAGAGCACTAGAAAGAACGTGTAGATGGCGTCGTATTGCCCCCAGACAGCGGCGTCGTAGATTACGGCTGGGTTGAAGGTGTACAACGCCGTCGCCGCCAATGCAAGTTTGAAGGTTGACTGCTTGCGGACAAAAACGAAGATCAAAATCGCCGTGCCCAAATCAAAAATGTTAGGCGCCAATTTTACGATGTAGGCAGGGTTGAGGCCGATTCTTGACGCCGCGTTCGCTATGGAGCCGAAAAACCAGAAGATATACACGTTCAAGGGCGGGTAGTCTGCAAAGCCTGCTGAGCTGTAGAAGGGTCTTATTCCATGGGTTGCGGCTGTGTTGAACCAGGAGAGGAAGTCGTTTGTGTCTATGGGGTAGCCTTTAAGCGGAAACAGGGCAAGCCTGATTAGGAAGGAAATGACGAGGACAGCGGCTAAAATGGAGATTTCCTGTTTTGTTGTGAAGTTGATGCTCTTCCCCTCCGTCTTCTGAAAAATACTCTCTGTCTTGGGATAAGAAGCTTTTTCAAAATTAAATGAGTAGTTTTAAGGTGAACTTTACAGGAATAGGCGGTTTTGATCCCCAAATGTCGGTAGAGAGGGCCAAAATCCACCAGCGCTCTCTAGCAAAGATATCGATTCTAAATAACGTTGCAACTGCAGAAAAGGCTTGAATCTCTGTAGTTCAACATGAAATCAAGCGTTTAGCGAGATAAATATGAAAACCTTTCCCGTCAATCAGGTTGCCCATTTACCGGCAAGCTTTTTCTTGGATACCATCGCTTTATCCATAGCTTAGGTAATGTATTCGACCTTGCGTTTGTGGGATCTTTTGCATTCCTTAACTATTTTTCCCATGAATTGCGGCGGAAAAAACGTACCCAAACCAGAAAGCAAAGCAAACTCTGCAGTTTGATCTTGACGCACTTCAGAGTATTCGGGGCATCCGATGCACTGATCGGGGAACTCTTTGAAGCACAAACGCTGTACCTCCAACACCATTCCTCCCCAATAGCACATAGGCGATTTAGATATTTAAGATGCACAGTGGCTTTGGGGAATCCTGATTCTAATGGTTTTTGCAGTTTTCCTTAACCCTAAACCGCACTATTTCTCGTATCAAGTCGAGTGGAATCGGTTTGTCAAGGGGAAACCTGACGGTTCCTTTGCGTATTTCGTAAGCCGACAGTTTCTCTTTAAATGCCTCTATGCCTGAGGCTCTTGGATAAAACCCAACATGGTCTTTGAAGGCCGCGTACCACACCAAGTTCCCGTTTAATTTGAAAGCAGGAATCTCGTAACTAATCGCCTCTTTTGCTTCTGGAGCAGCTTCCCTGATGGCTTGCCTTACCCGCTGCAAAAGGTCTTGAATATTCTTGGGAAAAGAAGCAATGTACTGATCGACGGTTTCAAAATGCTTTGTCATAATTAAGAACCCACGAATGTTGTCTATTAGGTTTGACCGAACCCAATTTTAAATAGTTATCTTCGGACCGAAAAATAAAGGAGCAGGTCAAGAGAGAACATATTTGGGAAAATGAGCTTAGGCGAGATTTGTACCCACGACCATTACCTTACCAAGGTAACGCAATTAGTCGAAAAAAACTAAATATAACTAATTACATATTTTCTGAGAGTGAATACTTTGAACTTTGATTATTTTAAAAAGACATTAGAATTGCTCAAACCCGATTTGAAAGAGAAGTTCAAAGTGAAAACCATCGGTTTTTTTGGTTCCTATGTGAGAGGAGAACAGAAAAACACAAGTGACCTCGATGTTTTGGTTGATTTTTATGAGCCGATAAGTCTTTTCAGGTTTATTGAACTGGAAGATTTTCTAAGCCAACAACTTGGCGTTAAAGTCGATTTAGTTATGAGAGATGCACTCAAGCGCAGGATAAAAGATAGCATATTAAACGAGGCAATTTACGTTTGAAAAGAGACCCGCGCCTGTACCTCGACGATATTTTTGATGCCATAGAAAAGATAGAAAGTTACGTTGAAGGTCTCAGCTTTGAAGAGTTTTCAGCGGACAGCAAAACGGTTGATGCCATTGTGAGGAACTTTGAGATTATCGGTGAAGCGACAAAGCGCATCTCTTTGGAAACCAAAGAAAAATATCCCCAAATCCCTTGGAAAATGATGGCGGGCACTCGTGATAAACTGATTCATGAATACTTCGGCGTGAACTTGCAGGTCCTTTGGATGGCTGTAAAAGAAGATCTGCCGCCTGTAAAGGGCTCCATCAAATCTCTTCTCGAAAAAATGGATAAAGAATTTTAAGCGGAGAATTGGAGCCTTCGGCGGGATTTGGACCCGCGACCATTACCTTACCAAGGTAACGCCCCACCGGGCTAGGCTACGAAGGCGCATATCTGTATCGGTGAAACAACGCTGCTAGCCAATAAAATGCTTACGGTCGAAAAGCTGTCAAAAACTAAAAATGTTTTCCCTGCGGTTTGGTTCTGTTTCCTCTGAGTCTGTTCCTGCTCCCCGTTACTTTTCGTCTGCTATTAAGTCGTTATCGTTCCTTTCAGCCTTTAAATCGACAACAAAAATAGTTGCCAAATATTTGCAACCGTATAAGATGTTCATTTTTGTGATGTAATCGTCAGGGTATATGGCTTTAACTATAGTGAAGAGTTCATGGTCAGTTATTTGCTGTTTATCTTTTAGCCCTAATTCTTTAATTATTTTGAGGGCTGTTTTATCCGACTTTTCATTTATTTCATGTGCTTTCTTGGCTGTTTTAAAGTCAATGTCTTTCATCTTTCTTACCTTCAAGATTATTTTAGGTCTGGGGCTTCTTCTTCAGAGTCTCTTCAATATCCAACCTTAAATCGGCATCCTCAATCGCAGGTAATAGCTGTAAGAGACGCCCTCGTGTGCTGGTCTCTGTTTTGCCTCCGAGGTTAACCCAGTACTTGCCGTCTTTAAGCCACGTCAGCATAACTCTAGCTTCAACCTCCACATTTTCAATTTTCGGGGCTGCCGGAAAAGAAAGCCCATTTTCAAGAGCGCTTGACATGAACTTTTCAATGGCAGAAGTCACTGTGTAGCCGTTTTTTGAGGCTAACTCTTTGAAGCTTTCGTAGAGTTGAGGGCTGAACCTGAAGGCTTTAAACATCTTAGGCATAGGTGTGATCACCTGTATCAACAAACTGTATTGACAAAGTGTATTGACATTGACCCGACCGGTCGGCTTGTACACACAAGAGAGAGCCTACCTCCCCGGTCGGAGACCTTTATGATTTGACTTGCGTGTTGAAATTTCATTTTTCAGCAAATTGATTGCATATTCTAAACCGATTCCATGGTCATCGATGCATATGCGGCCTCCATAATATGTTTCTATGTAGTTGTTGTATCCGTCGCCGTTTGGTAATTCTTCACCTCTGCAGTAAGAATACGATATTTTTTCGCCGTCAAACTCTAATATTCCGAATGAAAGTACTTTCCCCAAGTTTTTTCCTCCTTCAAATCATTCCCATAGTTTTTATTTTTGGTTTTATTACGGTTCTCCCATTATAGCGCATCGACCGGGCGGGGCTGCTCTTGAGGCCGCACGGCAAGCAAGTGCCAAAGCCATCAGTTGATCGTCGTGTTTTCCCTGCGGATGCCAAAATTTGAGGTGTATGCGTTCTTGGGCTGTTTTGGGCTGCAGGTACTCGTATTGCTGCTCGTTGATTTGCGTTATTAGCGCTTTGTCATCTGCTGTGATCTTGAGCACTCTTTTTTCCATGAGGAGTTTAAGGGTGTTTAGCATGCTTTCTTTTTCTACGTCGGTAAAGAAGATACCTTCGACACCGTAGATGTTGGCTCTGCGTAGTTCGTCCACTATGGCGTCGCCTATTCCGCCTTTGTCCACATTTAATCGTTCGAATTGGAAGATTTGGCTTGCCCTAGCTACATAACCGATGACTTGGGGGTAGTTGGTGCCGAGTGGCAGTTGTCGTTTATGCACTAGCTTTATTTCGCCGTTGTCGAATCTTTGCACGATTGTTAGTACGCTGTAGTCGATTTGTTTGCCTAAGTCTAAGCCAGCGTAAAATTGTCCTTTAAGTTGCTCTGGTTTAGCTTTTTCAATGTCTTCAATGTAGCCGTTTAAAGTGCCCAAGTCAGGATCGATGCAGCCTACGATTAGATCCATGGAAAAGAACGTGTGTGTTGATTCTACCCACATTGCCTCAACTTCTCGTTGCCATTCTTCAAGGGTCATTACTTCTTTCCATTCGTCGAGTTGCGTTTGGCTGACAAGTGGGCTTTGGTAGCTTGCGTAATGATGTACGCTGTAACGTTTCGAATCTAGGAAGGCTTTGCGAAAAACATGGTCTGAGCCCATGGGTGTGCCGCCCATGATTAAGCTTGCTTTAGGCTTTGTTAGCATCATCATGATTTCGCTTGTTACCATTTCGCTTGGAACAATCGATGCCTCATCGATGAAGATGTAGTCTGGATGGTATCCTCTGAGCTTGTCTTTGGAGCATGGCAAAGCGACTAGTCTGCCGCCAAGCGGCGGTTTTAGTTTTATTATTGTGTGGGTTGTTCCTGGTCTTTGAACCATTTCTCTTAGTAGTTGATTTGACATGATGGTTGAGTAGCAGTAGTCGAACATTATCATTGATTGGCGTTGGGTGCTGCTTACTATCAAACTTTCTATTTTGGGTTTAGTGTAGAGTAACCAGAGATTCTTTCGGCTAAAGACGCGACTTTTGCCCCATCCTCTACCGCAGACTGCAACCTGTTTAGAGCTGACGTCTCGTAGAAGCTTCTGGTGTTCAGGCGCTTGGATAAGCCATTTGTCACCGCACATTAATACCGCGAAAAATACTGGGTCTTTGATTAGTTTGTCAGTAACTTCTTTGTAAGCTACCAGTTGTTTTAGCGCTTTAGGTTTCTGCAGTAACCTCTCGCATACCGAAGCTGTAAACTCAAGGTCGTTTGTTACTTTTTCAACGAAAGTCTTCTCTTCCAATCTATGAAGTCCCTTCTAATCCGTCTACGCATCGGACCATCCGCATAATGGGCTCCGGCAACAAAGTCGCCTAAATTATCTTCATCAAATAATGAGTCCTCGCCTTTTCTTGTTTGAAGTCTATTCAAAACCACAGCGTGGTAAGCCAGAGCATTGGCAACCCGAACCCTCTCCAATGTTGAAAGCGCTGGATCACTGAACATCTTTTTCAATTCAGCCATCACTTCTCGCTCCATTACTATGAGTTCATCTAAATTCTCTTGATCTTCTGACATGACTTACTCCTTGCCAAGGTAGAGTGAAAATGAAAACACCATTTCCGCAAAAATATTGCCAATTTCTCTTGGATTTAAAAACCCTAACTGCCCAAATTTTAGGCGGTTGACTAGACTTCATGTTAATTAGTTAGTAAGATAAAGAATACCTCAAATCAACAAAAATAGTTGCAGGGGTCTCCAAGTCTGGTCAAAGGAGTAGGGCTTAGGACCCTATCGCGCAGGCGTTCGTGGGTTCAAATCCCACCCCCTGCACCTTTATATGCAAAACTATAGGGGGTCCGTCCGGGTGATGGTTTTGGGTTTTTGCGTTAAAGTTTGTGTTTTCTAAATATCTTGGCGTCTTGGAATCCGGTGACGTATTCAAAGCCAGCTTCGATCAAGCTGCAGATTTCCTTTTCCGTCTTAGCGACTTTTGATATGTAGTTTTACGACCTCGGCGACTATTTTGAGTTCGGACTGTTGCCGAAGCTGAGCGGCCTGTACTCCAAGGAAATGCTGGCTTCCACCGATCTCGCCTACGCCGAGCCTGAGATCGACTGCGTGTTCCTCTCGCATGCACACTTTGACCATGTCGAGCACATACAATTTTTGGACCCGAGCATCCCCAACATCCGTACCTGCTGCTAGTCCCACCTCCGCATTGATCTAAACTCCATTACCTGTAACTACTTCAAACCCGA
>JBEKPM010000006.1:0-37697 GCA_049520735.1 Bathyarchaeia archaeon | reverse complement strand
CCCAACGGAACAGTCAACTTCGCAAGCGGTCTAAACTTTAACGGACCAACCTTAGGTCAAAACATAAACTACGGCAGCGGGGGGCAAGACATAAATCTTGATGTATGGAGCCCCAACTACGCCATGGGATATGTCAGCAACAACATATTCGGAACCGACTCAAACAATCTACCTCAAGCTGCAACTGAGCTAAGAAACGCCCAAACGTTATACATTGACGTAAGCAAACTTTGCACGGTTACCGTCAATGGCAATGTCACTGTCACCACGCCTGCAAGCAACCAGATCCTGCAGCACATAGAGCTGACGAACTTAGGCAGCGGAGTCGGGTTTATGTATGGAAGCTACGTGCAGGGCACAATGCCGCTTCCGATAGACATGCCGACACTGCCCTCGCAATCTGGAAGCAGCAGCATCCCGTAAAATCCAAGGGAAGCGGCAACTTGGCTAACGATGAACTCGAAGGCAACACGTTAAGTATCTACGCATACATCGTCCACGAAGCTAAACCAGTGGGAACCAGAGACGTCACTAGAGGCGCAAACCTTAGCAGCACAAGCGTCGCGTTCAGGCATCTGCAGAAACTTGAAGACATGGGTCTAATCGAGAAAAACAGTTATGGCGACTACATCTTAAAAGAAAAAGCAAACATCAACGGGCACGTGTGGGTCGGCAAAAACCTCGTACCGCGGTTGATGTTCTTCTCCTTCTTTTTTCTAGGCGCTTTCAGCGCTGAGGTAGCCATTATAATGTTGATGTTCCTAATAAAAGGTGCAGTGATTCAAGTCAGCTTCTTTTTCTTGACGGGCCTGACTGGAGTAGCGATGATTCTCTTTTTAATTGAGGGATTACTGCTTTACAGAAAACTAAACCCGAACCACAAATGAAAAAGGCGAGGTAGATGGGTAAAGAAGAGATTCTTGCCGCAGTTAAATCGGCATTGAACGCCCAAGCTCATTATGGATTTTCAGTTAAGTATGACGCTGAAGGCAACCCGATAATGATGGTTGCACTGATAGTCAAAGTTGAAGTTGCAAAAGACCAAAAATGAAGGGAACGAATGCGCTTTCAGTTCTTTCTAGATGTTGATAGATTTTTTGTATCATCCAATTTTTTATGGTAAGGGACGTTAAAAGACTTTAATGGACTTCTGCAGACGTTAATTGACGGTAAAGAACGGTAATGGACGGTAAAGGACGTTAAGCGACGTTAGTAGACGTTAAAGGACGGATGCTGCAGCAGCAGAAGAAGAGGTCATTCAGGGTGTTTTTGATGGTAAATTCCACTATAAAAATACAGCGAAAACGCTCCTGCTACTAGCGCCAAAAGGCTCCCGACGAAAAGTAGCAGTACAAGCAGGTTTCCGTAGTTTGCGATTTCCTGTTGCCACGCCCAAGGGTATGGTTGAGTCCACAGCGGCCAAGCCCCAATTACCAAATAAGTGAAGCTTAGTGCTGTAACTAACACGGCGGCATGCTCCTTGTAGTCGAGTCTTGCTGGCTGAATATCTTTTATGCAGTAAACGGTCAGTATTAACGTTCCTACCAAAGCCATCACAAGGAGAAAAGGGATTGTCAAGACCCAGAGAGGCATGTAAAACCGGAAGATTTGCCAGTTCACGTAAAAACCGTGGAAGGTGCCATAAAGGTTCGGCATAACAAACGATAAATCGCTAACGCCGAAGAAAACCAGCAGCAAACCAATTATCAACTGATGACCCTTAAGAAATGATGCTGCTTTGTAGGCTGGATTTTCTTGTTTCAGAGCAGGCTTCACCCATACCTGAATTCTAATTGAAGTTTTATGTGGGCCCGAGGTGATTTGAACACCTGACCAACAGATTATGAGTCTGGCGCTCTACCGAGCTGAGCTACGGGCCCACGAGGTCTTGTTGTTTATTATTGCTGTTTCATACAGCATTTAAACATTTTTCCGCATTCGCCAGGGCAATTTGTCGATTGGTGTCGACAAGTTAGGGTTTGCCGAACCATTTTTCGAACCATTCTGAGTAGAGTGTAAGGCATTCTTTGCGCCAAGCCGAATCTCCCTCATCTTCCCTTAGGCAGCTGACGACTTCTAAGCGATGGGAAAGTTCCTCTTTTGCCTCTTGGAGGAACCTTGTAAGATCGTCAAGCATGTCGTTGCCGCCTGCAGAATAATCTTTCAAAGTGTCTCTGAGAAAAACCCTTTTTTGCTTGATTAACTGGTTAAGTTTGCCTTCTTCAGCAGCCATACATAGCACCCAATTCAGTCAGGATTTGCTTGATTAATAGGATTTGTTATTTGAACCTTTCTTAATGACAAAAGCGGCTTAGCGTTGCGTTCTTTCGTAGTGAAACAGGTATTCTTGGGCGTAACCCGCATACTTGCCAAAGTAGCTTCTTCCGAAAGCGTTTAGTTTTTCATATTCACTGTTGCTTAGAGATGGGTTGGCTGAAAGTTTTTTCACAAGTTCAGGCGGAAACTCTTTTGCGTAGTGGGTAAGCAGTACCCGTTTAATCCAGACGTCAACTGGGAAAGCCTCCGTCTTCTCAAGCGAAAACACCAACACGCAATCCGCCACTTTCAATCCGACCCCAGGAAACTCAACAAGCACCTTTCTCGCGTCAAGGTAAGGCAGGGATTTCAAGGCTTCAAGTTCAAGTTTTTCTTCACGAATTTTCCGCGCCGTCGCATACAAATACTTCGCCCTGTAACCTAAGCCACACTCTTTCAACTCGTTCTCGCTCGCGGAAGATAAGCTGTCAACGGAGGGGAAAGCGTAAAAATCCCCGCCTTCAAAAACCTTTTTTTCGCCGAATTTCACTGAAAGCTTTCTGATCATCTGCTCGATGGCTACTATGCTTTTGTAGGTTGCACAGATGAAGCTGACAAAGCATTCCCAAGGCTCCTGGCGAATAATCCGTAGACCTTCAAATCGATGCAGCGCTTTACGGATGTAGGGATCTTTGTTGATGCAACGGCTTATTTGCCCTAAGTCATCATTCAACCCGAAATAACTGGTAACAAACTCTGCGTCAACACCATCGAATTCCAGTTGCTCTCCGCATTGGCGAATTTTGAGCACGTTTTCTCCGACGATGCCGTACCACCAGTCGTCGATTTTCTTCCATCTGAAGACTTGTCCACAGCAGAGTGTAAAATCCAAGTCGAATGGGACTTTGAGCTGCATTGATGTTATTGCTCCAAAAACTTTTCTGGCTTGGGGACTTCAGGCGACAGTCCTTTGCGTTGGCGCATGTCAGCTAAAACCTGCGAGGAGAGTTTTTGAGGCATTTTTTCCCAGTGGTCAAAGAACGATTGCCAAAAAGCCCTGCCTGACGTCGCTGACCTAAGCTCTTTTGAGAAACCGAATGTTTCAGAAACTGGGATAAAGCCGGTGATAACCGTTTGCAGACCTTTTTGTTCGAAGCATGTGACTTTTCCTCGTTTTGAGGCAAGTATTCTTGATGTTTCGCTCGCAATTCCAGTTGAGACGGTTAGTATTATTTTGTAGATCGGTTCAAGCAAAACGGGCTGCGCCGACAGGAAAGAGCCGAAGATTGCTTTTCCAACCCCACGCATGAGCTCGTCGCAGTTAAATGCACTGCTCAGTTGAAAATCGACTAAACTCACTTTTAGGTGCCTTACGGGTTCGCCGCATATTGGTCCAGCTTTGCAGGCGTATTCAAATCCGCCTATGAGCGCTTCCAAAATCTCTTCGGAGAGGAGCTCAGTTTTGGCGCTGCAATCCAGTAGGACGTTGCGGTGCTCGTCAACTGAGAGAATACTAACTTGCTCTTCAATCTCATGACCGTCAGGGGCAACCTGCACCCAAAAACAGTTCTGCTTATCAGGGCTCTTCGCCAAAGCCACAACTCCGCCCTTCTCAACGCTCTCCATGTAAACAACTCTTGGCGAAGAAACGGTAACGTCCAAGCCTGCATTGCTTTTGAGTTGGTTGATTGCGACCTCCAGGTGAAGTTCACCCATGCCGCTGAGCAGGTACTCGCCAGTTTGCTGGTCAGCGTCAACCTTTAGGTTCGGGTCTTCACTTGCAAGCTTCTTCAGAGCCTCAAGTAACATTGGAATGTCCTTCGGGTTTTTTGGTTCAACGGCTAAGGTGACGACAGGTTCGGAGACGTAGCTTATTCCTTCGAAAGGAACCATGTCAGCTTTATGCTCCAAGTCGACAAGGGTTTCGCCAGCCTTCACCTCGCCAGTCAGACTTAGGGAAGCCAAGTTGCCCGCTGAAACCCAACTTACCTCTTCACGGAGGGAACCCATGTCAATAGAAACCTGGTTAACAGTTGTTTCAGCTAAAGCATCGACGAGATGCAGTCTCACACCCTTCTCTAGCTTCCCAGAAAAAAGCCTGCCCGTTGCGACTGTGCCGCCCTTGTCGTCAGAGTGCACGTTGGTAACACAGAAAACCGCTGGTCCATCGTCGGTACATTCAACCAGCGCTTTGCCAATCGACGAGTTAACTTGCCCATCCCAAATCTCTTCGATTCGGTAGGCTTGGGCTTCTCGTGCGTTTGGAACCTTATTGATTGCCATTTCAAAAATGGCTTCGTAAACGGGCAGGTTCTTCTGAATTTTCGCACCTTCGCCCTGCTGGTAAGCCTTTATTACATCTGAAAACTTTATGCCTCTTTTCTTGGCCATGTTCAAAGTGAAGCCCCAGCCGTGCAGTGCGGCGCCAAAAGCCACGTTACCGAGGTTTGCATCGACTTTCCATCGGCTTCTGAACGGTTCTCGAGCGTAGAGTTGTATGAGGTCGTTGAAGCCGCTGATGATGTGGTCGAGTTTCTTTTGGATTTGCTCTTCGTTTAGCTGAAGCTCAGTGATGAGCCTGTCAACTTTGTTGATGAATAGAACTGGGCAAACTCGTTCTTCAAGGGCTTGGCGGGTTAGGGTTTCGGTTTGAGCCATAATTTCCTCAACTGCGTCGATGACTACGACGGCGCCGTCGATAACTCGTAGGGCTCTCGTCACTTTCCCTGTGAAGTCAACGTGCCCAGGCGTGTCAACCAGATTAACGATGAAGGAGTTTTCATCGATTTTGTAGAGCAGAGTTATGTTGGCTGTTTTAATCGTGATTTTG
Source organism: Bathyarchaeia archaeon (assembly GCA_049520735.1). Classification (GTDB taxonomy): domain Archaea; phylum Thermoproteota; class Bathyarchaeia; order Bathyarchaeales; family Bathycorpusculaceae; genus Bathycorpusculum. The sequence continues at coordinate 32,611 of JBEKPM010000006.1, read as the reverse complement.
CGCTTTTGCTCTTCATCCAGATAATCGAGCACTCGGGCGGAACCAGCCATCTGAGGCGAAAGCAAACCTGCACCTGCCAAAAGGGAATCTGCCAGAGTGGTTTTCCCGTGGTCTATATGCGCGATTATGCCGATGTTTCGAATAAGCTTCTTGCTGCCCATAAGCTGCTGAATCTGCGCTGTCTGCTTGAACCGCGGCATAGCCATACCAAACAGAAACTCAGTTACGTCGTCGCCCTATTAAATTTATAATTCTTCAGATTGCTTATTATTTTATTATTTCTTGTACCCTGCCGACTTTCCCATCTGTTAGCCGGACCTTGATTCCATGGGGGTGAGTTTCGCTGTTGGTTAGGATATCTTTGACGACGCCTTCAGTTAATTTTCCGCTTCGCTGATCCTGCTTAAGAACGATTTTTACGCGGTTCCCCAACTTAATTTGGTTCCTTTGTTGTTTAGGTTCCATTCCCTGCAAGCACTCTTCGCGACTTAAGTGCATTCGCACAAAATATTCATGAAGGGATGTTGACTAAGTCAACTCTTGCGCTATTTTCTGTCCGAAACCAGAACATTCAGTTAGGTTACCTGCGTCGACATCTTTGGATTCAAGGATCAATCCAGAAACCATTTTCATCTTCAAAGCTCCTCCAAAAGCTAACTCTAACATTCGGAGGCACTCTTTTCCGTCAGCACATGCTCCTGTCGATGTGAAGCAGCCGCACACTTTGTTTCTAAGAGAATGCCCCTCATTGTAGAAAGCGAGAATCGTCTCATCTAAGAGCTTCTTGACTTGCCAAGCCATATTGCTGTACTGTGTCGGCGAACCCACAACTGTGTCGTCTGCCCCAGCTAAGTCTCTCTGGGTGCAGTCCCCAATCTTCCTGAGAACCGCGTTTACACCAACCGCCGCTGCACCTTCGGCTATGCGCAAGGCCATCTTTTCAGTTCTGCCCGAACTAGAATAAAATGCAACAAGAAGAGTTTTCGGCAAATCCATCATTCCTCGCAAATCTAAATGATTCCAAATCAGATAATAGCTTTTCCTTACCAAAAACTAAAGACCTTTTTTCTCTATCCCGATATTACACTTATAATCCGCTGACTCAGTAAACGTACTAGAAGGAACCGACAAGTGAAAACCCCATTAATCGTCCCAGTTGACCAACTGAGCCAAGCGCCGTACGCGTCGGTCCTGTGTTTCCCAAACCTCAGCGAACCCGAACTTCAAAACCGCATCATAGAACTTCGTAGCCACGGCGTCTCAGCGCTTGAGTTTTCGGGGCCATCAAGCCTCTTCGGAGTCGGGGTTCCTGTGTTGGGTAAAGGTTTCGTCGGTGTCGTGGTAGTTGCGAACTTGAAAGGGGAGAAGATCGCCGTCAAGATTCGGAGAACTGATGCTGATCGAGCCGACCTGCTTCACGAAGCCGGTATGCTGTCGGTGGCGAACTCCGCCAACGTAGCTCCCAGACTGGTAGCAGCAAGCAAAAATTTTCTTTTTATGCAACTCATTGACGGCAGCTTGCTTCCCAATTGGCTTGAATCAAACAAAGACCTAAAGAGGGTCAAGCGTGTTTTGGGAGAAATCTTAGAACAGTGCTATAGGCTTGACCGAGTAGGGTTAGATCATGGTGAATTAAGCAAAGCACCTAAGCATTTGCTTGTGGACAAGGAGGATAAGGTGTTCATCGTGGATTTTGAAACCGCAAGCGTCGAACGTAGAGTTGCGAATGTCACGGCGGTTTGCCAATACCTTTTCAGCGGCAATAGCTCGGCTTCCAAGATTTTGGCTGAAGAATTTGGCCAAAAAAACAGGCTGGAATTGATTGGGGTTTTGAAGACTTACAAAAAAAGCGGGTCCCGAAGTGACTTTGAGAGCCTGCTACAGACTTGTCTGCTATATTCAAAGCTTTAAGCTAAAATTTCCAGCAGTCTTTTCTGTTCTTTTGCTTCTTTTATTTCTTTGGCGATCCGCCTGCCCATGTACATGTTTTCTCCGTACTTGAGGTACGCGTAAGGCGAAGTCCCGATGCCAACGTTTGTTCCTGCAACGATACGTGCGGAAATTTCGAATGTGAAAATTCGCAAGTCATCAGTCACAACGCATTCCAAGCAGAATGGGCCTATAATTCCCGGCGGAGCAAGTTCTTTGGCTTTTTTGTGGACGTTGTCGCCCATGTACATGATTTCCGGGAGCAGCGATTCGCGGAGAACTATAGGAAAGTTGCCGACGACGGTGTAGGTTGGGTTGATGTCGATTTCGAGTTGTTCGCTGGCGGGTATTTTGCCGATCGAGTCCACCGCTGATTCGTAGCGTCTATCCATTGCCAGCAGTTCAACTTCGTCATTGAGGATGGAGCTGAAGTAGCTTGGGTAAACGTTGACGCCGAGCGCGTACTCCTGTAAGTGAATCGAAGCCAAGTCTTCTTCTTTGAGTAAGCCGCGTTTGACGAGTTCGTTGAATTTCTTGTGGAAGACTTTAGGCGAATTCGCCAAAAAGTATCCTCTTCCGCCTTTGGCGCCTGGCAGTTTAGCAATGACTAAGCGATCGATGTCCTCGGGCGTTTTGAATGTAGCTGGTAAAAGTAGCCCCGCCTGCCGCAGCCATTCTTCTTGGGATTTGCGGTTGGCTTCCCAGCGGAGCAGTTGGCGATTTCCGAACATCGGTACGTTGAGGTTATCCGTTAATTCTTCAGTGCTCAGGTAAGCGGTGAAAGATCCATGTGGAATTAAGATAACGTTTAGACTTCGGAGTTTCCGTTGCAGTTTCTCATTAAGGAGTTCTGTAAAGTCTTTTACTATGATTAGTTCGTCGGCAAGCGGGTATTTCTTATACATTATGGCGTCTTTTTCTTTGCATATGCAAACTGTGCGGAAGCCTTCTTCTTTGGCGCCTTTGAAAATGTTGAGGGAACTATGAGAACCCAAGGTGCCGATGGCCAGTTTTTTTTGGTCGTACTTTTGTAGTATTTTGCCGATGTCCGCGTTTGTTATCACGTTACCACATCCGCAAGTCTGCCTTCCTTAACCGCACGCTTAACTTCCATCGCTACTCGCCTGCCTGGACCAACTTCCATTCCGTACTTATACTTCATGTAAGGCGAAGTTGGTTCAACGCATGGGCAGCCTGGCACGCGCGGGCTAACGTCGAAAATGTAGAACTCCAAATCCTTCGTCACGGCGCCTTGCAGGGCAAATAGCCCGACCATACCCGGCGGATACTCTTTCTTGCAGGTTTCAACGAATTTTTCTGCGGCTTCAAAGATTTTCTCAATTTGGCTTTCCCGCATTGTTGCGCCCATGTGTCCGATTTCGATGTTCTGAGTGGGAATGTTTAGCTCCAACTGTTCTAAAGCTGGCAAGTCAAGAACACCGTCAAGGTCTGTTTGAATGCGTCTGTCAAAACCTAAGAGGTCGATTTCGTTGGTTAACGGTGACCAAAACAAGTTAGCGTTAAATTTTGCTCCGATAACGTACTCTTCTATGACTGCCTTCTCCAACGCTTCACATGTTATTATACCTTGCATTATGCGTTTTTGTGATGTTTTCACGTATTCCTCATGAGATGAAGCGAAGAAAAAGGCTCTTTCTATAGAGCGTTTCTTTTCAGGAACTTTTACAATTACCAATCGGTCAATTTCTTCTGGTGACTCAAAGGTTTTCGGTGTCGATATCCCCGCCTTCTGCAACAGGTACAGCTGGTTTCGCGGCGTGTTGCGTTCTTCAGTTCGCAGCATCGAGCGGTTTCCCATCAGGGGGACTGCGAACTGGTTTTCGATTGCTTCGTAGCCTGCGTAGACGGAGAAGGAGCGGTTGGGAACGAAAACCGTGTTTAGGTCCGTGAGCTTCTTCACGGTTGCTTCGTTTGTTATTTCTGAGAACTTGTCAAGCATGATGACCTGGTCGAAGATGTTTCGGTAATATTTTGTGTAGGTTTTGTCTCTACCTTTCTGGCAGACGACGACGGTTTCATAGCTTTCCTGTTTTGCGCCTGAAGCGATCTCAAGCGCGGAATGTGAGCCTAAAACGCCTATGCGAATATTTTTGGGATCGTATTTTTTTATTATTTGCCCGATGTTGTCGCTTATCATTTTTATTCCTTCATGTACTCCCGGTATTCGGTTATGACCTGCGCAAGCAGGGGTGCATTAAAGAGTTTTTGACCCGTCATCTCGTTTGCCGCAGCCATATACATTTCGCTGATAATTGTCTTGAGTTTAGGGGGTAGCTTCGGGGGTTGCGATTTACATAGAGATTGCCAGTCGAGAATGCCTTTCGCTTCGGCTTCTTTCTTTGCCTGCTCCAAATCCGCGTACCAACTTGTCTTCTTGTAGAATTGTCTCGCAATCTCCTTGCTTACATGTACTCCTTCGTAGGTGAAGCGGCACTCGTCAAGAGTCCCGACGACGTCGACAATCATGAGTTCGCGGTTGTCGTCGAAGGCTAACTCGATTTTTCCATCTTCGTTTCTCAATCCAGCGTTAGAAGCCATTTCATTTATCGCTTCATCGGCCGCAAGCAGAACCGACTTGATCTTCTCAAGGTCCTCGTCGTTTAACCCGGCGATTTTCTGGGCTTCCAGCCAGGTCACGTATCGGTCCGTTTCCTCGAGTTTTGTGCTCACGTCGAAGATAGGTTTAGAAAGTTTCTCGCCTGGCTTAGGGTAATGGTCCAAACCTAAATCTTCGGGTTTGATTTTTCCTTGTTCAAGCCTTTTGAAAACTGATGATCCTTCTGGCAGGCCGTTTCGGTAGATAGTTTCCAGCGGAATGAGACAGTTCTTCAGTTTAGGGGTATACATACTGTAGTCGTGGGCGAGTTTGCCGTCAACAACGCTGGTTTTGGGTCTGTAAACGTTGACTAAGCTGACTTCCATAACGCTTGTGGGCTGCTTTACTTCTTTGATTTTGACGGATTTGCCGTTTGCACCGACTAAACCGCGATAGTGGGATTTTACGCCTTTACGTTCCAGCTGTTCAAAGCAGTATGCACCCATAAGGCAGAGTGCGGCTCCTTTGGCGCCGATGTGGTCGGGCATTTCTCCCCAGTCAAAAACGCTGTAACGGTCTGAAAAATGAAATCTGCCAACGCCCATGGAGTCGTCGCTTGGATTCTTGATTACTTCGAGGTCCTTTACGCTTCCCATCCCAGTGTTCCCCAAGTTATCTTGATTGTATCACGTATTCGTTTATTGCTTATGCATTTAACCTTAGCGTTAACTACCTATATGAAGAACCAAGAAATTGGACTCAAAACCTTTAGGAAAGGAAAAAGGTTGTTTACTTTAGTTTCTTTACTGATTCGTTGGCTTTCTCAAGCTCCTTCTTTTTTGAAGCCTGATAATTCTTTATGTTTTCAGCTACGATGGCGTCTTCTAAAGCAAGAATTTTTGCTGCTGCTATTGCTGCGCCTTCCGCTTCGATTGTAACGACGGAGCCTATGCCGCTTGGAACTCTAAGCGAAGAGAAAATATCTGCGCCGCTGAACGCCTCAGAATAAGGTGGGCACGCGATGACTGGTTTGGATGAATTGCCGTCGATGAATCCGCTTAGAGCGTTGGAGCGACCCGCTACAGTTATGTAAACTACTTTTTCAGCTTCGAATTCCCTGATTATTTCTAGCACTTTTTCAGGAGTTTTGTGTGCAGATGCAACCCGAAACTCGTAAGTGACTCCCAACAATTTAAGGTACTTGGCTATTCCGCGAGAAAAATCCAGATCCCGTTCTGAGCCCATTACAATAACTGCTTTTCCAGCCATAACCACAACCCTGCCATAGTTAACTGGAAACTAGCTAATTAACATAGCTCGGTGAAAGTTGTTGCACAGAGGCAACCACATCTCTTTATTACCTAAGGCAGACTGCTTTTTGCTTGTTGGTTTTATGACTGAAAGCGTACAGACGCCTAAAGAGTTAGAGCTAATCAAACAGCTGATCGGGGAATGGAGCGTAGGTATCGCTCTGCGGACAGCTGATGGCAAAGTTGCCAGCGGTTGCGGAGAAATGACCGCTGTGGCAATTTCTTCCTTTGGGGTAAACTCTGAAATAGACACCCATATCGAAGGCTACGAGGACTACTACGAGAATGACTTATGGAGTTTTGACCAGGTGACCCAGAAAGTCCACCTTTTCGGCATCACATCGGAAGGCGAAGCACACGACCATATCGGCATCTGGAAAGATGACAAAACCCTTGAACTCAAATGGAGAGGCACCTTCGAAGATCAAGAAATGGAAGAATATATAACTGCACGATGGCTAACAAAAGACCAGATTGAACTCAAAGAAACCAGCTACTCGCTGGGCCAAGAAAGATTCACCATCAACTACGTTTTTAAAAGAAAAGAGATTAACCAAGTGCCTTGAGCAAAAACTCCGTCAATCGCTCCGCCGCAGCTTGCACGGAAGCAGTTAAACCTTCACCGAACTCCATGCTTTCCGGCTCAATCAAAAGCAGAGCAATTTTTGCGCTAGTCGCCTGCTTAACATATTCGCAGAAAACCCTCAGAGGCAACAGATGCGTCGTAACCGCAGAGGATTCCGCGATTTTTTCCGCATCCGCGAGCCTAGCGTCGCCAGGCTTTAACCCTAAAAAGGCGGCGTCAATCAACAGTACATGCGACGGGTGAAACTCCTCTATGTCTAAGAGGTAACTTTCAGGAACAGTCTCAGCCTCGAGAAGAAGAACCGCTGTTGGCAACCTGCCTTTCAGGTTTTCAACGATTTTTAACCCAACGTTATCGTCAGTTCGGATAGGGTTGCCAATCCCTGCCACAACAACTTTCTCAGCATCAACCAGCCAAGTTTTAAGCTCTTTTTCAATCGAGCAAACCATTGATGCACCTGTAAAAAGAGAATAAGCTCAAGCAAAGAAAAACCTTGCCTCTGCATTCAGTCAACTTTCTTGGACAGTTTTGGCGGTTTTCGGCGGCTGTCCCACGCATGATGCAGAGCCAGCGTTGGGTGGTGCAGTAGCATTCTGGGTCCCGAGTAACGCATAACATGTTTGACTTCTTCTTTCATGTCTGGTCGGTAACAGTGGATTAAGCATTTACCACATGTGCTTTTTTTGTCTTGAAACGGGCATTTGTCAAGTCGCAAAAAAGCGTACTCTTTAAACTGTCTGCACTCGGGGCAGAGTTCGCCATACGTGCCATGGTGGTTTTTGCAGTAGATGTCAACCATGTAGCCTATGGTTTGCTTTTCACGCTTCATCCTTTTGTGTTCTGGGTTCGAAGGTTGCGGCTGCATTTCAATTCAGGTTAAAAATAAGCGCCAGCACTGCACATAAAGGTTTACCCTAACATGTTCGGGCTATTCTGGACATTCAAGAATGCTAAGATAGCTAAACGGAGGTGAGTGTTTTGCACCAATCACGATTTTTTTTCTCAGTTTCTATTTTGTTCTTCAGAGCGCTAATCAAGGATATCTCTCCAAGATAGGTAGAGTTGGGAACCAATGATTTTACTTGCTCTATCACCTGAGGGGCCTTGCCGTCAATCAAATAACCAAAAAATGACTTTGCATAGAAAAAACTATAAAAAGAAAATTAATAGAATACGGGACAATGATTTTCGCTGGTTAGAACTGTAAATTTACGGCAGTATTAACATAGGTGTAATGTATATTGGTAGTTGATTGTAATCAAGGTTGAGGCGTTAGGAAATTGGAAAGAAAAACCAAGAGTTTTCATTTCCAAGAGATGGATTGGTTAATCAGTTTTCCCGCATCAGGAAATGAGGGAAGAAAATACTTGTACTACTCAGTAGTGTTCAAAGATCGTAAGAAGGGAAACGCAAAGTCTCAAGTTAGTTTAATGGATATTGTGGATATTGAAGAGTTTGAAAAGAATTATCCTCACACGGTAGGTTTTTTCAGAGAACCAATTGATAAGGAAACGGGTTTTTGCTCTAACTATTTGGAAATAAGAGTTATCAGGTGTATCGAAGATTTCTGGAAATTTCTGAATGACCTAAATATTTAGTACAATAATGAATTGATTCCAAGGGCAAATAATAACCAAATACAAAGATATGTCGGCTCCTTAGATGCTTAATCCTTGACCATAATGTGAAGTAAAACAACTGATTTTTTCGAATTCAATGAGATGGATTCTAAGGTGGAAAAGTCATGAACATATTTACAGTATCTTCATCTATTGATTTAGGTTCAAATCCTTTTTTGCAGCAAAGACTGGTCATTTTTATATTTGCGCGGCTGACGCAACTATAAATTGTCTCCACTTTCAAATCTTTAGCTATATCAATAATGAAATCCATGAGTTTTGATCCGCATCCTAGTCGGTGCCATGAGTCGCTTACCATGATAGCAAATTCACCATTTTTTCTTTCCGAATCAAGAATTAATCTCACTACACCAATGATTCGTTGGTTATCTTGTAACTCGGCAACTATGGCGATTTCACGATCATAATCAAGGTTGCAATATCGAGATAAGGTATCATGAGACATTTCTTTTATTATCTGGAAAAATCTGAATCTTACGCTATCTTCAGATAGTGATTTGAAAAGTTCATTGAAACGAGGTTCATCTTCTGGCTTTATTGGGCGGAAAATCACTTGAGCACCATTTTTCAGGGTCCGCTTGGCTACATATTTTCTCGGATAAGGTGAAATCACTAGATGTTCATGATGATCCGCTGGCTCCCGCATAATTCTATTTGCATCAAGAGTAACGCATGCATCAATAGCGCAAACGCTGCTTGCATTGACGATTAGTGGGTTTATGTCTATTTGTTTGATCTCCGGAAAATCTATTATAAGCTGGCAAAACCTCACCATTATTTCCTCGGTTTTTGCGAGTTCGAAAGTGCTATCAGATGATTCTTTGTTGTTCAGCTGAAATATTTTAGCGCTCTCTATTATTTGTCTAGCTAGAACCTGATTTAGAGGCGGAAAACCCACGGTCATGTTGTTGATTATTTCAGATGAATCGCCGTGGGTTCCCAAAATTATTATTGAACCAAATTTATCGTTTTTCCTTAATCCTAAAAAAAGCTTGATGCCATTGTGGGTCTTTGGTTGAATAATTATTCCTTGGAACTCAGCTGATTTGCTGGAGTTAATTTTATCGACTATCTGCTTAAAAGCAATGGGAACCTCGGAAGAAGAGCCAACATCACATACGATTGTTCCCTTTTCATGTTTGAATGTTGATTGAACATTAAGTGCTTTCATGACAACTGGAAAGCCCAGTTCAGAAGCAAAAGTCAAGGCTTCTTCAGTTGTTCTAGCGATTCGTGTTTCTATGGTTGGTATTTTGTAAGCGTCTAAGAAACGAAAAGACTCAGAGAGGTTCAGAATTTGTCTGCCCTCATAAAAAGCACGCCTTAACACCCCTTTAAGATTTGCAGAATCACCTAAAAGCAACGGGACTTCTTCAGGAGTTTGATACAGTAACTCCATATTTCGAGTATAAGTATACATATTCATAAATGCTGAGACAGCTTCTTCGGATGTTCTAAAAGCAGGAATACGGTTGAGATGCAATGTTCTCCTGGCTTCTTGGCAATTGCTGTCTTCGCCCATTAACGTGACTAATAGTGTTTTTCGTGTTTGACTAGATAAGTCAATCGCTGCTTCAGCTATGTTTTTGGGATCAGTTACACCTTGAGAAGAATGTATTACTAGGACGCTATCGTTTGTCTGGTCATTTAGACAGACTTGCATGACTTTTCTAAATCTTTCTGTCTCTGCCTCCTCAAGAATATCGATTGGGTTAGATATATTGCAATAATAAGGCAAAAGGTTTCTCAATTTCTGATTCGAAGCGTTATTTACTTGTGAAAGCTTCCCCCCCTTTAGATACAGCTGGTCAGCAGCCAAAAGTCCAGGTCCACTTGCATTTGTAATTATCGTTAGGCAAGGATTGCATGGATTTGGCTGCATCGATAAAGCCTTGGCACAATCCAAGAGCTCGTTAAAAGTATCTACACGAACAACGCCAATACGTCTAAACACGGCGTCATAAATGTTATCCTCGCTTAGTTGAGTACTCTCGCAGAAAGTAAAATTCCTATTTCTAAATCTTCCTGCCTTTACGATTACAATCGGTTTGGTTCTTGCAAATCCTCTTGCTGCGCTTATGAAACCGCGAATAGCCTTTATATCTTCAACATATATCATGATGGCTCTTGTTTGAGGATCTGTTCCAAAATACTCAATTAATTCACCTAAATCAACGTCAATCATGGATCCAATTGATACAACTGCGCTAAGCCCAACTTTAGTTTCTGAAGACCAATCTAAAACAGTTCCGCAAAACGCGGCACTTTGAGAGATAAAAGCAATTTTTCCAGGAACCGCTTTTTTGTCTCCAAATGTGGCGTATAAGTTCTTTTTCGGTCTTATGACGCCTAAACTGTTTGGCCCAATTATTCGCATTCCATATAAACGCTTGTGTTCAAGAATCTGCCGGATAAGACTCTGACCGGATTCATCATTTTCATTTAAGCCAGCAGAAACAATAATTATATCTTGCACTCCGGCTTTACCGCACTCTTCAATAATCTGAGGAATAGTGTGAGCGGGAGTTGCAATGATTGCAAGGTCGATCTTAGATGGAACTCTAGCAATACTTGGATACGCAGTAATTCCTTGAACAGTCGGTTTAAAAGCATTCACAGGAAAAATTAAGCCTTGGTACGATCCTATTAAGTTGTGGAGTATTCTAGCACTCAGAGAATTTTCTCTTTCACTCGCACCTATAACTGCGATAGCTCGGGGATTAAAGAAGTAGTCAAGATTTTCGTTTCCCAACCTAATTCCTCACAGCTATATTTTAGGTAAGTAACCAAGAGAAATCAACGATGAATTTATGCTCTGTTTTGAGCACGAGGAGTATCCAATCATTTCTTGATTCATGGACACTTATCGAGCGTTTGGCTGAGTCGTTTTTTGGCTACTACAGGATTTGTTTGTTTCTAAGTCATGTTGACGTTTACAACGTGCGTGGAGCATGAGATGCATGGGTCGTAAGCTCGAACTAACATTTCTAATGTTAATTCGATCTCTTTTTGCGGTTTATCGATAATCTGCGGAAGAATAGATTTCATGTCTAACTGAATGTTACCGTGGTTTTGGTTGGTCGGGATTATACAGTTGGCTTTTGTGCATATCCCTTTATCATTGTAGGTGTAGTCATGGAACAATATACCTCGAGGTACTTCTACTGCACCAACGCCACTGCCTGCTTTCACTTTGATTTCTGGTTTATTGTAGTCTGGCTGAGATTGCAAACCTGCTGCTTCAAGTTCGTTTATTAAGCGTATCGAATCTTCGACGCTGTTTACCACTTCGACAAGTTGAGCAACACTATTCATGAAAGGATTATAGCACATTGGCAAAAGATTGAACTCCTCCGCTGTTTTTTGAGCCATCGGGGATAATCGCTTATAATTATTATTTAGCCTAGCTAACGCACCCACCATATACGATTCACGGGTGTGCTTTGCCCATTTAGCGGTAGACTGTGGAATAATGTACTCGTTTGTATATGCAAGATATTCTTTCACTGGTGCAGCCCCAGTGTCTGAAGAAATCAGTTTCCCGTCATAGAGTGCGTATTCACTTGGGTCAGTTAAAGAAATGAATTCTGTTTCTCGTTTAAAGTCAGGTAATTTGCCTGCTAAGCTCTTGTATAATTCCTTCACGGCTAGAATGCTTGGAATAGAATCTTGCAGTTTCTTTCTGGCTAATGCCAATTCTTTCATTGATGGGATTTTGGAGAAGCCGCCCGGTATCAATCTTTGAGGATGCGTTGTTCTTCCACAGAGCAAGTTCGACATCTCATTTGCCATTCTGTGAAGTTGAAGAACTATCTTAACCTCTGGAAGATTTGTAGATGCTAGAGGAATCACAGAACCCACATTCATCAAGTCAGGTAAAACGAGAAAACCTAAATGTAAAATATGACTCTGTAGATTTTCCGCGTGTAAAGCTAGCTTTCTAAGTTTTAGGTCTTGTTCACTTATAGTTATGCCCATAGCTGATTCGGTGGCTTTCAATGAAGCAAGTGTATGACCAATTGAGCATATGCCGCATATGCGAGAGGTAATGTGATGTAGTTCATTCCAAGATCTTCCTACAACCATGGCTTCAAAAAACCTTGGAGCTTCTGGAATGCTCCATTCACATTTTTCTATAAGCCCATTTTTTATATTCACATTGATGTTTCCGTGTCCTTCCACTCTTGTTATATAGTGGACGTCAACGTCAACATTTGATTCTTTCATCTTTTTGCCTCCTGCCAACCAAAATACAATTTAAACTTACTAATTGCATCGTCAACTGTGAGACCATATTTTATCAAAACTTCCTTGTGGGAATTCTCATTTGGATTGTCGACGAGACCTCGGCAACCCCAACATATTGTTCCTTCATTTACACAGCACGAGTTGCAGCCAGCTCTAGTTACTGTTCCGACACAAAATTGATCTCGCTCAAAGGCGCATACGTTCTCGTTTTTCTTGCATTCGACGCAAACGGGGTAAGTCGTAGTGTCAGGCTTCTTTCCCAGTAAAAGTGATTTGACTACGTGTAAGAAGTCTTCTTTGTCTATTGGGCATCCATGAACGTAGGCATCAACGGGAATTACCGCATCTATCGGTCTTGCAGCGTAACTATCGAAAAGCCTCGCGTTTTCTCCATACACAGTTTTTTTGACGCTATCCAGATCTTTGTAGTTTTTAAGAGAGTTGATTCCGCCAATTGTCGCGCATGATCCTATAGCAACTACGATTTTAGCGTTTTTTCTGATTGTTCTTAGTCGATCTTCGTCTTGTAGCCTAGTGCAGGAGCCTTCAACAAAAGCTATGTCATAGTTGTCGCTGTGTTCTTTCATGACTTCTCTGAAGCTAACAACTTCAACTTGACTAAGAAGAGCTAAAATGTCTTCTTCGAGATTAGCTACTTGTAATTGGTCTCCCTCACAGCCTGCAAAATCAAAGAAAGCAACTTTAGGTTTCATTTTATAGAGCCTCCGGAACACCTTTTATTTTTGAATAATTAAAAACAGGACCGTCTTTGCAGACGTAGATTTGATTAATTTGGCAATGACCGCATTTTCCTACTCCGCATTTCATTCTTCTTTCAAGTGACATGATTATGTGATCATCGGGGACATTTCGTTTTTTCAGATCTGCAATTACAAATTTGTACATGACTGGAGGACCGCATAGTATTGCTAGGGTCTTTTCTGGGTCAAAAGAGACTTGCGGAATAAGCGTTGTGATTACTCCTATGTTGCCGCTCCAAACTTCATTTTCAGGACACCAGTTTACAGTAGGTTTGAACTCAACATTTTCTTTGGACTCAATTGACGCCATTTCATCGCTAAAAAGCAGTTCCTTTGGCTCTTTACACCCGTATAGTAGATAGACGCGACCGTAGTCTTTTCTGTTGCCGTTGTCAAGAACATAATTGATCAGGGATCTGAGGGGGGCTATTCCAAGACCACCTGCTACGAATAAGAGGTCTTTACCCTTTAGAGAGTCAACATCAAACCCATTACCGAATGGACCTCTGATACCCACTTTATCTCCAACATTAAGCTGGTGCAATTTTGTGGTGACATTTCCTAACTTGCGTACGCAAACTTCGAATGTTTCTTTCTTTGTCGGTGAAGAGGATAAGGATATTGGCGCCTCGCCTATTCCAAAGACTGAGACTTCTGCAAATTGGCCTGGTTTGTGATTAAGTTCTGATCCGTCGTCTAGTTTGATTTCAAACAGTGTTTCCATCGAAGTCATCGGCACTTTCTTGATTATGGTCGCTAGCTTTGGTACGAAATTTATGTCTCCTTCTGTTTGAATGTTAACGTTTGGTTGAGCAGCAAAAGTTGCTATTTGCTCTCCACTGTTTTTGCTTTCTTGATACATGTCATTGAAGAGGTTAACGGGATTCGCTATATCAGGGAGGCAGTTTGAAGAACATCGTCCACAGCCAACGCAAGAAACAAAACCGAAACGATCAAACAAATACTTTCCTTTTTTGAAATACCGATGGCGGTACCTTGTAGGTCTTGTAGCACGGAAATTTTCGCCTGACGCAATTTTCGCAAAATCTTCCAGTAAACAGCCATCCCACGTTCTGAATTTCTCACCATGCTCTAAGGAAAGATCAGGGTTATCTTTAACATCAAAACAATAACATGTTGGACATACTAGCACGCATGAACCACAAGCTAAACATTTTTCAGAATGCTTCTCCCAAAAGCCACTTTTCCCATAACTGTCTTTTAGTAATTCAGGAATAAGTTCAGGCGGAAAATCAAACTTTTGATGAGACATACCCATAACTTCTCTTTTTTTCTGCCCAGCAATTTGCATGTCGCGCGCCAATGCGTCAGTCACATTTTTTGCATATTTCGACAAGAGGTCTTCTCCCTTTTGCGAACCAATGTTTATTGCGTATCTATTGCCAAGGTCCGTAAGCATAAGATCATAGCCGTAATCTATGGCTGCAGAGCCCATAAAGGAAGAAAAATTCCATTTTGACATTCTTTGAATGTTGATGCCTATAATTATTGTGGCATCTCGTTTCTTAAAATAAAAGGGGTCAGATTTTGTTTCCCTGAATATTTCATCCATATGAAGTAGCGCTACAATGTCATAAGGGTGAACTCCCACCATTACCATTGGTTTCATTTCCTCTGGATTTTTGGAGGAAAATCCGTCGGAGATGTCATAGGTAAATAATGTTTCACGTTGAGGGAAGAAATATTTTTTCGGAGGCAATAATGTTACATCATAGTCGAGACGCAATTCCTCGGCAGAGTCGAGAGGCGCAAAAGCAAATTTGTTACCTCTTGATTTAACACCGATAACATTCCAAGAATCATCTTTTATTAACGCATTTATGAAATTTTGGAAATCTTCTTTTGATATTATCTTCATTTTTGAGATGCTCCGAGAAGATTTTGATATAAGGTACTGCTCGGTCCATTTAATGTTTGTGGAAAAAACCATTATGGCTATACTTTTCATTTCAAATGCAAAATGTTGCTTAGGAAATTTATTTGTGGTTTGTTCGAGGCAGGTTAGTTGAACAGCAGCTATAATTAAACAGTTTAGTATAACTGTTTAATTATCTTCTAAGAAATGTGGGTTGAATTAACGTTTCACTTCGCTGACTAACTGTTTTTCAGCGTTGTAGACTTCTACTGTTAGCGGCATTTGCCCGACCGCCGCATGTGTTGCGCATCCGAAGCATGGATCGTAAGCTCTGAAAGCCATTTCAACCTTGTTCAGTATGCCTTGGTCAACTTTGCCTTCGTGGATTAAACCTTTTGCCGCGTCGCGAATGCTCATGCAGATCGCTGGGTAATTGTTGGTTGTTGCAACGATGAGGTTGACGTCTTTGACGAGCGCATCTTTGTCTAATACGTAATGATGAATCAGTGTGCCTCTTGCTGCTTCTACGATGCCGACGCCCTCGCCCGGTTCGCCCGGTTTGTTGCGGACGTTTGTGCTGGTGATTTCGGGGTCTTTCACAAGTTCCATTGTTCGCTCAGTTGCATAAAGCAATTCAATTAGACGTGCCCAGTGGAAAGCCAAGGTGCTGTGGACCGGTTTGCCGCCCAGTGTCTTGTACATTACTTCGTATTCTGCCTGTGCGAGTGGTGTTGCCATGCCGTCTGAAGCGTTTAATCGTCCTAGTGGACCAACACGGTAGACTCCGCTGTCTTTGCCTGGAACTTGTCCTTTCCAGCCGACTGCTTTGAGGTATGGGAATTTGCTGTATGTCCATTCTTCAACGTGTTCGGCGATGTGTTTGAGGTAGTCTTGGGATTCGAATTTGAGGAATTCTTTTCCTGATGGGTCAACCACGCGGACTTTGCCGTCGTAAAAGTTGACTTTGTTATTCTTATCAACTGTGCCCATATAGTAAGTTGGCATGGTGTAAGCTTGGCTCTTGATTAATTCAACGTATTGCGTGTTGCCCAGAACGATGTCGTGGAAGATTTTGAGTGTAAACTGAGCAAAGTCAACGCAGGAAGCAGCCATTGTCTCGATTTCTTGCCTGTTCTCTTCACTTAATGGCTTGCTCATTCCGCCTGGTAATCCGCAGACTGGGTGAGTTGCTTTTCCTCCGATGATTTCAGTTATTTTTTGACCGTAGGCTCTGTGTTTTATGACTTCTTTTGCAATGGGCATCCCCACTTTTTCGATGACGCCGAGGATGTTGCGTTTTTCTGGCGGTGCATCAGGCCCCACTATGAAGTCTGGTCCGCCCAAGTAATAGAAGTGAAGTGTGTGATCGTAGATGAAGTATGCACTGTACATTAATTCTCGAAGTTTCTTCGCTGCAGATGTTGGTTCAACATGGAATGCTGCGTCTAAGGCTTTGGTTGCTGCGAAGTGATGTGCAACTGGGCAGACACCGCAAATTCTTGTGGTTAATTGCGGCATAAGTTCTGCTTTTCTGCCTATGCAGAATTTCTCGAAACCTCTTAGTTCTGGAATTTTGAGGTATGCGTTTTCAACTTCACCTTTGTCGTTTAAGAATATGGATACGTTTCCATGTCCTTCAAGACGGGTTATAGGGTCTATAACTAATTCTTTCATTTCTTAATCACCTTTCTTTTCAAGATAGACGCTGGCAAACTGTACATATAGAATGTGCCAACGACATCTTTCACTTGGCTCAGCAACTCTTCTGTCTCTTTTTCGGTGTATTTAGTTTTCCCTGGTTCGCCTTCATAACCGAGAATCGATGCCAAAGCAGAAATCATTGCAGCGCCTTGCTCTGGCACGTTCGGAGCTGGTCCACCGCAACCTGTGCAGGGCATGTCAACTTTTAAGCATTGAGCGCCGCAGCCGCTTCGGGTTGCAAGTCCCATGCAGAGGATACCTTGCTCAAGCAGGCATTTTTCTGGCTCAGGCGTCTTTTCATAGACGCGGTATAGTTTGTTAATCTTTTTGTTTTCACGTTTTCGTGGGCATTCGTCGCATACTGCTTTGAGCGGGGCGAGCACGGAGCCTCTCGGCGGAAGTTTGCCGCTGGCTATCGCGTCAACTGCACCCGCAATCAGTTTAACTGGAGGTGGGCAACCGGGCAAGAAATAGTCAACCTCGACTGTTTGCGCCAAAGTTTTTACTGTGTCATAGAACTCGGGGATTTTAAGAGTGCCTTCTTTAACTTGGGTTTGAGTTTTAGGCGTGACATGTTCGGGATTTACGTTTGACTTGTCTTTAACGTAAACTTGCTCGAAAATCTCATTCTTGTCGTTCAAGTTTGCTAATCCGGGTACGCTGCCTTGATGGGCACACGAGCCGAAAGCAACGAGGGTTTTGGATTTTTGTCTGAGAAGTTTAGCCATGTGTTCTTGTTCTGAGTTGCGAATGGAACCGTTGAAGAATGTTATGTCGATATATTTGTCAGCCATGGCCTCAACATCTTTATATTTGATGTCTAAAGCTACTGGCCAGAAAACAACGTCAGCGATTTGTACTACGTCAAGGATTTTCTCATTTATGTCTAAGACCGCTATTTCGCAGCCGCCGCAACTTGCAGCCCAGTAGAAGGCGATTTTTAACTTGTTTTTACTCATTTTTTGCTTCCTCGGTTACTTGCTTTATTATTTTTGATGCGTTCACTCGGAGTTCGCTGAAGGCTAATTCTTCAGGGGTTAAACCCATAGCCAACCCGAGTAGTTGTGGATAGTGAAGTATGGGAATTCCATAGGTTTCATTAAATGTTTTCTCTATTCGCAGCTCGTTTGTATCGTACATTATATGGCAAAATGGACAAATCGTGATTAAAGCTTGTGCTTCAACCACCTTAACGTGGTTGAGTTTGTCCCTTGCGAGTTGCAAAGCAATTTTGTCGCTGACTCCGACGCTGGGTGCTCCACAGCACTCGGTTTCGTCGATGTAGTCAAGGCATATGGCGCCCGTCGCTTCAATTAGCATTTTCAGGGTTTGCGGATCTTCGGGGTCATCGAATCCTATGAATTCTTTGGGTCTAAGAATGTGGCATCCATTATGTTCTGCAACTTTAAGCATCGTAAGGGGTTTGGTCACTGAGGCTTTGATTTTTTCAACACCTACATCTTCCTTCAGAAGCTGCAAAAGATGCTTTACCTCGATGGTTCCTTTGAATTCCAACCCAACTTCTTTAAGGTGACAGTTAATCTGCTCCTTCAAAGCTTTGTCTTCTTTGAGGATTTTGTTAGTTTTCTTTAAGGACCCAGCGCAACCTGGACAAAGAGTGAGTATATTCAAGCCTTGCTTTTCCGCCATCGCCAAGTTTTTTGCTGCCAAGACAAGCATGGTTTCATGGCTTACTGGGTCAAAGGGCAAACCGCAGCAGTTGAACTCGGGCATTTCAACTAGTTCAACGCCAAGTTTAGCTAAAACTTTTCGTGCAGAAATCTCGTAAGCTGAAACACGATAAGGGACGGCACAGCCGAGGAAAATGAGGTATTTATTGCCCAGCAGCTTGCCCTCCTGCAGGTTTCTGAGTTGCGTCGATGAATTTTACGCCCTTAAGCGCTTTCTTCACGTTTTCTGAATTGCCTTTTGGTAAGGGTGGAAGCCCTTGGGTTTCACGTTTTTTGATTCTTAATTCAGGAATTTTGTAAGCGTAGCCTGATTCAAGCAAGCTTGCAGTTTGATCTTTGAAAACTTGTGGTACACAACCATTTTCTACGGCTAAATTGCGAAAGACCCGGATTACGCTTGCGACTTCGACATCTTGGGGGCATCGGTCTGTGCAGGTAAAGCAAGCTGCGCATAACCATAACGTGTCGCTTTTGAGCACGCGATCTTTTAGGCCCATTTGAGCCATGTGGATTAGGGTTCTTGGGCGGTAACTATCGCTGTATCGTGCGACCGGGCAGTCCGAGGTGCAGGTTCCACATTGGAAGCATTTAAGAATTTTTTCGCTTCCATGCATTTTTAGAAGTTGATATTTAAATTTAGGGTCAAGTTCTGACGCTTTTATTGGCTCCTTGCCCGATGAAGTAGGTACTGTCTCAGTCATTTGCAACTCACTTTGACTGTTCCCATAGCACCCTGAGTGCTTATTTTAATTTGAATGCCTAAGTCAAATACATAAATGTTCACTGAATGCAAAGCAGAAACTTCCATCGACACGACTCTGTTTAGGAAAAACCAAGCACCATTGTTTTGCCATGAAAAGAACTGTGAAATTAGAGATTCATTTGACAATGACGTCTGCTACGCTTAGCTCATATTAGATGGCACTTTTTAGGCTGAATTACCTTTCGAAATCGAAAGCTTTTCCGTTTTTCAATAAACTCTTCTGGATGTGCTTTGGAGAAATAAATCCAAGTTAATCCTTGTTCGACTTTCTGCCCACAAATTATGCAATTTATCTTATTGCTTCGTCTATCCTTGAATCACGCCTTGTCCGTGTAACTTCCTTGAAAAGCTCCAAGCACTCCTTCTTAGTAGGCGCCTCAATGCAGATGCTTCCATAAGCGCCGATATCAATTCGATATCGCCTTTCTCCGCCTTGATAGCTTTGAACCATAATTCTTTTTCCTCTTCCATCAGGTTCCAAACTAACAGGTTGCTCAATCGTGTGTGTGGGCTTATAAGGTTAGTTCACACTCACCGATATGCCAGAAACAAGACAGCGCCAAAATGACTACTACAGTCGCTCTTTTGATTAATAAAACCAAATGCTTTTTCTAAGTGCCCTTCGAGTTTTTTTAGGAATCCCATAGGTACCGCATGATACTGTGAGCCGAGCGCTCAAAAGCTTTTGATGATGCTGGAAAAAGAAAACCTTCTGTTCAATATAACGGTCGCTTTGCATATTCATGACTAAATGTGAAAGAAAAAGAAAAGAAAAGGTTCTATCTTACTTTTCGGTCTACCAGTTTGCCGTCTGCATCAAATAGTTTTACGTCAAGCGGCATCTGCCCAACTGCGTGTGTCGCGCAACTCAGACACGGATCAAACGCTCGGATCACAGCTTCAACTCGGTTCAGCATGCCTTCTTGGAGCGCCTTTGCATTGACGTATTTTTTGGCGACCTGCGTTATTGCTTTGTTGTAGGCAATATTGTTGTGTTCTGTTGCGATAATCATATTGTTCCAAGTGATCATGCCCTGCGGGTCGACTTTGTAGTGGTGGATCAAGGTGCCTCTTGGAGCCTCAGCGACGCCCACGCCTTCATAGTGGTTCACCATAGCTTTCGACGTAACATGTTCTGATAGGATATCTCGGTCTTCCAGCAGCTCTTTGGCTTTTTCAACGCAGAACAGCAACTCAATCAGCCGCGCATAGTGGTAGTGGAATGTGCTCTGAACCACTCCGTTCTTGCCTAGTTTCTTGAATTCTTTCAGTTCTTTGTCTGCAAGAGGCGTATCGCAGTGCGATGCAACGTTGAGTCTTGCCAGCGGACCGACACGGTAGAAGCCTTCGGGGTAGCCTATTGCTTTGAAGTATGGAAACTTCATAAATGAGTAGGGTTCAACTGCTTCGCCTATGAAGTCGCTGTAAGTTGTCGGGTCTACGCAGCGAGCAGCAACTGTGCCGTCCTTGTCCATTATGGTTAAAGTGCCGTCGTAGTGTTCCAGTCCTCCATCGGCTGTGACAAGGCCCATGTAGTAGCTTGGGAAGTTCCCGAAGTTCTCTACTTCTTCGTCAAAGTTAACAAGCCACTTTTTGTATAGCTCCAACGTTTTTTTCGCGTTGTCTAACGCTTCTGGCAAGTTAGCCTTCAAATAGTCTGCATTCCATTTGCTGAGTGGCCATTTTGCTCCGCCTGGGAGAACCCATTCGCTTGAATGTATCTTTTTGCCTGCGACCTTTTCTATTATTTCTTGACCGAACTTGCGTAGCTTCACACCTTGCAACGCTAGTTTAGGGTCCTTTTCTATTAAGCCGAAGACATTTCTTGTCGCTGGGTCAGAATCAAAGCCTAAAAGCAGATCGGGTGCTGAAAGGTGATAGAAGTTCAATGCGTGCGACTGAATCATTTGTCCCATATGCATTAGGCGACGTAGTTTTATGGCGGTTGGCGGCGGACTGACTCCGACGATGGCGTCGCATGCTTTGGCGGAGGCTAACAGGTGGCTTACTGGGCAGATTCCGCAAGCTCTTGAGGTTATGCTTGGCATTTCGTAGAAAGGTCGTCCTTCAGTGAATTTCTCGAAGCCTCGAAAGTCGGTGACTTGGAATCGGGCCTCTTTCACGGAGTCATCAGGGTTCAGGCATATGGATACTTGAGCATGCCCCTCTATTCTTGTAATGGGGCTGATTACAATTTGTTTGGTGTTTTTCTCTGTTTTAACCATATTTTGTTTTACCCTCCATTTTAGGGGTTCTTCCCGCCAGCAGCTCGGTTAACACGTAGTTAATCAGATCTGCATGCGGTGGACATCCCGGGATATAGAAATCAACTTTGACGATTTCATGAAGCGGACGAGCCTTAATAAGAAGCTTAGGCACGTCTGTTGGAATTGCAGCGTTCAAATCAGACTTTTCCTTATATGCCCTTTCCAGCACCGCTTGGTCACTGTGACGCCACGAGTTCCTTAAAGCCGTAACGTTACCTGTAACAGCACAGTCTCCGAGGGAAATCATGATTTTTGTGCGAGCTCTAACCTTTTCAAGCATGTGCAGTTGCTCCTCATTTGCTATGGCGCCTTCGATGAGTGTAACGTCAACATTTTCCGGAAACTCTTTTACGTCGGCAATTGGGCTGTAAACCAGCTGTATCTTCTTTGCTAAATCGACAAGTCGCTCGTCTTGATCAAGGAATGACATGTGGCAGCCTGCACAGCCGCTAAGCCAAACTGTGGCGACTCTGACTTTCGCATTCGTGGTCATTTGCGTTGCCTCCTCGTCAAGACGAACTCGGCGATATCTTTACGTTTGGTGTGGTCAATTGGTTCCCCCTCAATGTAAATGGCCCCTACAGGACAGACTTTTGCGCATTTGCGGCATGATGTACATGAGCAAGAATTTGCCCAGTCCTCATCAAGATCCATGATTACCTGAGCGTCCTTACCTCTTAGTTTAAGATCAAGAGTGTGGACCCCTTCAATTTGGTCGCAGACGCGGATGCATCTTGTGCATAGGATACAGCGGTTTCGGTCAATAACTAAGAAGTCATGTGTGGAATCTACTGGTTCAGCTGTCCATTTCCTCTCAAACATCACATGTTCAACTCCAAGCTCCTTAGCCATAGCTTGCAACTCGCAGTGGTCGTTGGCGACGCAAACTGAGCATATGTGAGTTCTCTCAGCAAGAAGCATTTGTACAACCATCTTGCGGTAATCCTTTAGCCGATCAGAGTTGGTAGTGATTTCCATGTTTGGACTCACTGGCGTTGTGCAAGCAGGGAAAAGCTTTGGTGAACCGCTTATTTCAACGAGGCAAAGGCGGCAACCGCCGTAAGGGGTTAGGCCTTCAAGCGAACAAAGTGTTGGAATTATGATGCCGTTTGCTTTAGCAGCTTTTAGGATGGTAGAATCTTCAGGAACTGTAACTTCAACACCGTCAATTTTGAGTTTAAAAGTGTTTGGTGTCGCCATGTTTATTCTTCCTCCTCATGCTTTTTGAAGCATTTATCTGCATCGCATTTCTTTTCAATGATATGTTCGATGTATTCATCCTTGAAGTAGCGAAGTGTTGTCAAAACTGGATTCGGCGCAGTTTGTCCAAGACCACAAAGGCTTGCGTCTCGAATGAAAACGCCAGATTTCTCCAATGTGACAATGTCATCCAGTTTTCCGTTGCCTGCAGTAATTTGGTCATATATTTCTTTGACTCGGGCTAAGCCTGCTCTGCATGGCGTACATTTGCCGCAAGATTCATCAACACAGAAGTCAGTGAAGAACCGCGCCGTATCAACCATGCATGATTCATTGTCGAGCACAACTATGCCACCAGAACCCATTATTGCTCCAGCTTTTGTTAGAGATTCATAATCGATTGGGAGATCTAGCAATGATTCAGGAAGGCAACCACCTGAAGGACCGCCCACTAGAACAGCTTTGAATTTCCTTCCATCAGCTACCCCACCGCCAATGTCGAAAACAACTTCTCTGAGTGTGATTCCCATCGGCACTTCAATTAATCCCGGATTGTTGACTTTGCCGGTTAACGAGAAGCATTTGGTTCCAGAACATTTCGGCGTGCCCACCTTTGCAAACCATGCGCCGCCGTTTTGTATTATTTGCGGTATGTTGGCGAATGTTTCAACATTCTGTATAAGCGTCGGTTTTTGCCATAAGCCAGAATTCGCCGGGTACGGGGGGCGGGGACGAGGCATTGCTCTTTGACCTTCTACAGACGCTAGAATGGCTGTTTCCTCCCCTGCAACAAATGCGCCTGCGCCGAATCGCAGTTCAACGTCAAACTTGAACGATCCCAGTTCAAGAATGTTATCGCCAAGTAACGTCATCGCTTTAGCTTGAGCAATAGCTTTCTGCAAAGTCTGAATAGCCAACGGATATTCGGATCTAATATAAATATAACCTTTTTCTGCACCAACGGCGTAAGCAGCGATGAGCATACCTTCAAGAATAGCGTGTGGATCAGCTTCAGCCAAAGTTCTATTTGCGAAGACACCCGGATCTCCTTCGTCCAAATTAGCAACTATATATTTAGGAGAACTGTGCGATCTTGCCACGAGCGCCCATTTTTGCCCAGTTGGAAAACCTGCACCTCCACGACCTCTAAGACCACTGGTTCTAACTTCATAAATTACACCCTGTGAGGTCATGGTTGCAAGGCATTTAGCGATGGCTGAGTAGCCGCCAGCAGAAATGTAATCTTGAATTCTTAAAGGATCAATTTTTCCTGCGTTTCGCAAAACCAGGCGATGCTGCTTTTTGAAGTAAGACTCGTTTTGGTACAACATGTCTTTGATGGGTAAGTCGAGGACAATGTGATCACGCACTATTTCTCTTACTTTTTCGGGGGTGACATTTTGATAGAGATAATCACCTGGCTCAATAAGCACAGCAGGTCCTACCGAGCAGGTACCAATGCAGCCAGTTCGGGCGACCTTGCATACCTTTGCTACGCCTAATTCTTTTACGGCATCTTCAAATGCTTTCAACACCTTGAGTGCACCGAAGGGAACACACCCACTAGAGCAGCAAACGTTAATTCGGTATTTGTAAGCTCTTTGGAAATCAAGTTCCTGCTCAGCTATTTTTTGGAGATCATCTAGTTTCAGTTTTAACTCCTCCGAGTATGTTTTTGATTTTTTCAACAACTATTTCTTTTGTGGCTTTACCGACAACCTCGTCATCAATCACAATGTTTGGTGCCATAGCGCATGCACCGATACAACGTGTGATAAGCAATGAAAGTCTTCCATCCGAAGTGGATCCATTACGCTTAACACTAAATTCTTTTTCAACAGCCTCAAAAATTTGTTCAACATCTTTCACGTAGCAAGCAGTTCCTAAGCAACCAGTAACAATGTGTTGTCCTGGCTGTTTAAATTTGAAGAAGCTGTAGAAAGTCGCTACGCCGAAGACATGACTTGGAGGGATGTTAAGCGACTCAGAAACATCCATAAGCAAATCCTTATCCAAATAACCATAAATTTCTTGGGCGCGATGCAGTATTTCTAAAAGGGCACTTTCTTGGTAATTGTACTCTTTCAAAACCTTTTCCAACGACGAACGTCTATTATCATTCTGAGACATCTGGATCCCCCTTGATTCTGGGTGTAATAAGTCAGCACTACAAAAGCCCTAGTATAAAAGCGTGGAGGAGAAAATAAGGCTGATTGTTTAAATAAACCTTCAGAAAAAAGAGGGCTATTTTCTGGCTTTGCACAAAATTGAAATACCAAAGAAATAATTTATTCTCGACTCCAACAAGAGTGTATTCTCCAGCAGCCTAGACAATGTTTTGATGTTTGAAACTTCTTCGTGAGGATAATCTTTTTTGGAAATCTTGATCAAAAGTGTGATGGGGAAAGCAAGCGAGTTCCAGTGCCTAAAACATTCAATTTTGAAACCCGATGCTTCAAGTTTTGTTTTGAGCTCGTCATCTGAGTATCTTCGTTTGTGGCCCAAGGCTGAATCGTGTTTGCTGAACAAAAAAGGGTACGAAGGCACGTTCACGATAATGCAGCCGTTTGCCTTAAGCATGCCATGAATTTTTTTCATAGCTGAAAGGTCATCTTCAATGTGTTCCAACACGTCACCAAGAATTATGCAATCAAATTTTTCGTCGGTTTCCCAATCGCTGATGTCTGATAGAAATGAATTGATGCCCTTCTTCTTAGAAATTTCTACCGCTTTACAATCGGTATCTATTGCCTCCACACTGAAGCCCCTGTTCAACTCTAGGTCTTCTGCGTGACTATGTACGTTTTCAGCCATAACTTGAAAATACCCCTCCCCATCTTTAATGTGTCACTAAATAGGTTAAGCTTTGAATCGGGCTTGTAACTCCAAGTCACAGGGACCTCTTTGATCGTGTACCCACTGCGCTTGCATTTGAAAAGTAACTCCGCATCAAACTCAAAGCCGTTACTCTCAACCATGCTGAGGACGTTTTGGAGCGCTTCTCTTTTGAAGGCTTTGCAGCCACATTGAGTGTCCTTCACTTTGAGGTTGAATAGAGCATTGAATATTCTGGAAAAGGCTTTGCCGGCGAACACTCTTGCAAAGGGAGGATAAACCAAAATTTCTGTCCCGGCAACCTCTCGTGAAGCTACAGCAATGTCGGTTTCACCAACGCATGAGGCTATTTTCTCAACGTCTGAAACTGGCACAGGAAGGTCGGAGTCGAGAAGCATGATAATTTCGCCGTGGGAGTTTTCGACGCCTTTTTTGAACGCGCCCCCCTTCCCGAGACGGTTGTTTGAGGATAACAGTCTGACGACCGCTGAATTCTTGGAAAATTCTGTTACAATATCGTCGGTCTTGTCAATGCTTTCTGACACGACTAAGATTTCGCAGGAATCATTGAACCGTTCAACCAAGCACTCTAAAGTCCGCCCAATCCTTTTTTCCTCGTTATAAGCAGGGATTACGATAGATAGTTTCATGGGTACGCTCTTGCCGACTTTTCAAGGCATGCTTGGTTTCATAACCTTTCATTCTGCTACCATAAGACTCTTTTGGGTAAATAAGGAAATGATACTTTAAAAATTTGGAGACTCAAAAGCTGATTTAACAAACGCTTTTTTACGTAGTATGAAATAGTGGTTGCAATAGGGAGAGAGGCTAACCATAAAACAACCAAGTCCGCAGGGTTCAACGCAACATTCAGGTGACATCTCAGCAACCTCTCGGCTAAAACTTGCTATCGAAGCAAACAAGTGGCGACTGGCCTTTCTCGCTTTCGTCGTGATCTACGGTTACCTATTGACCGTAAGCCTTGGCTACATGTCTCCGCAATGGGATGAAATGCCTCACCTATTCGGTGGTTTACTATTATCTCGCGGCCAACCACACCAATACCTAACAACATATGGCTACTACCCGCCTCTTTTCGATCTCATTACGACAGGGTACATGCAAATCTTCGGCTTAACCACCGTTGCCGGCAGATTAGTTTCAGTTACCTTCGCCTTGCTCGCTGTCTGGGCAGTATTCGAGTTATCCAACAAAATGTATGGCCCAAAAAACGCTTTGCTAGCTAGTATTCTGCTCGGAGTAACGCCGGGTTTCTTTTGGGTTTCAAGGGTCACCATGCTTGAAACGATCCTTATCTTCTTCTTCACCGCGTTGATGTTTCTTTTCTATTCCTGGATAACTAAGAACAACTACAAAGCTCTTGTTTTCAGCGGCATCGTTTTTGGCGTAGGTATTCTCGCGAAATATCAAATGGCAGTAGCAGCAGTAGCAATGGCTTTTAGCGTGCTGGTTTTGTACAGAAAAAGACTGAAGATAAGCTTAGCTAAACTCTTAGTTATATTTGTAATTGCGATATTAGTTGTAGCCCCATGGTTTTTGATGGTTTACCAAATTGATGGTCAAACAAAATTCCAAACCATAACTTCTGTATTAGAAACCGGCTCACAAAATACCCCAGTGTACAGCAACCGATTTTTCGTTCCAGTTTACTACTTAATTGAACTAACTTCGCCATTCCAAGATATTGCGGTACACCCAATCTCTATACCCGTCATGATTTTAGGCTTAGCCGGTTTGGGTTTGTTTGCTTTTCGGAGAAAAAAACAAGATATGTTCCTTCTAACGTGGTTTTTGGCAGTTTACGTTTTCTTCACGGTTATTCCAAACAGGCAATGGCGCTATGTCGACCCAGTTTTTCCGATTTTGGCTATTTCAGCTGCAAGTTTTCTCATGTTTCTTTATGGAAGGATCCGTTCGTGGCAGCCTAAGCAGATAGCTCCCAGCGGAGTTCCGATTAAGAAGTTGGGAGCGGTGCTTTTTATTTTCCTTGCCGCATCAACGATTCTCTATAGCGCCGACAACGCGTATCAAATGACAGTTCGAGACCAAACAAACATCCCAATTCCAGAGACAACCGCTTATCTATCTAGCCATTTAGGACAGAACCAATCTGCAGTGCTGGTTTGCTCTTTCAACCTCTTAGACGAAGACATGTTCCGTTTTTACTTGCCGGAAAATATGTCGCCAAACCAGATTTGGCAATACCCCAGCTTAGCCGTCGACGCTTACACAATCAACTTCAACGTGACACAATTCGTAAGCCTCTGCGAACAACGCAACGTAAAATACCTAATCCTTTACGATTACGGTTCGAACACCCAATTCTACAACACTACAGTAACATACGCCGACGTTCTCCAGATGATTTACAGTACAGGCAGGTTCGGGGTCCCCACGGACCAGCCGTTCTTCGGGCAAATGCCCAATAGGCTCTTCTTGGTGCGTTTCAACCAAACCCAAACGTAGCTCTATCCGACGTCTAAAAGTTCAAAACCCGTTTCCTTGTCTTTGGCTCGCCTAGCAGAAGCGTCGACAAGTTCCAGAATGACGACTTCGCCGATTTGCCAAACATCGACACCTAAGCGCACGCAGCCTGTTACCGCGTTGTCGTTTCTTCCAAAACTGGCATGCATATGAAGCCTGGGTTTGCCTGTTTCGTCTTTGAAGATGGTTCCCACTCCGCAACCTTCGTGGACACCATTTAGGAGGGTTACCATGGGTTCGGGCGGAAGCGCGGCACCGTCTTTCGGTCCCACCACAACTTTGCTTTTGTCCTCCGCACCACCTAGAAAGAAGCATAGTGCGCTAGAAACTTGTTTTTCAAAAGCAAACTTTTCTATAACTTCGTGAATCCGTTCTCCATGATAAAGTCTGAGAACGAAGACTCTTCCCTGTTTGGCTTCAGTATAATCCAAATTTTACTGCCCCACTTATGCCTTTAAGCCGATGCTAGTTGAATATAAAAGAAATAAAAGCATATGAAAAATGTTTTGTGAACGGGAGCGCGATGTTTTGGTTTATATCCTGTTCAGGTAAAGTGTTTTCTTGGCTTCTTCTTTTCCCTTTTGCAACGGCACTTTTTGCTTGCTGCATTGCGCTGTAATAACCGCGCATCCAGTTGTGACACTGTCAGTTAGCAGCTTGCATTTTTGGGCGGGTTGTGCCTTCGCGTTTTCTTGAGTCATAATTTAAACCTCTTTGATGTTCCCCATCGGTATTAAAGCAAGCTTATAAACGTTATCCTGCGTTAGAAGGTTTATTTTGAATTCCTGAAGTTATCGAAAGAAACTAATTTGGCTACAAAGTGTTGTTTATGCTAACTCCCGCATTTTAACGCCTGAACCGGTCATTTTTCCACACGTCTGCGCTGTCACTGTATCCACGGCGCTCCCAGAAACCTAAAGCTTTGCCGCGAGTAAACTGCAAATGCGCCACCCACAAGGCGCTCTTGTAAGCATATTTGCTTGGAACAACCAAACGCACAGGAAACCCATAGCCTTCTTCAAGCACAACATCGTTAAGCATGTAAGCTAGTAGCACATCGTCGCCCCTGAGTTCTTCTCGGAAAAGCGAAGTTGTGTACGAGTCCGCCGATTCAAAGGTTACAGCTTTAGCGACTTCTTTGGGTTTAACAAGTTTTTCGATTTCACTGATTTTTACGCCTTCCCATTTGCAGTTAAGAACGCTCCAGCCCTCGACGCAGTGGAAATCGCTAACTGAAACGGTTTTAGGAAGCTTCATGAAGTCATTCCAACTCAATGTAACTGGGTTGTCCACTTCCCCGTCGACGGTTAACATGTAGGTTTCAAGTTTTAACTGAGGGTTAGTTGATGTTATGCCTGGATGGTCGATGCCCCAACGCAAAAGGCGTTCAGTTGCTTGTTGGTCGGGCGGCAGTCTTTTCTTGTTCGGCTTTTCACGACTCAAAGATTTGACCTAAAAAACAAGAAGGTTTCGAGAGAATAAAAGTTTGCTTAGGTTTAGTTTGCTTGGAAGAAATGTGTGAGCTGCTTTTGACGCGGTTCTTCCTTGCTGAAACCTGAGACTTTAACGCCGACTCTGCGGACTTCGACCGGTGTATCTCCAAAGAACTTTTCAAGCAGGTCCCTGACGTTCGTGTTGATTGTTTCTTTGTCTTTGGCTGGTTGCTCAAGCGTTACCGACCGGGTTTTGCTGCTTAAATCGGTCAGGACAACGTAGATTGCAACTTGCCTGAAACTCAGATTCCTCATTGCAACATCTTTCGCAACGTCTTCGGTTAGCTCGCTGGTTTTCTGCAGAATAAACTCTAAGTCACAGGAATCCTGCTTTAGAGTCCCAATGCGGCTTATTGATTCGGCT
Source organism: Bathyarchaeia archaeon (assembly GCA_049520735.1). GTDB lineage: Archaea > Thermoproteota > Bathyarchaeia > Bathyarchaeales > Bathycorpusculaceae > Bathycorpusculum. Next base: position 2,885 of record JBEKPM010000006.1, on the reverse strand, counting down.
TCGCCCTGCTCTTGGACGTGTTCGTCGTCGACGGCGTTGGCTGCGTTATGGAAGTACACGCCCAGTATTTTTCCCCATATAGCCACCAGCCGCTGCACATCGAAGACTGCCAGGTCTCCGACTGTTTTGATACCTAAAGATTCCATAACTGCCGAAGTCTTCTTCCCGACGCCCAAAAGCCGATCAACTGCTAACGGTGCAAGAAAATTCTTCGCTTCCTCGGGCCTTACGATGGTTAAACCGTCGGGTTTCTGGCTGTCGCAGGCGATCTTGGCGACAAGCTTGTTGGGTCCTATACCTATCGAAAATGAAATACCCACTTGGCTTTTGACATCTGCTTTTATTTTTTGGGCGTAATCCTTTCCTCGCTCAAAACTACATTGAACCTGCTCAGTAACATCCAGATAAGCCTCGTCTACACTAACTTGCTCAAGGCTGGTTGCATAGCCTCTGAGAATCTGCATTATGCGGTCACTTATTTGTTCATAGTACTCGTGATCAACTGGTAAGAAAACCGCGTCGGTACCCTCAAGCTTCCGTTTGGCCATGAAAAGCGGCATGCCTGATTTGACAGCGTATTTTCTAGCGATGTAGTTGCTGGTGCTGACGGCTCCGCTATCTTGTGTGCGCCCCGAATAGACTCCGACAACAACGGGTTTGTCCTTGATAGCTGGGTTGCGAAGCTCCTCGCATTGCGCATAGAAATAGTCAAAATCCACAAGCATAATCACACGGGTCTGCACGAGCTAAGCCTCCTTAGCTTCAGGCATAAGCCAAGACCCATCGCATGGTGCCGTGTTTAACGCCGTTAACCCTTCCCTGCACACTCCAAACTTCATTCCCTCTGCCAGAGCCATTTCTCGGGCATTTTGAAGAATTTTAAACCTGATTTCTTGGGGCAGAAGCGTGTTGCCACCTACTTTTTCGCCTTGCTGAAAATAGAGGTGTTTGATTTTTTCCGCGATTTTTGGCATAGCTTGGACAAAACGCATCCAATTGTCTGGTTTAGCCTTGTATGTTGAGCAGGTTAAGTGTTTGACGCCTATTTTTGCCAATGTAGAGATTAGTTCATGCGGCTGGTCGTTCACTAAAGGTATAATTGGGTCTATTCTTACCGAGACTGGTATGCCAACTTTGATTAGGTCTTTTGCTGCTCTAAGACGCTGGGAAGGCAAAGGAGCGAACGGTTCCATCAGTTTGCCTAGAGTATCGTCCTCGGTCGTTATGGTTAACGCAACGGTTGAAGGCACCTTCCTTAGCAAATCATCATCCCTTACTACCAAATTACTTTTGGTGATGATTTGGATTTTACAATTGCTCTCGGAAAGGATTTCCAAGCACCGCCTGGTCAAGCCTTCAGAAACCTCTGCACATGGGTACGGGTCCGATGAGTTGGATAACGAGATTGTTTCGCCATTAAGCTTCAACGCTTCCCGCTTCAAAACAGCAAGCAGGTCTTTTTTGGGTCTGCAATCCTTGAAATTTAGGATGTAGCTGGAGGCGTAACAATAAATGCATTGGTGGTCGCATCCAGTGTAAGGGTTAAAGGTAAGCTTGGACGGACAAGTGCAGAGTCCGCTTTGCCACGGATCAAACTTCGCTATTAACGGCACAATTTTCCCTACGAAAAGTATGCGATGTGGGAAGACTAAAAGGATTCGCAACAAAAAAGCGGTTTTTGTTACCAATAGTTCTGCACGGGATGGAAACAAACAGCACTCGGCTTTACTTTTCATTGACAAAAACGCTAGAGGCTTTTCAATTTCACCATCGGTAAAGTCGAGCCAATTGCTCAGGGGATTCACTGAGGCAAACTGGGCCGAGCAAAACCCAATCGAATACGAAAAGTGATCAAGCAACTGGTTTGCTCCTGTATTGATTTCTAACTTGTGTGTTTTTAGCTTCGATATTTTGCTAATAAGAGTATTTGATGGAGTTTGTTATTGTGTTTGCAATTTTGAACACGTTGTTTTGGGCTGCTTTCTTGGTTTAGGGTTTGATTTGTTTGCAACTATAAGCTAAAAAAAGCTAAATTATGCTAAAAAAAGCTATAAAAGCTAAAAAACGCTAAAATAAGCTAGAAAAGTCAATGGAGAAAGCTAGAAGGTAGAAAGCGTTAAACGTTTTTTGCGTAGAAAATTTTTTTTGTTTGTGTTTTGGGTTGCTTTTTTGTGGAGAAGCTTGAATCATCTGCAGCATCCGTCCCTAAAAGTCTACTAACGTCAACTAAAGTCCTTTACCGTCTTTTACCGTCAATTACCGTCAATAAAAGTCAATAGAAGTCCATTACCGTCCTTTAACGTCAATTACAACAAAAACTGTATGATACAAAAATTCCAGAACAACTGCAAGATCTAAAAGACGCATACGGGCAAAGTCTGCGAGAACGTAAGGTGAATCTTGTCTTAGAAATTTTTTCTTTGTGTTATAAGTTGCTTTCGTGGAATGGAGCTTGGATTAGTTGCAGGTTGAGTCTTAAAATCTCCCAAAATCTCTCCATTTCTCCCTGAATCTCTCCAATTCTCCTTAAATCTCTCGTTATTAGGTAAACTCAGATGCTTTCGTAAGGGAGAAAAATGCGTATTCAAGACAAATTGGAAGGGAGAGCTAAATACATACCTTAACCTAAATCAAAAAACTGTCTATGGGCAACATTTGCCTTTGGGGATGGAGCGTCCATGCGGACATTGAGTCGGATGATTCAGCAGCGTACACAATGCATCCATGAACTTCTCATCCATGTGGTGCTCCATGCCGCAAACGGTTTCTTCGCGAACATCGGTCTTCAAAGTTTCCTTCATCAAAACCTCAGTAAGCCGATGAGCACGAACGATTCTTCTAGCTATTTCCCTCCCTTTAGCGGTAAGTTCGATGCCTTCCCTTAC
>JBEKPM010000005.1:0-37625 GCA_049520735.1 Bathyarchaeia archaeon | reverse complement strand
GTGTTCTGCACATGCAACATGTTCGGCGACATCCTCTCAGACGAATCAGCCCAACTAATAGGCGGCTTAGGCATGGCTCCAGGCGCAAACTTAGGCGACAACTTCGCACTCTTCGAACCCATTCATGGTTCAGCGCCAAACAGGGAAGGAAAACACACCGCAAACCCGATCTCGATGGTTCTTAGCGCAAAAATGATGCTTGAGTGGCTAGGCGAAAAATACAACGACAAAAAATGCATGCAGGCAGCCGCAGCAATTGAGAATGGAGTAATTTACGCATTACGTAACGGTCAAACTGTTCCAGACTGCGGCGGCAACACAACGACCGTGGGAATGGCGGAAGCCATTGCTGCAGCATTAACAGTTAAAACTGGCTGAAAAAAATGACAGGAAAATACATACGGATTTTAGACACTACCCTAAGAGACGGCGAACAAACCCCCGGCGTTTCTTTAACACCTGAAGACAAAATTGAGATAGCCCGCCAACTAAGCAAACTGGGCGTTGACGTTATCGAAGCGGGTTTTCCAAGTTCCTCTGACGGCGAAAAAAAAGTCGTCAAGGAAATTGCCAAACTGGGCTTGAATTCTGAAATCTGCGCCCTTTCCCGAGCGACAAAAGGCGACATTGATGCGGCGCTGGACTGCGACGTCGACTTAATCCACGTTTTCATCCCGACCTCTATAGTGCAGATGAAGTACGCCGTCAACTTGACACCAGAGCAAGTGTTAGCTTCAGCTATCGAGTCGATTGAGTACGTTAAAGCGCATGGTGTAAAATGCGAGTTTTCACCCATGGATGCAACACGTTCCGAAATGACTTTTCTAAAGCAGGTTTGCCAAGCTGCGGAAAAAGCTGGAATGGACAGCCTCAACTTGCCCGACACTGTAGGTATTATGATTCCAAAGTCAACCATCAAATTCGTAGAAGAAATCAAATCCGTCGTTAATACGCCGATTAGCATTCACTGCCACGACGACTTCGGGTTGGCGGTAGCAAACTCGTTGGCTGCCGTAGAAGCTGGTGCTGCACAAGTTCACGTTGCCGTCAACGGGTTGGGCGAACGGGCAGGTAACGCTTCGCTGGAAGAAGTGGCTATGGCGCTGCAGGTAATTTACAAGTACAAGACAGGAATAAACAGCCGACTACTCTACAGCACTTCCCGCATGGTTTCTACGTTAACAGGCATTGCTGTGCAGGTTAACAAGGCGCTGGTCGGCGAAAACGCCTTCGCACATGAATCAGGCATCCACACACGTGGAGTAACCGAAAAACCGCTAACCTTCGAACCTATAGACCCAGCCTTAGTCGGGCGCACAAGAAAACTTGTTGCGGGAAAACTGGCGGGGACACGCGGCATCAAAGCGGAGCTGGAAGAAGTCGGCATTCACCCAACGGAGGAGCAACTCAAAGAAATCGTCCAACGCGTCAAGGAACTTGGCGACAAAGGCAAAATGGTCACAGACGCTGACTTGCTAGCGTTAACTTCTGCAGTTATAGGCGAAGCGGAACAGAAAATCGTTTCCTTATGCGACATGGCGGTGGTCACCGGCATCAAAGTTATTCCTACGGCTTCAGTGCGGCTAGTCTTGGATGGAAAGGAATACATTGCGGCTGAGACGGGTGTAGGTCCAGTTGACGCAGTTCTAAAAGCGATTCAGAAGTTGATCAGCAGCCAAGAAAATATCCGCCTCCGAGAGTACCGTCTTGAAGCTATAACGGGCGGCTCAAACGCCGTTGCAGAAGTCATTATCAAAGTTGAGGATGAGAATGGCAACATCGTCTCGGCACGCGCGGCAAGAGAGGACATCGTGATGGCAAGCGTCGAAGCGATGATAAACGGTATAAACAAGCTTTTGATAAAGCATAAGCAGGGAAACAAACAGTGAAAGTAGCCTATCAGGGTGAAACTGGTGCCTATAGCGAAATGGCTGTCTACAAGTTTTTCGGCAGCAAAGTAGAGCCAGTTCCCTGCAAAGACTTCCGCGATGTCTTCGAATCTGTAAAAACAGGTTTTCTTCCCCACGGTGTAGTTCCGATTGAGAACTCCATTGAGGGCAGCGTCAACCAAAACTACGACCTATTCCTCACTTATGACCTCAAAGTTTGCGGTGAAGTCGCAGTAAAACTTGCTCACGTCCTAATCGGCAATCCAGAGACCAAAATCGAGGACATCGAAACCGTTTACTCGCATCCCCAAGCGTTAGCGCAATGCCGCAAATACCTTGAAAAGCACAAGTGGGAAATCATCCCCGCTTACGACACTGCCGGAGCCGTAAAAATCATTAAAGAAAAAAACCTTACAAATGCTGCTGCCATCGCAAGCGAAAAAGCCGCGGACCTCTACAGCATGAAGATTCTTGCTCGAGATATCTCCGATAACCCTTCAAACTACACTCGATTTCTTGTCCTCGGTCACGAAGATGCAGCCCCCACGGGAGACGACAAAACCTCAATCATATTCTCAGCCAAACACGCCCCCGGAACCCTCTACCACGCCCTCAGCGAGTTCGCATCGAGAAACATCAACCTAACCAGAATCGAATCCAGACCCACCAAAACCACCGCGTGGCAATACAACTTTTACCTCGACTTCGAAGGGCACCGAACCGAAAAACGCTGCGCAGAAGCCTTACAAGCCCTAGAAAAATACGCAACATTCGTTAAGATTTTGGGTTCTTACCCCAGAGTCATCTAATTTTTACTTCACTCTTTCCGTTTGCTTAATACAGAAGCATTTTTCAAAAAAATAACCTAAAAAATCAATAACAAAACCATCAGACAAACCTATGGGAATACAACTTCTACCTATACTTTAAAGGGCACCAAACCGAAGAAAATGCGCAGAAGCACTGCAAAAGTACGCAATATTCGTTAAGATCTTGGGCTTATTCCAAAAAGCCAAACAATTCTCTTAAAAGTTCTTTTGCGTTTTACATTTAATAGGGCACCTTACTAAATAAAAAGAAGGGTACCTATCGATGATTGCTGAAAAAGAAATTATTGTACGCGAAGCAAATAGCAAAGATGCAGAAGGAATTGCCAAGGTGTTGATGTTGGAAAAGCTTGGCGATGAACCTTGGGGTGGAAACAGGATTTTTGTGGCAGAAAATCTTCAGAAACGTCCAGGCAAAAAACAATTCGTAGTCTTGGTAGCCGAATCTAACTCTTCAATCGTCGGTTTCGTTGACTGCGCTATTTTCCCTTCTTTTTGGGAAGGCGAGAAACAGGGCTTAATGATCGACTTTTTTGTGCAACCAGCCTGTCAAAATAGAGGAATCGGTTCAAAACTACTTGAAGCCATAATCAAACACGCCGATGCGGAAAATATTGCTGAGCTTCATGTTTCCACCGAACGAAAGAATCAGAAAGCGCGAAATCTCTACAACAAGTTTGGCTTCACGGAGGAGCACTTGTTATTAGAGCGCGCCAAAAAAGTCTAACAAACCGCTGATTCTGCAACAAACAATTGTCTAGCCAGTTTCTGTCCTTATCGTTTAACCACATTACGGTAGAAATTCTCGATAACTCTGTGTCCTTCAGAGTGTGATTCAGTTTTTACATTTGTGCGTTCGGGATGGAACTGAACACCGTAAAATGGTTTACCTTTGTGTCTGACTGCCTCTATTTCGCATGAAGCCGAATCCGCAAGCAGAACAAAACCTGACTCGCCGAGGTTTTTCTTTTAAGACGTAATCGTAATGGTTTTCTGCCAGCGGCACCGTTCGGTTTTTTTCAAAGCCCGCAAATAGTCCGTCATTATCAACAACCCGAACCGCTTCAAAACGGTCCAAAACGGGCTTTGCGAGCGACCCGACTTTTGCGCCAAACGCCCAACAGAGCAGTTGTTGGCCAAAACAGATGCCTAAGACGGGCAAATCGCATGTCTTTATCAGGTTTACAACCCCTTCGAAGAGACGCCTATCTGAAGGGTCAACTATTCTGGCGCCCGAGCCGCTGATGACGACTGCGTCAATTCCAGCTTCCACACGATAGCAATTGGGGACGTCATTGTACTGGATAACGGTGCAGTCGCTGAATTTTTTGATGACTTCAACTAAAGCCTCGCTTTTCGTTTTTAGAGAACAGTTGACAATCAGTGATTTACTGATTCTAATCACGTCTCAACAGCTATATCCACGTAGGCTTCTGCATCGTGGAGGACTCCTTCCATTCCGCGGTGTCTTCCGCCTTTCATGATTAGTCTTGGTCCAGAAACTTTGCGAGCAATATAGATTATGCGTTTGCCGATGACGCCGTCGCCTTCGTTGGTAAGCGTGGTCATTTTTTGGCCTTCTTTATTTGCCCCTCTTCAAGAAGCTTGTTAATCGCCTTGAACGTTACGCCAAAGTCTAATCCGAGGGCGTCGGCTATTTCACTGGCAAAGTTTGGACCTGGATGCTCCATCAAGTAATCCTTAATCATGTCTTCAGCTTCGTGAGCGCCCACGTTTTTGACGCTGACAATTTCCATGCTGGCAAGTTTATCACGTACGGCTTCCCGAAGGAAATCTGCGAAACTGCGGTAAAGCCCAGCGTCTACGAGCTGCTGAACCTTTGCGTAATCCGACCTGGAAAGCCTAGCTGCTGCTTGAAGCCCGTCTGACTCAGCTATTTTCTGCTTCTGCACCATAAGGAACTACTACTTTGGTACCAAATGGTACAGAATAGGTTATAAGGTTTATCATAAATGTAGGGTAAAAACGCCAGAATCAATTTTTGGCGATGATCCACCCACGAAAGCGACAAAATGCAGCGGTGTCTATTTTTCTGTGGCTTCGAGCATTTTGTACATGACTTCGTAGGATTTGGCGAAGTCTGGGTCAGCCTTCTGCAGTTTGGCTTTAAGCTGCTCCATCCGCTCAACGATTGCCTGCGGGTTCTTCTGCTTAAGCAAATCCAGCCACTCCTGCGCCTTCGCGATGTAGGCTTCCTCAATTTTTCGCATCTCAGGCAGCTTCATCTGCAAATTAGCGTACAGGTCAGGGGTTTCTAGAGCGGTTGCTTCCGCCAAGGTGAAGAGCACGCGGTAAGTTGTCCCTGCCACCTGTTTGGTTTCGGGGAAAAGCTTTTGTTCAAGAAGGATTTCGCATGCGACTAATCCGAGGAAGTGGGGAAATCCGAGGACGACGGACATGAGTTGGTCGTGTTTTTGGGGTGTCATGATGAAAACGTGAGCTTCTTCCTTTTCTAGCCACTTCTTGAATCCTTCAGCATATTTTTCTTCGGCGGCGTTCGTTGGGGTAAGTATGTAGGCTTTGTGTTTTACGCCTTTGCTGCCTGGGCCAAAAACGGGATGCGTGCCCAACACCAAGCCGTGCTTGATGTATTCATGCATGACTTTGACGGGGTACTCTTTGATTGAGCATATGTCCGTGACTGCCTGCCCATCATGAATATGAGGAGCGATTTTTTTGACGACATCTTCAAAGCTGCTGATAGAAACGCAAATCATGATTTCGTCGGCTGCCTTTACTGCTTCTGCGAAGTCAGTTGTGGTTTCAACACCCAGCTCTTTTCCGAGTTCAGACAGTTTCTCCGCTTTTCTGTCTGACAGGATTACGTTGTCGCCTTTCTCTTTGCAAAACTTTGCGAACCAAACACCCATTTTTCCAGCGCCGAGAACGGCGGTTTTCATTTAAGCGCCTCGCTAATTTTGTCCAACCCGACCTTTATTTCTTCTCTGGGTGCAGTCAAGGAGATGCGGAAGTGTTCTCTGTAATCGCCAAACGATGTTCCTGGAGCCACAGCAACGCCTTTGTCAAGTAGGTCCAAGGTGAATTTTTCTGAGTCTAAGCCTTTGCGTTTGGGAAACACGTAGAAGGGTGCTTCTGGTTCTGTGAAGGATAATCCGGCTTTTGCTAAGGTTTTGCAGGCGATTTTTGCGCGTTCTTCATACTCTTTCTCGATCGTTTTTGTCAGGTTCTTCTGCATTTCAAGCCCTTTCAGAGCTGCTTCCTGGATGAAGACTGGGACGTTGTTTATTGTTATTTGGTTTAGCTTTGTGATATTGTCTATTAGCGGCTTGTTGGCTATGATATAGCCGATTCGCCAACCCGTCATGGTGAACATTTTTGAGAAGCCGTTGGAAAGAACATGAGTGCTGTTACCGTCGTATTCAAGGATGCTTTTGGTTTTTACGAAGCTGATTGGACCATAAACTTCGTCTGACAGGATTGTGACGCCTTTCTTATTAGCAATTTCCACTATACCGTCTAAAGTCTTGGAATCCATAACTTTGCTTGTCGGGTTGTTCGGGTTGTTAATTATTATCATCTTTGTGTCTTTGTCAATCATGGCTTCAAGCTTGCCAAGATCCACTTTCCAACCGTCTTCCATTTCGGTTCTAAGCAATCGTGTCTGAGCGCCAAGGCTTTTGGCCATCAAATCATAAGCGGTCCAGTAAGGCGTCGGGATGATAATGTTGCCGCCTGCCTTCATCATTAAATAAAGGGTTGCGAAGACGCCCCATTTTGAACCTGGAGTGATAACTACGTTTTCTGCTTTTACTCCATGAATCTTAGCGAGTTTCTGCCTCAGTTTTTCCTCGCCATAAGCTGAGGAATACTTTGTTTTCCCTGCCTTCATTGCGGCGTACGCTGCCTCCACAATCTCCGTAGGACTTATGGCTTTCTCGTTTATTTCGTAGAGCATTATCGTGAACTTTCCTTTTTCAGATTATTTCTTACTCTTGAACTGCACTGCACATATTAACTATTTCGCGGAAGAGTGCCTCAACTTTCTGGGAATCTAAGCCTAATTCAACAGATTTCTCTTTTATCTTTTTGTACACGTCGTTTTCCCTAGAGAAATCTCTCACAGGCATGCCGCGTTTCTTTTTCACTAAACCAATAGCCATGCATATCTTGATTCTTTCAGTCAGCGCTTTCAAAATTAAATCGTCAACTTGATCAACCTGCATTCGGTAAAGTTCAAGCTCATCTAACAATTTTCTTTGCCTCCAAAACTTTCGGAATGAAACCACCCCGAATCATGTGGTCTGCTAACGTTACGGCGACTGCGGCTTCCACTACCGGCACGGCTTTTGGAACCACACATGGGTCATGCCTTCCTTTAACGGTTACAGATGCGTCTTCCATAGTAGACAGGATAATGGTTTTCTGCGGCAAACTGATGGAAGGCGTAGGTTTAATCGCTACCCGCATGAGAATAGGCATGCCGTTTGATAAGCCGCCCAAGATTCCGCCCATATTGTCGGTCGAAGTTGCGACTTTCCCGTTTTGCATGACGTAGGCGTCGTTGCTTTCTGAGCCTTTTAACTCGGCGATCCCGAAACCCAACCCGAATTCAACTGCCTTGACAGCGGGAACATTAAACAGTGCCTTAGCTAAGTCAGCGTCGAGCGAATCAAACATTGGCTCGCCGATCCCCACTGGAACGTTGAGTGCGAGACATTCGACTATGCCGCCGACGCTTTCACCTTTTTTTCGGGCGTCAACGATCACTTCCTCCATAATTTCGCCGCACTCCAAGTCGGGGCATCGAGTAGCCGCCACGTACCGATTCCTGCGGATTACTTCAGAGCTAAACTTTTTGTCGCTTCTGATTTTTCCTATAGCCCTTGTATACGCAAAAACATCAACGTCAAAGCGGCTTAGCAGTTTTTTGGCTATTGCTCCAGCCATTATTAATGCGACTGTGACTCTGCCGCTGAAGCGTCCACCACCGCGGTAATCGTTAAAGCCGCCGTACCTGACACCTGCAGGGTAGTCCGCGTGTCCAGGTCTTGGCAGATTCTTGTTTGCCTCATAATCTGAGGAGTCAACTTCTTTGTTCTCAACCGTCAGGGCTATCGGGGCTCCAGTCGTGAATCCGTTGAAGACGCCTGAAAGAATTTTGGGCACGTCTTTTTCTATACGTCCCGAAACAATTTTGGGATCAGCTGGAATGCGTCTGTCCAACTCGGCTTGAATGTCTGCTTCAGCGAGAGGTAAGCCTGCTGGGCAACCGTCCACAACTACACCCACAACTTTACCGTGGCTTTCTCCAAAACTGGTGACAACGAATTCTTTACCTATCGAATTTCCCGCCAACGATTTCCGCTCCTAACTGTTTCAGATGAATAAAGAACTGCGGATAAGACTTTCTAACGCATTGGGCGTTTTGAATGAGGGTTTGCTTTTCAGCGCGTAGAGCTGCCACCGCGCAGGCCATTGCTATGCGGTGGTCGTTGTGGGGGTTAATTGTGGCGCCGTGCAGACCAGAGGTTTCCTTTATAGTCAGGCTGCTTGAATCCACTTTTATTTTAGCACCCATTTTGGTGAATTCAGCGTGGAGGGACTGCAGCCTATCCGATTCTTTGAGCTTAAGCCTTCGCGCGCCTGTGATTTTTGAAGTGCCTTTGGCGAAACATGCAAGAGCCGTGCATACTGGGACAAGGTCAGGGATGTTTTTTGCGTCAATATTGAGGGGCTCAAGCGGGCTTCCGGCACCGTCTATTTCGACGCTGTTCTCACAAACTTTTCCAGCCACACCCATTTTCTTGAGGATGCCTAGAATTGCTTTGTCGCCTTGAATGGTCTCAAAATCAAGGTCGTTTACTTGCACTTTCGAGTTGGTGAGGGCTGCAGCTGCCAGTAGAAATGCCGCTGAAGAGAAGTCGCCGGGCACTCGAAAGTCAACTGGCTTGAAGGCTTGGTTCGCTGGAATAAAGATGCTTTCGAAATTTCCATAGACATCCACTCTGATCCCATGCTTCGAAAGCACGTCCAAAGTCATTTTAATATAATCTGCTGACTCCAGCGGCGAGGTAAGAGTGATTTCAGTGTCAACTTTAGCCATCGGGCAAGCAAACAACAGACCCGAAATGAACTGGGAAGTAACATCGCCCCGAATAGAGGTTTGTCCTCCGAGGATTCCGCCGCCTTCGACAATTACGGCGTCTTTGTCACCGAATTTTTTCATGTGGACCTTTGCGCCTAAATCGTCTAAACTTTTGATTAGGGGTTCGATTGGTCTGCGGTCAAGAGAACCGCGGAAAAGCAGCATTGACGGGTCACTTGCAAGAGCAGCCACAGGTATAATGAAACGTAGTGTAGCCCCAGATTCTCCACAGTCAACTGGTGCTTTCGCGTTTTGAATAGGCGTGGCGCCTTTGATGACCCAGCAGTTTTCCTCGAAGCTTGTTTCTGCACCTAATGCCGTTATCGCCCGCAAAGTAGCTTCTGTATCTTCGGAAAGAAGCGGGTTTGACACTTTTCCAGTGCCGACTGAAAGAGCCGCCGCGACGAGCATTCGCTGTGTGTAAGATTTTGACGGGGGAGAGCATACTTCGCCTTTTAGTTTTTCAGATTTTTTAACGATTACGTCGACCATTGCTAAATCACCTTTGCTTTCTCCTGATTGAAGTTGGCTTGCAAGATTTCGCCGCCGAACTTCTTAAACGCAGCACTCACCGAATCAACCTTGTCTTTGGGCGTAACTGCCGTGACTGCTGGTCCTTTACCGCAAAGCCCAGCCGCAACCGCTCCAGCCGCCAACGCATCAATCGCGATTGAGGATTCATATCCCCAGGCGGAGGAGTAAATTATGCCGTTGAGCGTCAACGAATCCCAGAATTTGCCCGCTAAAGCTTCCTCGTAAGCAATTTGAACTAGCGGCTTAACCGTTATGAGCCTGTCAACGTTTGAGTTTACCGAATACGCTTTTTGCGGAGGAACATGGAAAAGCACCACTAAATCTTCAGGTAGAGGCGACTTCTTCAGAAGTTTCCGCTCCAAATTATCTGTGACGACAATACCGCCGAAATATGAAGCGCACGCATCGTCAAAAGCGCCTGTAACCGTCACGTTAGCATCGAAAGCAGCGTCAACACCCAACCTGATGATTTCAACGTCTTCCAGCGTTTCGCCAAGAGCTGCTGTGGTTGCAAGCGCCACCGCGTTCGCTGCGGCACTGCTGCTTTTGAGCCCTTTTGCTATGGGAATGTTTGACCAAGTTGTAACTTTGGCGCCGAATCTCTTTTTCATATTGAAACGTTGAAGAACCTGCAGGACAGTCTTTTCCATCAAAAGTGTGCTTTCTTTGGGATCAGAAGTTATCTCTGCGTTGAAAACCGCTGGCTCATCCGTTAGTTCGACCTGAGCCTTCGTGAACAGGTCAACCCCAAAAGCGGCGCCTTTGCCCAGCGCCATCGCGTTAACAATCGTTGCTGCGCCATGTGATATAGCTGTAGCTTGCCCCGTCAAATCTTCTGCACCTTTCGCAAGTGACTAAGCGCTGCTTCCCTCATAACTTCAACCGGCGCCTTTGCTCCAGTCCAGATTTCAAACGACGCCGCTCCCTGATAAATTAGCATTTCAACCCCGCTAACCACTTTTGCGCCCGCAGCCTTTGCATTTTTCGCCAACTTGGTTTCGATAGGATTGTAGACTATGTCCATTACTGCTAAGTCAGGCTTTAGCCATCTAGGAGCGACCAGAGTTTCGAAATCTTTCGGTTTCATCCCGACTGAAGTAGCGTTAATCAGCAAGTTGGCATCAACTAGATTTCCTTTGACGGTGAGCGGGGAAAGTGCATACGCAAATACCTTGCTGTCAAACGTTTCCTTTACGAGGTCAGCTAGCTGAGCAGCTGGCACAATTGAACGGTTCAAAATTGAAATCTCGGCTGCGTGCTCCGCCAAAGCGAAGGCTACAGCTCTTGCGGCGCCGCCAGCGCCAAGCAACATTATTTTTTTGCCTTTGGGCTCAACACCGTTTTCTCTTAAAGCAGACAATGCGCCGACACCGTCAGTATTGAAGCCGAAGAGCTTGCCGTTCTCGTTTTTTATCGTGTTAACTGCCTTTAGAGCCTTGACTGTCGGGTCAACTTCATCTAGGAAGCCGAGTACAGCGGTCTTATGGGGCATCGTAACGTTTAAGCCCTGAATCCCCAATGCACGCACGCCGTCCATGGCTTTTCCAAGATCAGGGGATCTTACATTAAACGCTAAGAATATACAGTCAAGTTTGGAGTATGCAAACGCCGCGTTCTGCATAACTGGACTTAAGCTGTGCTCTATTGGGTCGCCGATTACTCCGTAAACCTTGGTTTTCCCTGAAACAGCCATCTTACGGTCCCCCCAAAATCCCGTATAGAGCTTTCATTTCGCCGATTGACATTTGTCCCTTCGCCGTTTCGTTACCTTGCTCAAGACAAGCAAAAGTGAAGAAAGCGCCGAACATCGGTGAAAGAAGCCGGGAAACCCTGCCTGCTTCACCCATGCAGAAACAGACAAGCTTCGCCTTGTGCGAATGGGAAGCCACAAAATTTAGCACTGACAAGTTGTCCTCGATTTTCTTGGCGGTCACAACGATTTTGCAGACGTTGGCGCCACATGCGATTTCTTGGTCAAGAACCTTCTCCATTGCTGAACGGCTTAATACGCTGTCGAACTTGTGGTGGGAAACGATGGGTTTGGCACCCCACTTCTTGATTTTTTCGATTGTTTCTTGGCGGTTTGGGCATGATAGGTCGACGTCGACGTAGTCGAATCCGTTTTGGGCTGCGTTGAGAAGAATTTGTTGCTGCTCGGCTTTTGTCCCTGAGAGAAAACCGTTTTCACTGGTCAGTTTGTGCGTTGCGATCAAAGGGATTTTTGTGCTTTGGACAAATTCCCTTAAGTTTGTGGTCACATCCATGCGGTCGAGCCTGACTTCGATCAGGTCGGCTTTGGCTTCCTCCGCGCTTTTGATGAGGTTTAGTCCTTCAGCCGTGTTTTTTGGAAGAATCGAAACGCAGATTCTCATAGTCACCTTTCAATCACCGTTTCTTCCGGCACGGAAACACCGAAGTGCCTTCCTCCCTTAGCGGCCAAATGCACCAGAACCTCGTCGTTTACCTTGAGTTCCGTGACGGCCTTGGAGGCTTTCGGTGTGACGAGACGGATGGTTTCAGCGTTTTGCAGTATGGTTTTGATTTTTGTGTCGTCCGCTTGGGCTTCGATCAGGATGAGTGGTCGGAACTCGATTTTTGATCTGCCCACGTTAGTTATTCTTACTTTTCCTTCCCTGTTAATGATTAAAACTTCGTCTCCGGCTTTAAGTTCAGAGAGGTACCGAGTATTCTGGATTGATGTTAGCGTGTAATGCGATGCTGGTCCAGCGTTCACTCGGAAGGGTCGGGACTGTACATATGGGTTCTCATTTACTTCCGCCTCAACAAGAAAGAACCCTGCAGATTGGCAGCCAACCAGCATTCCTTCACCTGGAACCATCAAATCCACAGTGTCCACGCAAACCCTTGCACCTGTGCCTATAGGTTGAATGGAGAGGACCTTTGCAACCGTCAAAGCAACCTTAGGCATTTGACCTTTGACTAGCTTTGCCGTTTTGGCAAGTTCATTAGGGTTCGAGGTTTTTAGCAGAACGCCGTCTGTTCCCAGTTCCAAGGCTTCAAGAACCACTTTAGCGTCCTGTGTTGTAGAGACTTCGGCGATAAGTTTGCTTTTGCCGCCATGCGCCTTTGCAATCAAGTTCTCCAATGGGATAACACGCCAATCAAACGTGTTAATAATTATGTAATCGACCCCCATCTCAGCCGCTTTGGCGGCGCGGTTCTCTTCTTCTTTCCCAGTTATGTTGATTTTGACGGCGGTTTTTCTGTTTTCATTTTTAGCTTGGGATATTTTTTTCTCAGACAAGTCAGCGAGAAAAACTATGTCTAATTTGCCGCTGCGGGTGCTCGCTTGAGTTCCTTCAAGGACTACGTCCGCGTTTTCATGGGCAGTGCTAAGCAGGCTTTCTTTTTCTTGAGGTGGAGTTCCAGGTTCAATTTCTACCCAAAGTTCCTTCACATTTTTTCACCGAGAATCTTCATCGCTTCCTGTACGCTGGCGTTGCTGTGAACGATTGCCGAGAGCGCCTTGACGATTAGGGTTGGATTTTCATGTTGGAAGACGTTGCGCCCGATAGAAAGCCCTGATGCCCCAGCTGAAATAGCGTCGTGGGTGGTTTGGAGAACTTCTTCGGAAGTCTTGCATTTTGGTCCTCCGGCAATCACGACTGGAACTGGGCAACCCTCTACGACGGTTTTGAATGTCTCCACGCTTCCTGTAAAGTTTGCTTTGATTATGTCTGCACCGAGCTCGGCGCCTATGCGTGCTGCATGAGCAACGACGTCGGCCGCGTGTTCGTTTTGTATTTTGGGTCCCCGAGGATACATCATTGCTAGAAGCGGTATCCCGTAAACATCACATTCTTCAGCCACGCTGCCAAGATTTTGAAGCATTTTGTCTTCATCCTGGGCGCCAACGTTAACATGCACTGAAACCGCGTCTGCTCCAAGGCGAATTGCTTCCTGTACGCTGCAAACTTGGACTTTGCCGTTTACGTTCGGGCTGAGGTTTGACATGCCGGAAAGCATCACGATTAACCCGATGTCATCGACGTCGGTGTGCTTAGCGATTCCTTTGTGAACAAGGATAGCGTCAGCGCCGCCTTTTACGAGTTGGTTGATCGTCTTCTGCATGTTGGTTAACCCTTGGATAGGACCGATTGTTACTCCATGGTCCATGGGTACGATTACGGTACGGTTGTCTTGCTGCATTATTCTTTTTAGTCTTCGGTTTTTTCCTTGATTCATGTTTCCACCTTACTTAGCGCTCCTTAAAGAGTTTTTAATCATTTTGAGGGCTTTTTCCCGTTCATTCCAATCAACAAAAAGCAGGATGCTTGACGTGATGGTTAGTATTCCCGAAATGTTTATGCCGCTAACTCGCAAATCTTCGCTGATTTTCCCAATTATACCGTGGGTTTCCTCCAAGCCGACGCCGCTTGTCTTTATGAAAACTAGGTTTTTCTTCACAGCCATCGCTATGGTTTCCTTGTTGCACTTTGTTATGTTGTGGACGTCGTTGAATAACCCATTCAATTTACTTTCTTCCGAAACGTAAAGGATTACGGAGTTCGTGTTCATTGACATGCCCAAAAGCTGCGAGTGTAACCTTGTTTTTTCAACCATCTCCTGAACGATCTGAGGGTTCGCGGAGATACCGTTCCCTATAACGGTAATTTCGGCGACGGGGAAAGGATGCGCGATTTCAGCGTCAAGCTCACTTGCTAATCCACCCGTGATTAAGGTTCCTTCCTCCGAAAGGTCGCCACAGGCGTGATTTATGACACGAACATTGATGTTTTTGGGTTTGTACTTTAACGCTTTGCTGTGGATGAATTTGGCGCCTGAATCGGCAAGCCCAACCAACGTGTTAACATCGATTTCTTTTAGGCGTTCAACGTTTGAGAGAAGTTTCGGGTCTCCTGTCATGATGCCATTGGCGTCGGTTACCAAGATGATTTCATCCGCTCCAAGTGCTTCGGCGAGGACGAAGGCTGTGGTGTCGCTTCCGCCTCTTCCGAGAGTTGTGATTTTGCCATCTTTGGTTTTACCCAAGAAACCTGCAACCACGGGAATTGTGCCTTTTTCCATGATTGGCAGGACGCATTCGCGTATATTTTTTTCGCAGTCTTTTAGAATTGGGTTGGCGTTCTGGAAAGCTGCATCGGTTATTATAGGCCAGTTGCTATCAATTGGGTCAAAATAGCAGGATTCTGCCCCGTTCGTTCTCAATGCTGTTGAGAAGATTCGGATGCTCGTCCGCTCACCCATCGACAGGATGTCGTCCAAATCCTTTTTCTCTAGTTTCCCGTTGGAAGCGTTCTTCGCCGTCGTCATGAGAACATCGGTTGTTTTGCCCATAGCGGAAACTACGACAGCGACTCGGTTGCCTTTTTTGGCTTCGTTAACCACGGCAACAACCGCTTTTAGAAGCCTTTCGTGATCCGCTAGGCTAGAGCCACCGAATTTAACAACAATTGTTTTGTTAGAGCGAGTTTTCTCCATTTGTTACACCCGTGCTTTGCCCAGAACCAAGCCAAAAAAATTTTTTAGTTCTGGGCTTAAGGAAAATAACTATAATAAAAGTAGTCGAAGCTCTGGAACCATGAGGCAACGTTTTCTTTTTTGAGTGCGAGATTAGACATTGACGCTTCGAACCTTGCAGAATGAGTCATAAACCAGAAAATATAAGCGTTTCGGATTCGGCATCCTTTTTGGCCGCCTGCACGCGACTTTTAGCCTTTGAAACAAGAGTATAGCATTTATCAACTCGTCCATTCTATAAGAAGAAGCAGGAAGACCCGTCGATGAAAACTCAAAAACAGGGCAACTGGCCGAGTATCCTTCTCGAGTGCAAAAACAACGTTCAGAAAAACATCGCGCCCTACATCAAAACCATCAAAGAAACTCAACCTAACCTTGGCGTGGGCGCAGGCGGCGATGCGATGAAGCCGATGGATTTGGCAGCTGAAAAAGCAATCATCGACACCCTGAACCTACATAACGTTTCGTTTACTTTAATCAGCGAGGAATCAGGGGTAAAGCAGTTCGGCGCTTCCGCGGAGAAGTGTTTTGTTACGGTTGACCCGGTTGATGGAAGCACAAATTTCATGCATGGCTTACCCTTCTACGCGTGCTCGATCGCGGTTTCAGATAAGCCTCAGCTGGCGGATGTCTACGCTGGGTTGGTTGCAGACCTCTTCCACGATGTGACCTACACTGCTTTCTTGGGGAAAGGCTCATTTAGAGACGGGAAAAAGATTGAGCCGTCAAAAACCGCTTCCCTGGACGAAGCGTTGATAGGTTTAGATCTGAACACTTACAAAGTCAAAGAGGTTGCACCCAAAGTAACCGCACTCATCGAGAAAACTAAGCACATACGCCACTTCGGAGCAAACGCGCTGGAACTCTGCTACGTGGCCGACGGCTCAACAGACGCGTTTGTTGACTTACGGGGAAAACTGCGCACAACTGACGTCGCAGCGGCCTTCCTGCTAATTAAAGAGGCGGGCGGAATTGTTACAACCCCAAATAATCAAACGATAAATGTTGAGTTGGACCCTAAGCAGACGTTAAGTTTCATTGCTTCAGGCAACGGGAAAATCCACCAAAAAATCTTGAGCTTGGTTAAAAAACCATGTTGAGTTTGCTTTGGCCCAACGCTGCTGCAATTGTAAAGACAGGAAGCGTCAAGACTCTTCTTATCGCTGACCCTCACATAGGGTGGGAGATGGAGCTTCAGGAAAAAGGCATCCATGTGCCTAGCCAGACACCCAAAATCCTCAACAAACTAACCGCAATTCTTTGCAGGTACAAGCCTCAGCAACTGGTCATCGTCGGCGACGTGAAGTACTCGGTTGTTTCAAGCGAGCTCAGCGAGTGGCATGATGTACCGGACTTCTTCACCAAACTGCAGGGCATCATTGCGAACATTGCAGTTGTCCGCGGTAACCACGACGCAAACATCGAGCCTCTTCTGCCTGAAAACATCCAGCTTCTGCCCGCCACTGGCATAACTATCGGCGACGTGGGCGTTTTTCACGGGCACAAATGGCCATCACCTGAATTGCTCGGCTGCAAAACTCTGGTGATGGGGCACCTGCATCCAGTCGTTGTATTTCGTGATCCGGCAGGGTTCAAAATTACAAGACAAGCTTGGATGAGGGCAAGCTGCGACACCGAAGCGCTGGGAAAGATTCTTCTACAAAAGCACCATTTAAAAATCGAAGGGTCAGTCGCCGAGACTTTACGAAAACACTATCACGTCAAGCTCAAAGCGAAGGAGATTTTCATAATGCCCAGCTTCAACGATTTCTTAGGCGGCAGACCAGTTAACGAGACTAGACCTAGAAAAGAAATTGGGAGTGAAGCGTTGATTGGACCAGTGTTGCGTTCGGAAGCCGTGGATGTGGATAACTCTGAGCTTTACTTGTTGGACGGGACTTATCTTGGGACTCTGAACCAATTAAGAAATCTTTAGGACACAACTAAGCCGCCTGTTTTTGTTAGAATCAAATCATAAAAAACAGGTGATTACGGGCTCGAAAAGCAAAGAAGAGGAACATAAGCTCCATCAAAGGTCTGCGGGGCAGTTAGGGGTTGCTGTTTAACTTTTTATATTTGTGGCATGTTATAAGCATATTATATTTGAGTGGGAGGATAAACAAAGTGAAACTTGTAACAGTCTTGTTGCCAGAAGCATATCTGGAAGGTTTAGATGAACTAGTCCGAGCGAATATGTACCCGAGCAGAAGCAGCGTCATAAGGTCAGCAGTCCGGGACCTGCTTAAGAAGGAGCTTTGGGAGAACAAACGCGGGAGATAAGCCGTTTATAACCTTTTTATTGAATCCAAAATCTCGCACGCCGCTTTGGCTGGGTCAACTGCAAGAGTAATTTCTCTTCCGATGATAAGGTAATTGGCACCTGCTTTAAGTGCGGTTTCAGCAGAGCCGCCTTGTGCACCTACGCCTGGGGAATAAATCGCTACTTTTTCGCCAACAATCTGTTTGACTTCAGTTATTTTTTGTGGGTAAGTTGCGCCGACCACTACTCCGTCAGCACCGTACTTTACGGCTTTTTCCGCAAAGGAGAGGTACTGTAGCTTTTGGTTGCCTGTTCCCGGGTCGATTATCGTTTGTCCGTAGCCTTCGCGTGCGCCTCTGTGGCTCATGTAGCACAGAAGTATCATTCCTCGATTGAGTCGTTGGGAAACTTCAAAGAGCGGTTTTAAGCCTTCTTCCCAACCGATGAACGGGTTGGCAATCAAAGCATCAAAGCCAGCAGCAAAGTAATATTGCGCAATGACATGGTTGGTGGAGCCTATATCGTTGACTTTCGCATCCATAATCGCCATTAGTCCTTGCCCCCGGATTTTCTCCACGAGCCCTTGTACGCCGTTGAAGGTGCCTAGCGGGAGGACAAGATGGTGATTTATTTTTACTGCACAGATGTAAGGGTGAACTGCTTTGAGTATGCTTTGCGCTTTAGCCAAGATTTTGCTTCGGTTCTCTGGAGCTTCAAATGGGAAATCTAACGCTAAAACGATTCGTGAGCCGTTGATTTTTGCTGCTTCCTGTATTTTCGCACTGTAAGACAATAAAGTCGCCTCTTGTAATATCTTGTTGAGCGCTTAGCTATTTCATTTTTTCGCCTGCGCGTCCCTTTTGCTTGCTGCAGACCCAAATCTTTTGCCTAATTAAATCTGAATCAACCAAAGACCCGCCGCTAAAGATGCACCTCGCCCGCAACTCAGCCTATTTGGCTCAGCTATAGGATTGCTTGGAATCATCTATTGAACCCGGGGAGTAAGCTGTACAAGCAAACACAAACAATTTGAATATGGTGCCCGGCAGCTAAATACTGCATTGTTTTCTCTCGCTCAGGCACGCGGAACCATAGCGAATATGGGAACGGAGACAGCGCAACAACATCCATTTTCCCATCTGACGAGTCAACAAGAGCTTTTCTGCGTGGGCAGGGAAGAGAAGAACGTGGTTAAAGTAGGCGGAGAACTGGCTGCTAAAGGTAAAGCAGAGAAAATAAGTTTGAAGAGCTGTTTAAACGTTCCAAACTGTTGAGCTTCTAAGATTGTAAATAACTTCTAATTCTAGCGATGGATTGTTGTATTCTTGTATTTCGCTAAAGCTAGTAAGCATTCCTGTTTGCCTGTCAAAGTAAATTTGATCAAATAAGTAACGCTCTGTGGTTTTTGTCGGATCTTGTGTGTAGGCCTGGGTAGTGCTTACATGGAAATAGGCACTTTCTCTGGTGCCGCTAGCATATGTTTGGGTAAGAGTTTCATTAACGGGAACCTTACTGCTCATGTGAGGGTAAATCGGGTCATTTACTTTAAGGTTGGAAGGGTAAAGAAAAGAAAACCCGCTTGTATCGGTCATCGATCCGATGCCTAAGTCGATTGTTTGTTGCTGCGGGATGTCTGTTCCGTTTACGAATACCCAATCTATTTTAAGCGTGACTGAGTCACCATGAATATCTGTTACAGTAACAGTGTAGTATTGGGTATCATTAAGTTGGTAGAAGCCTGGATAATCTACATTTGGTACTACGCCTGAGCAGCTGCCAGTTATGCTATAGGTGAACGAGTCACCAATATGAACTCCTACCTTTGCCAAGGTACTAGTGTGCTTTTGATTTGAGTAGACTGCAGCTACAGCAGCGGCAATCACGATTACAGCCAATAGTATGACAGCGAAAACTACCTTTTTATTTACACCCTTCTTTTTGATAGCCATGGAAACATGAGTATTATAGTCAGGTATTTAGTTTTTTCCCAGAAAGACATTGAACCTGCGGAATCGGTTTTGTCGCAGAAAACGCAGAGTTAATAGTTGCTGAATGAAGTTATTTGAGGTAAATTTAAGAGAAAGAAGAATTATTTAGAGAGTCGGTGGAAAAGATTGTATTGCCATAACTGTGGTGCTCAACTTCCAGACGATGCCGCGTTCTGTGTTAAATGCGGAACTAGCACTGGATTAAATACCGTTAAGCCAACTTCGACAGCTGGACCAGTTCTTGCGCCTTCAGGAGTAACATCCTTGAAATGTCCCAGTTGCGGAGCGCCGATCGCGCCCAAGTTCGGAGAAATGGTTATCACCTGTGAGTACTGCGGCTCCGGAGTCACTTTGGGAAGCCAAGGGTGGACCAACATTCAGAAGCAGACAATGCTAGGTTTGAAGGTTGCCTCCGTTGATCAATTGAATTCAATAATCACGCCTATGATGGATAAGGGTCTTTTGCACAGGCACCTTCACGAAGACTCTAAACAAGAAGAAATGAGCCTCACCTTCGTGCCTTACTGGATTGTGAGCGTCTCAGCCAGAACAAGCATCGTGGCTGCAGACGAAACCGCGCAAATTGCACAGACAGCTACAACTGCCGCTTTGATGGGCGTAATATTCGGTGGCATGGGAGGAGGTTTCGGAGGAGGCGGCGGTCGACGAGGCGGTGGATTCGGAGGAAGGCGAGCTTATCCGGGCCAATCAGTGGGCACCCTCTTTGCAGGCATTCTCGGGCTAAAGCGGATAAGAATCATGGCTTGGGGCATGGGAATGGGTTATGGCGGCGGACCGAGAAAATCCGAGCAGATGGACATGAACTACAACTTCCCAGTTATCGCATTGAAAGCTCTCAGTGATTATCAGCCCCGCGACTACCAATTCAACTTAGAAGGAAGAGAACTTTTTGATATTTCCAAGTTGCCCAAAGACGTCAAAATCTTAAATGGCGACATCAGTGAAGAGGTAGCCAAATCCCAAGCGAAAACGCTAGTTGATCAGCTCCAATCACAAAAGGCACACCAAAAATACCACATGATACAGTCCATACACACTGATTCGGACGTCGGCGACGTAGAGTTACTTCATGCACCCGTATGGTTCTCAAAGTTCGACCACAAAGGGAACAAAATCGTGCTGGTAGTTGACGCCAACTCAGGCAGCTTAATCAACAGCCTCGGACTCTAAATCGTTCAGCCCGAACCTCATTCTTTAATTTGACTAGTTACCAAGAATTAGTTAAGCCATTTCGGTCGTTTTTAAAACTCAGGTTGAACTGAACGCGATGATTAAAACACTGCTGTAAAAAGATAAATCTTGAAAAAATTATTTTTCAAAAAACTAAAATAAGAAAAGTTTAGTCGGTTTTTTCTTCGGTTACTGGATCGGCAGAGGCTTTCTCAGCTTCTTTGGTTACTTGCTCAACTGGCAAACCTTTAGCTGCCCGTCTCGCCACTACACCCAACTTCGTCAGCGGGGTGTAAGCTCCGCCCGAATAGGTGTAACTGCATTTGCCGCATTTCCAGATGCCAACGCTTTCACGGTGTACCCGTACGAAGCCACAATTTGGGCATTTGTGAGGTCTCTTGAGTTCGGTAACGACTTTGATATAGCGTTTCCTAACTGTGGCACCGTAACGTGGCCCTAAACCTCTTGTTGGACCGACTTTCTTTGTTTTAGGCACTTTTTTCACCAATCAAACTTCTTGCGTATTTCGACTGCTTTCTCCTGAGCAATCTTTAATGCTTCTAAAATCTGTTGCGGTGTGAAGTAACCTGAGCCTCCCTTTTGAGTAGCGCAAATCTTGCCTTCGCTGTTGGTTGCTATTGTTATTCGGGCATCCATAACCTTTTCTTCTTCAAGCCAGGGATCAACGATCAAAACGTTGTTTATCTTGCCCAAAGTGACAGTTACTGGGTGGCTTTTCATAGGTAGCGGAGTGTATCCCTGCTTCATCTTCAATTCGCCATCTTTAATCTCATAGTTTGGCATCTTGGTGTTCATTAAGGCAGCTACCGCGGCTAAAGCGGCGCAGTCAATCAAGTTCCCATCATGGTTCAGCACGTAAACGTCAACGAAGACAACGAACACTTTCTTGCCGGGCTCAATGCAGAGTTTTTCAGTGTCAATTGCGTGAGATTCACGGATGCCTCGATCAACAACTCTTGCAAGCTCAATCGAGTTTTCGTCTGGTGGTCCTGGCTCAAAGTTCGGTGAAGCCAACGGCACAAGTTCAGCGTTAACTGTCATTACACCTTCATTTGGTGTGTCGGGGAACGGCTCGCCAGTTTCAACTTTTACTCCTGCAAGAACCTCAGATTTGCCAAGATAACATCGTGCTGACCCTTCAGCGCGTTCGATTAAGCCTTGCTCGATTTTGATTTCCCTGTAGTCATGTAAGCCTCGTTCGTCTAGGCGTTTTCCTTTTTCAAGAAGCCCTTCAATTTGCTTCAGTCTAACTTTAGTTATAAGTGATGACATTACTCTTCACCAGTCTCCTTAACAACCATGTACTTGGTTTTTAACGCTTCCTTCTGCATTTCATAGATTTTCTTGCATCCTTCCATCGCCATACCTATGGCTTTTTCAAATTCTTCTGGAGCAAGTATGCCGTCCATTTGAAGCAGCGTAATCGCGTTTAGTGCTGGCATATAAGCTACTGGAACATCGGCGGCGCCAAGCTTGTCTTCAGCATCATAAAGATCCAAGACCACCGTGTCGTCCACCTTTCCAGCTGCACAGCCTACTACTAAGTCGCGCATTGGAACGCCTGCGTCAGCGATGGCTAAGGCAGCGGCGGTGATTGCAGCACAACGTGTTCCACCGTCAGCTTGCAAGACTTCAACGAATACGTCTACGCCTGTCCGCGGATAAAGCTCCAAGAACAAAGCTGGCTCTAAAGCTTCCCTTATGACTTTTGAAAGTTCAACTTCTCTTCTCGAAGGCGCAGGCGATTTGCGTTCCTGCACTGAAAAGGGAGCCATGTGATAACGGCACCGCAGAACCATGCGGTCTGGCTGAGCCAAGTGTTTAGGATGCATCTCTCTTGGGCCGAAAGCAGCGGCTAAAATCTTGTTTTTGCCGTGTTCAATGTAGGCTGATCCGTCAGCGTTTGATAATACTCCGACTTGAAGCTTCAATGGTCGAAGCTCGTCTGCTTTTCTACCATCCGATCTGATGCCTTTTTTATCAATCAGTTTTTCGGGTTTTTCATTCATTCTTGTTTTCCTCCACTTTTTCTTCAATTTTACCTTTACGTTCTTTAAGCAACTGTGTTATGCGATCTGTGAGGCCACTTGTGTGGGATTCTTGTTCAATTTTTCTGATGACCTCTATCGCGAGGTCTTCATCCTCAAGGGTCTTACCTGTGACCAATATGACTCCGTTGAGTCCCAGAATAATTTGGCAACCAGTTTCCTGTTTTATCATGGAAATCATTGAGCCTTTTCTGCCGATTACCCGAGGAATCTTCGTCGGTGTCACATGAAGGAGTTGCCCTCGTGTGATCTTTCCCAGCCCTGGCTCTCCGACTGTGAGCTGCGGGTCATGGGCTCGGTCGTATGAAGCGATTTTCGCAACAATCAAGTCGCCTGCGTTCAGGACTGCGGATAATTCATCGTTTTGAGGCTTAAATGGCCTGGCCAACACGTCTGAGGCACGTAGGAGTGCTGTGTAGGGTGCTTTAATGTCGATTGTCCAGCCGTTGAATCCAACTTCGAGGACTGTCCCTATCACTATGTCTCCCATTTTGGGCACATAAAACGCCCTCAGTGCGACTACGTTTACTTTTTTGTTATCGGTATCTACGAGTCCGATTCTTGAGGCGTAAATCTTGTTTTGCTCCATGTATGTGTTTTCGCCAGGTAAGTATTCGCCTTCAGCGAGAAGTTCTCCCGGCGTCACAAGCTGTTTTTTTTCAAAGAATATTGGCATTAAATCTTCACCATCCATTTATTTTTCTTTTACGAGATTATTTTTGCTTCTCCACTTCCTTTGGTTACGTCGCCAAGTTTATTCAGCAACGAGGCGTAGGATCCAGCGGGCAACTCTAATTCGCCGTACCATGAACCATCGCCACGCCATTCTTCCCGTTTTATTGTACCTAAGGTTTTTACTGACCCGTAAGCTCGTGCAGAGTACTGTGCGGGAACCTTCACTGCGACTATGACTTGCTCGATTTTCAGGGGCAAAATCGGACGCAGCAGCTTAACTATGTCTCTTGCTTGTTCCTCAACTGGCTTGTATGGGTCAATCGGGTAACGTATCTGATCCATCGCGTTCTCGATGCGCATTGGAGGATGCGGCAGGTTTGTTTTGGGGTCAACTGCTTGTCGGGAGATGAAATCAATTATTTGTCTTCTTTTGTCTTCCACCATTTTGCGTCTTTGTTCAGTTGTAAGCTGAAGTGTTCCTTTCTTCAGTATGATATCAGCGATTTGCAGTGCATCAATTGTTCCAAAGGATTTGCGCATAGATTCCTCTGAAACTTTGGTTCCTTTGTTTGCGTCAGAAAAAATCATTTCAGCAGCTAAAACTTCGGTTATTCCCGAGATTTTCCCGTTGCGGTAGTCGAGTGCTTTTTGAGGTTTGACTAGGATTTCAAAATGTTCGTTTTCTTTTGTTAGGCGTGCAACGGTGAACTTTTCACTCATCAGGTTTTCACTTGCTTGAACCCAGCTCTTTGATGTAGCCTTCCACTTTGTCGTCTGCCAGCATTTCCATTTTCTTTGTCTCTAAGGGTATGACCGCGATCTTTATTCTTGGCGGCAACTGTCGTGCTTCTAAGGCTTTGACTAAGCATTTCACTGCAAGTTTGATGCCTGCTTCGAGCGATAAGTCTTCTTTGTAGTCTTCTTTAAGGATTGGCAGGACGGTTTCTCTTCCTGCGCCAAGTGCTGTGGCTTTGTATCCTCGGTAGGTTCCGCTTGGATGTGTGCCAAAGACGCGTGTGCCTGTTTTGTCGACGCCGCCGAAGATTATGGAGACTCCGAAGGGTCGAACACCCGCGTGCTGCGTGTACATCTGCTGGATGTCGCATATTCGTTTTGTAACGACTTCTACATCTATGGGTTCATCGTAGGTTAGTTTGTTACTCTGAGCGTAAATCCGTGCTTGATCGATGAGTATTCTGGCGTCTGAACTTAAACCGACTATTGCCGCGCCGATATGATCATCTACCCTGAAGATTTTCCATGAGTACCCTGCTTCTTCAAGGACTTCGATGTTTTCTTCTGAGCCTAAAACTAAGCCTTCTTGGCATTGAATGCCTAAGATAGTGGCTCCACGGTTTACTAGTTCCATTGCGTATTCGACTTGGAAGAGTCGTCCGTCCGGCGAGAAAACGGTTATTGCACGGTCATATGCTCCTGGTGCTGCAAAGACTGACATAATGTTAACCTCACTTTACTCTATACACTTTTTCAACATCTCATATAATAACCACGCTAAAAACCTTTCCTAGCCGAAAACCATTCGGAGCAAAACAGGCAGCGATGGATTTTTTCAATTTAGATGTTTACTGAAACGGAGTGAAGTTTGCTCCATCGATTTTTTTGATAGTTTTTTGCAACAACTAGGAAATAACTCTGAATGGTCAGGCTCTATCTCAACCACATATTATTCCTTCGGTTTAATTTATGATCCAGTATGCTCACATAAATAACCTAAATAGTCAAGTAGACAAGCACCCCGTACTGCACATTTGAGTTTTTCATTTGAAGTTGGTTTTTTTGAGATGACATTTATAGCTCTGGCAAACCAAATAGATTCGCAATACTTTTAACAATAGAAGGCAAGCAAAAATGTTGGCTCAAAGCTGTGCGGCAACAATCTTGAAGATACTGAAAGATGCCTTAGCTTTGCCGAAGCTGGTTAAGCCGAAAGTTGACCCGTTTGAAACGTTGATCGTAACCATTATTTCACAGAACACAGCAGACACCAACACTGAGCGAGCCTTCGAAGCCTTATCGAAGCAATTCGAAATAACCCCTCAGACGCTCGCCAACTCTGAATTATGCAAAATTGAAGAGTGCCTTCACGTTGCGGGTTTGTACCGCAGTAAAGCCAAAGCAATACAGGCAGCCTCCAAAATCGTTATTGAAAAGTTCAAGGGCTCTCTTGCATCCGTTTTGTCTTTGCCGCTAGACGAAGCGAGAAAGACGCTTATGGCGTTGCCTGGAGTTGGACCGAAAACGGCAGATGTTGTGTTGCTTTTCTCAGCTAACCAACCCACGATTCCAGTGGACACACATGTAAACCGCGTTTCTAAACGGCTTGGTTTAGCCCCTGCAGATGGCGACTACGAGGCTGTTCGGTTGAGCCTCCAGTCGATTTTTGAGCCGAAGGATTTCTTGGCGGCTCATCTACTGTTAATTGCGCACGGCAGAAAATTCTGCAAAGCAGGCCGCCCACATTGCCATGAGTGCCCAGTTTACGATTACTGCCCGTCAAACTTTCTAGGGGATAAAGCATGATTAAGCTGCCCAACCAGGTTTCTGCTTTCTTTCCTTACAGTAGTGTGCGACCTCACCAGGATGAGTTTGTCAGCACGGTGTACAATGCCGTATATGAGAAACGTTCGGTTCTTATTGAAGGCAGCAATGGGTTGGGGAAAACGATTTCGGCTCTTTCCGCTTGTGTGCCAATCGCCGTCGAAAAGAACCTAAAGATTCTATATGTAGCGAGGACGCATAGGCAGCATGATCGGGTCATAGAAGAGCTGCGAGCCATCTACAACAAGCATCACGTGTCAGGAGTTTCAATCCGCGGACGCAACGAAATGTGCCTGAATGTTTTTGCACAGAGAGGGGCGTTCGACTCGAAATCGCTTATGGAAGTCTGCGAGCTGCTCAAAGCCAAAGGCAGATGTCCTTACTATGTAAGTGTTGACGAGCGAACCTACGATTACCTTGCGCTTCAGCAGCAGATTTCAACTAAACCATACATGGCGTCAGAAATCATACAGGTGTGCAAGAAAAAACAAATCTGCCCCTACGAATTGGTCAAGTCAGCCCTGTCAGAAGCCAAAGTAATCGCATTAAGCTACCTATACGTTTTCGACCCTCAAATTCGCGCGGCTTTCCTCAAAAACTTGGAGATTGAACCTAGCAAAATTATCCTGATAGTTGATGAAGCGCACAACTTGCCGGAAACAGCCATTGACATTTCAAGCTGCACGTTGTCGCTTTTCGTAATGAAACAAGCGGAGCTGGAAGCAAACAGATTTCACAACAAGGATGCGGAAGCGTTTGCCTTATTCTTCAGGGAAGAAGTGGAAAAACTGATTGCTCATGTCAGCAGAGAGGAAATCATTTCATCCGAATCCATCCTTGAAATCATCGAAAAGAAGGGGAACATCAAGAATCCACGGGAGTTTTTCGAGCAGCTGCACGATGCAGGTGGAGCAATCAGGAAAGCCTTATTGGCTGCTGGGAAGAATCCCCGTTCCTACATTCATGCGATGAGCGAGTTTTTGCTTAAATGGGTTGATACTGTGGGAGACAGCGCCTATATTAACGTTGCAAGCAGCTACCTCAACAAGGAAAGAAACAGGACCGCGAAGCTGCAGATAGTTGCCTTGGACCCGGCGAAAATCACTGAACCCGTTTTCTCGTCAACCTATGCCAACGTGATAATGTCAGGGACGCTTCAGCCGCTACGGGCTTTCGAAAGAATAACTAAACTTCCACAGAACACCGTGGAATGTATTGTGCCTTCGCCTTTTCCCAAAGAGCACGTTTTTTCAGCGGTCTGCTGCGGTGTGAGCACTTCGTTAGAGAAGAGAACCCCAGCCATGTATCACACAATGATTGAGCGGATAGATGAGGTGGTTGAGAATACTCCAACTAACACGGGGGTTTTCACGGCTTCATTTGGAGTGCTGAATTCGTTGATTGAGGCAGGCTTAGAGAACGAGCTGCAAAAGCCACTTTTTCACGAGCAAAGAGACATGACTTCCAAAGCCAACGAGAAAATAGTTCATGAGTTCAAGGCGTTCGGCGGCAAAGGTGGCGCCGTTTTCCTTGGAGTACAGGGCGGAAGAACATCGGAAGGAGTGGATTTTCCAGGCAACCAAATGAACTCAGTAGTAGTTGTTGGGGTCCCATATGCTGAACCTACGCCCAGAGTAAAAGCACAGATCGAATACTATGAGAAACGTTTTCCTGGGTTCGGCCGTGAATATGGGTACATTTTGCCAGCCATGAAAAAAGCGTCTCAAGCCGCTGGTAGACCCATAAGGACACTAGACGACAAGGGAGCAATTGTTTTTTTGGATTACCGCTTCTCTACAAGCTACTGCCGAAACTTTCTCCCATCATGGATAACTGAACGCATGAAAACGCTTCCGAACGAAAACGGGGTTTTAGCGCAGGAAATAAAAAGCTTCTTCAAAGCTCAATCTTGAATTTCCCTCAACTTCTCGTCCAAACAGATTTTGCCAACAACAATTCTTGAGGGCTTGACTGAAACAGCCGTTTGCACCTTTAGGGCTCGCCGCAATTGGTTAATTTCTCTCAAGACGCCGATTCCTAAAAACTTGATACCTGAACCGTAAAGTCCCACAAGCATCCCTTTGTCTGGCGTCTGATTTTTGGGGAGAGCGCCACGAGGTTCGATAGTCACTTGAGTTACGGGGTAGTTTTGGAGTTTTGCATCTTTTAGGTACCTTGCATAGGTCATTTCCCTGAGGCTTTTGCGCTTGTCAAGGGTTCTGGGGCTAAGAGATAAAGAAAGATCAACGGTAAACACGTGTTGTCCCACGTTTGCAATTAGCGCTTTTAGTTCATCTGCGGCCTGAACTCCAATGATGACGTCGGGTTTTAGCTCTTTGACTAACGCTGTCTTGTACTGCACCGCGGAGTCACCTTCGACCCAGCCGTCCGTGTTAACTACTACAAAGTCAAGGCATCGAAGCAGAATTTCAGCCTTCAAAGTAGACAAGCCTTCAATTGTTTTGGCAATCGCCGTTATCGGCGATGTAACGCCAACAAAGTACGCGTTCTCAAGTTTCAAATCATAGAGATCGGTGACGGGTTTGGAAGCAATGGCATAGCTGACGGTTCCTGAAGGCCCAATGTCAGATTGGTCTAAGTCACCGTCTAAGACGGCGACTCTGCATTTGCAATCTACGAGTTTGTTCACTAAGTAAGTGCAGTAGCTGCTTTTTCCAGAGTCAATTTTTCCTAAAACCAAAACGACTATGGGTCTCTTTTGAAAAGCCAAAATCGATTCAAAAGGTTTGCTCCATGAATTTGGGATCGAGCTACCAGCTATCTCCTGCATTGCCGCGTTTGGCCCCAACGATATGTCTAATACCGCTTTTTCAAGAGCAAGAAAGGGTAATCTTTTTCCTTCCCGGATCACGACCTTTTGAGAAGGCTTGACTGGACAGCCGAAGACTTCAACCCTCCCAGAAACAAGTTTCACGGATGCTGGACCGTCAACCAGAATTGTCTTATTGGATTCGACTGTCTCTTGCAACCGCCTCTCCTCTTGGAACTACGTAGCCTGTTCTCGCCGCTATTCGTTTGGCTGAAGAAATATGCCTAATTTTCCGGCTTCGTTTATTCTCTTTAAGGGGTTGATTGGTCCCTTTTTCATTTACTACTTCAAGCGCGACCTGCGGCGGCAACGCAGAATCCAAGTTTTCAACTATTTCTTGGTAAATGGGAACCCCGTTACCGATTTTCACGGAGACATTTGTTAAGGAAAAATCAATGTCCTTAACCAGCTTTTGCAGGCTGAGAACTAACTCGTTTATGCTGAAACAGTTGTTTTCCTCGATTACTTTGCCATCGGCCATAACTGCAAGCCCAATAGCCCCGCCAGGGTCAACGCCAACTATTACTTTTTCGTACTTTTCTTTACCTTGAAGAATAAGCTTTACCGCGTTAACTAAAGCATCAAGTTCATCCTCTTCGGGTAGGATCAGGATTTTTTCGTGGATAACCAAATGCCTTTCTTTTTCGGTTGTTATTACAACTTTAACTTCGGAGGGCACAGGTTCACCTGGAATCAAATTAACAAAAGGGATTCCTTGCTCTTGCAGCTTGTTAACGATTAGATAGTAAGCTTTTCCTTTTACAGTTGCTACTGCAACTTTTTCTTTCACATAATCAACCTTAGAGCACACGTTTAAGTGCAAAACACACTACTAGTTTCAAGTTTAATAAAACTTGGGTATGAAAATGGTCACTATCAGCACTGGCTGCAAATGCATCGACAGTAACATCGGCGAAGGAATCTTGCCCCAAGACGTGGTTTTGATCTATGGGGAACCCGAAACTGGAAAATCTACGCTTGCCATACAATGCGCCGTCAACTGTGCACTTCAAAACCTTAAAACCCTTTACGTCGACTGCGACAACACGTTCTCAACGAAAAGAATGGCGCAGATAGCAAAAGACAATTTTGAGCATATTGCTGATCAAGTCATTTTGATTAAACCCAAGGATTTCCATGAGCAGACCGCTGTTATTGACCGTATCCAAGATTACACTGCGAGGAATTTTGGATTAATAGTGATTGACACTTTTACTTCGCTTTACGGCGCAGAGGTTGCCCAACGTTCAGGCAAGGCCTTTAGCGTAAACCGCGAATTAAATAGGCAACTGGCGATTTTGGCCCAGTCTACAAAAACCCGAAAAATACCTGTAATCGTGATAAGCCAAGTTCGAAGCGTGCTTGACAACCCAAACGTTACGATAGCACCCGTGGCTAACAGGGTTTTGAAGTTCTGGGGGGATACAATAATCGTTTTAAAACCAACCGAATACCCCCAAACCATTGAAGCCGTCATTGAAAAATCTCCTGTAAACTCTCAAGAAATCACCTGTTATGTACAAATACTTGAATCTGGAATACAAGATACTCAAATCCCGAAATAATGACGGTTGACCACATGAGCATAGCCTTGCTAGTTGTCGATGCACTGAAGTTTATTTTCCCGGCTTACTGCGCGAACGCCACGCCGGTGCTTGCAGGTGGCGGAACAAAGATGGATTTTGGCAAAAACTTCTTTGACGGCAAACGGGTTTTCGGCAACAACAAAACCTTCAGAGGCTTCTTCTTCGGACTCGCTATCGGCATGTTGGTCGGTGCAATGGAAGTTGTAGCTTTCCATTTCCCAATCGCATTCGCTATCCTGATTCCGTTAGGGGCGCTTTTAGGTGATTTGACAGGCGCTTTCTTGAAGAGAAGAGTGGGAATCGCGCCGGGGGGTTTGCTGCCCATCGTTGACCAAGTAGATTTCGTCGTCGGAGCAATTGTTTTTGCGATTCCGTTAGCTATCGTTAGCTGGCAACTTGCAGTTGCTGTTCTGCTAATAACCCCACCCATTCACTTATTCACTAATTACTTAGCTTTCAAGATGAAGCTGAAAAAGAATCCTTGGTGAAAAAACACCTTCCGCAACAATACTTTCGGGGATTTGCTGGAAGAAACAAAGTTTTGAGGGAAAAACCAGAAATTTCTTAGCTATGAAATACGTTTTACGAAAAAGGGCCAAAACGCAAAAAGGCTAATTTGGGTTTTAGAAAGTGTTCGAAAAAAATTAAGAAGACGGAATTAGCTTCCGTTATTCGCTTTGAAGGAGATTGCGCCTTCCAGTAATATGTATGACAAGAGCAGAAACGTTACGCCTACGATAAGCAGCATGTAGGCTTGCCGTGGCTTGTAAGCACTCTTTGTGCTTTGGTAAATTGCAAATAGACCAAAGAAGCCGAAAGCGTACAGTATACATGCTATAATTGTGTCAGAGATGAATTGTCCGCTGACGCTCGGATACAGGAAGTATATTACTGTGTTGCCCAAGTAAGCTGGGGCGGGGTGCGTGATGAGAGTGTATAGGCCGCCGCCGAAGAGGAAAATTGCGTAAGCGACCCCTACGACAGTTAATATCAATGATGAAGGGGTTGTTGTTTGAATCCTTTGGAACCAGCGACTCAGCGAAAAGGAAACGTCTGAAGACCGCTTTTTCAGTTTACTTGACATTGCCGTTCTCATCCTTGATTAAGTGCTCTACCACCTCTTTAGCCCATCCTCCAGTTAATGAATTTTTCTGAATCTCAACCAGATACTCCGTCCAAACCAACCCTGACGCCCTTCGCCAAACATCAAATTTCTCCAAAACGCTCCTGTAAGCCCTCAAATGAAGTGCGCAAAAACCATCCTCCTCCGCGTCCCTCCTGCAAACCTTGCACTTCATTGTTTTACCTCCTTCTTGGCGGGGCAATCAGGGTTCAAGCATAGCTTCCAAGAATGCCTGCCCCTAAACCAAACATTAATAATCGGGCTCCCGCAGCTTTTGCACAGGCTATTCAACGGTTTTATAGCGCCTTTTTGCGGAAGCGGAAAAGTAACGTTACATTTGCTTTCTTTGAAGTAGTTTGTGCAGCCAACAAAACGTTTACCGGTTTTTTGGGAACGCAAAATTACTAACTTCCCATCAATGCATCTTGGGCAAGCCCCAACTGCTCTTTCTTCAAAACGAACCTGCTTTAACGTCTCATTTAACCGTTGACCAATAGCGGATTCATTTGCCTTGAGCTCCGAAATAATTGGTTTGAGCGTGGAAACGGCGTTTTGCAACACGACTTCTTTTGATTCTTTGCCTTCTTGAATGTCATCCATTTCTTGGTCGAGATTTCTGGTCATTTCTGGCGACACAACCTCTGGACAATATTTGGTCAAGGTTTCGACGACTTCAAAGCCAAGTTCAGATACGACAAAATTGCTTGTACCAAACACGTATTTGCGGTCCTGCAACGTTTCTATAGTTGCTGCTCGGGTAGCCTTAGTTCCAATGTTTTCTTTCTCCATCTTCAAAAGCAAACTACGGGGATTATACCTTGGTGGCGGTTTAGTGAAATCGCTCTTAAGGACCAATCGTTTAACAGCCACTGTTTGCCCTTGACTTAAAGGCGGCAAAAGTACGTCTTTAACTTGATCATAGGGTTCATAGAGTCGGATCCACCCTTCTTTCAGCGTTCGCACGCCGCCTATCTGAAACTTGTTTCCATTTACGTTTACCGTTGCCTTTGTGCTTTGGCGAAGGGCAGGTTCATCGAACGCGGCCATGAATCTGCGTACGATAAGGTCAAAAACGTTTCTTTCAGCTGCCCCGAGGGGTTTCCCAAGAGAATCTCCCGTCGGGTAAATTGCTGGATGCGCAGAATCAAACCGTGGCCCTTGGTTCGGTTTCAAAGATGGCTTGGATTGCAACTCAGAAGCCTGTTTCCTGTAAATAGAGATTTTAGCCAGCTTTCCTAGTATAGCTTTGTAACCTATTGTAGGCGGAAGCTTTTGGCTGCTTGTCCTCGGGTAGGAGATTAAAGCGTTCAGGTACAATTGCTGCGCTATGATTGAAGTCCGCGCGGGCGAGTACTTGAAGAGTCGGTACGCTTCACTTTGTAGTGCACCTAAATCAAAAGGAAAAGGCGGCTGCACAACAAACCCTTCTATAGCAACCGATTCCATTTCACCCATGGCTGTTTTGCATTCAGCCATGATCCGCCTAGCTTCTTGCTTGCTCTCCAAAATCTTTTCGTATTCCGCGTCTAACGCAACATCGCCGACAATTATTTTGGCAGTCAGGGTCCAGTACGGCGCTGGCACAAAACACCCAATTGTTTTTTCTCGCTCTTCCAGAAACTTTAGAGTGGGTCCCTGAACTCGTCCAGTGCTGAGCACTACGTATTGCCCGCTGGTTTTTTTCACTGCTGCCGTTAAGGCTCTTGAAAGGTTTATGCCGTAAAGCCAGTCCACTTCATGCCTCGCCAACCCCGATTGAACCAAAGCGAAATCCAAATGCGGCAGTAAGTGATTGTATGATTCTTGCAACTCATCGCGCGTGAGAGTGGAGTATTTCATACGTTTAGCATTTTGGTCTTTGCCTCCGCAGGTGTACTTGAGGATGCAATAGCCAATGAGACTGCCCTCAATATCGTAGTCGCATGCGTCAACGAAGCCATCAGCATCCTCCGCCAGTTTAGCGATAACTTTGAGCCAACCCCGAATTCTCTGGGCGCCCTTTTCAGCCAAGTACCGCGGAACCCATTCATAATCAAAAACGGGAAAGCCGCCGTGAGTTTTTTTCTTACCTGCCACAGTATATAAATGCCCAAGGGCTGAAACAACAACCAAGTCCCCGTCACGGTAAGCCTGAAAGTAAGGGACGCCGCTGTCAACATTTCTTTTTCCGCGCCCCTCAACATCCAAAGCCGCAGCTATTCTGCTGGCGGCATCAGGCTTCTCAGTGATAATTAACGTATACTTTCCCATGACCAGATTAACCCGCGACGCTAAGTCACAAAATATCCATTCTTGAAATAAAGGTTTGCAATATAGCAAACTTCAAAGTGTTAACCAAAATGGTGAATCGTATTTTTAGTAACCAATAAATATTCCATGACCGTGTATTAGCTGGGGAATTGGATGCCGCAGCGCGTTATTTGCCATGGGTGCAATCATGTTTTGTATGAAGGATCTGAGCTTAAGCCGCCGGACGAGGTTATTTCTCAAAATGGCGGGAAATGCCCGAAATGCAATCGGAAACTTTCGTTGCTGCCAATAGATGTTGAGGTTAAACCATTAAGTAAGCGCTGATAGCCGAGGTTTTGGCCGCCTCTTTTTCCTAATGTTTTAGAAGCGGATTAGTATAATCAGACCCAAGCCCTAACCATAAGTCGCCTACACTCACAGTGTGGCACATTTTACAACTAAAACAAACACAAAGATGGAGCAGAAATGGGGTGGTTGAGTGAGTGTGTAACTTGGAATGTACACCGCGGTTCATACCTCCTTGCCCTTCTGGTGTTAAAAGAAGTAAATTGATGAGTCAAATGACTAAGCGCAAAATCACCCCTAAAACAAAAGCAGGGCAATACATGTGCCCTGAATGTGACAAAATCTTTGAGGACAAAAAATCATTTGGCACCCACATTTACGGAAAGCATGAACCCAGCTCAAAAAGTGCATTGAAAATCCCATAGAAACAAGCGATCTTCCCGCAGTTTTTCACCCACAACTCAAAAGGTCAAAACTTTGTTTTGTAGTCACTAAAGATTTTAGTCTCATATGCGCATAGACAGGGTAAGGTCAAATGGGATGGCGCGAACACTCTTAGACTACTGCATTAGCGAACCAGCTAAGCTTCTGCCAAAGCAAGAGGCTAAGGCGGAAGTTGCTACGCCACCTGAAGTTCTTAATGATTTGGAAGCCAAAAAGAAAAAGAAGACCTCTCGCAGTTTTCCGCCTGTTGCTCCGCAGAATCTTCCCGCATCTTATTTTGTCTCAGCATCTTACGATGGGCGTCTAAGAAAGGCGTTCGTCAAACTTTACGAGCCAGAGTCAGAGCAGATTTATTTTTGGTATGACAACACGGGACACAAACCCTACTGTTTAACTAATTTGTCTAAGGTTGACTTGGAAAAGATCGAGCGTGTGATCAAACATGAAGGCTTTAACCATATAGAAACATGCAAGAAATTGGATCCTTTTGAAGACCATGAAATTCAGGTATCAAAAATCGTTACAGACGATCCATTAGCCATCGGAGGCAAACCATACGGCACCATAAGAGACATTATTCCTTCAGAATTTCCGAAAGTTTCTGATTTGCCAATTGCAAGGGAAGATATCAAAGTCTGGGAATCAAGCATAAAATACTATCAATCATACATTTATGACCGCCAGTTTTTGCCCGGCATGATTTACGAGATTAAAGACGGCGCTCTTGTTGAAAAAGTGGTTGAAGAAGCAAAAAATAACCTAAACTTGATAAGGGCACTGTTCAAAGACTGTTCTGAAGAAGAACGCAGTTATGCTGAAATGTGGGCAAAACTGCTAGAATATCCGGCGCCAAAGTTCCGCAGGGCAGCCATAGACATCGAAGTTCTATCACCAATAGCAACGAGGATGCCTGACCCGGAGAAAGCGGAAGGACAAGTAATCGCCGTGTCAGTGTATAGTTCAGACGGCGAAAAAAGAGTTCTCGTTCTGAAACGAGAAGGCATGAGAGAAGGTATCCCTCACCTCACGAAAGATATTGAGGTAGAGTATTGCGAGACAGAGGAGGAACTGCTCAAAAAAACATTCGAGGTTCTTTGGGATTACCCATTCATTTTGACTTTTAACGGTGATGACTTTGACTTACGCTACCTCAGTAATCGAGCGTTAAAAAAAGGAATAAAGCTAAATGAAATCCCGATAGTAGTTGGAGACAGGGTTTGCCTACTTAAATACGGTGTCCACATTGACCTCTACAAGTTCTTCTTCAATCGTTCCGTGCAAATTTATGCCTACGGCAACCGCTATAAAGACGTAAGCCTTGACGATGTAGGCAACGCTCTCTTGGGCGAGCAAAAGATTCATTTAGAAAAAGCGTTCGGAGACTTGAACTACTCTGAACTAGCCGCCTACTGCCTGAGAGACTCGGAAATCACTTACAAACTAACAAGTTTCGACAACGATTCAGCGATGAAACTGATTCTTGTTCTGGCACGTATTGCAAGCATGCCGATGGAAGATGTCAGCCGACAAGGAGTAAGCCGATGGATACGCAACTTCATGCACAGAGAACACCGCAAACGAAACATCCTAATTCCAAACGCAGAAGACATCCTGACTAAGAAGGGCAAAACATCAACAACGGCCGTTATCAAGGGCAAAAAATACAAGGGCGCCATAGTTGTTGAGCCAACCCCAGGTGTTCACTTTAACGTTGCAGTTATGGACTTTCCCAGCCTATATCCTTCAATCATCAAAGTCTGGAATCTAGGCTACCAATCTATACGCTGCAATCATCCTGGATGCAAAGAACATAGCATCCCTGACACTTCGCACTGGGTCTGCACTGAAAAAAGGGCACTCGAAAGCTTGCTTATAGGTTCACTTAGAGATTTGCGTGTAAAATGGTATAAAAGCCGAGCCAAAGACAAAACCTTGCCTCCTGAACTCAGGAGCTGGTATGGCATCACACAGGGAGCACTCAAAGTCATTTTGAACGCAAGTTATGGAGTGTTCGGCGCCGACAGCTTCGACCTTTACTGCCCACCCGTAGCTGAAGCAACCGCAGCCATCGGCCGTTACTCCATCACCCAAATACTCAAACACGCCGAGTCAGTAGGTATCAAGGTTCTTTACGGAGACACAGACAGCCTCTTCCTCAAAAACCCCACAAAAGAGCAGATTGAAGATGTCGTCAACTTTACAGAACATGAATTGCACATGGGCATAGACGTTGACAAAGTCTACCGGTACGCGGTTTTCAGTTCACGCAAGAAAAACTACCTTGGTGTTTTGGAGGACGGATCGGTTGACGTTAAAGGCTTAACGGGGAAGAAGAAGCATACCCCATTTTTTATCAAACAAGCTTTCAACAATATGAAGGATACGCTTGCAAGAGTCAAAACGCCAGCCGACTTCGAGAAAGCCAGAAAAGAGATTGCCGAAATTATCCGTGAACGTTACTCGCGGCTGAAACGTCGGGATTGGACTGATATAAACGAGCTTGCCTTCCACGTGGTGTTAGGCGACGAACTAGCAAGCTACACCAAGACTACGCCTCAGCATGTTAAGGCTGCGCGGATTCTTCAGAAGAGCGGCAAAGACCTCAGGGCGGGTGATTTGATTAGTTTTGTTAAGGTCATAAAGTCCTCGTCTCGCAGTTCATCGGATGATTTTAATTCGGGTGTGAAGCCCGTTGAGTTGACGTCGAGGAACGAGGTTGACGTTGACAAATACGTTGCTTATCTGCAGGCTACCTTTGATCAAGTCCTTGATGCGTTGGGCTTAAGTTTTGATGAAATCATTGGGTTAACGAAGCTTGAAAGCTTCCTTGCTTAATCAATAAAGTTGGCTAGCAACCGCGAGCACAGTGAAAACTGCAACAATTAAAGCTATTATTCTTACGGCTTGTTTCTCGCTTAGTGGACGATGATAAGTTATTAGTGTGATGAGGCTTCTTCTGTGTTCAGAGCAGAGTTTGTTTCCGTCAAAGATAACTTTGGCTTTTTGCCGTGTGAAGAAAATCGCGAGCAGTATTAATGACGAATTGAAGATGTAGGGCAAGATAGCTATGAGTAAACTCAGCTTCAAATCGGAAATTACGGCGAATGACGCTATGGTAAGGCCTATGGCAAATGAGCCCGAGTTTCCCACGAAGATTTTTCCTTGAAAATTGAAGTACGCAAGCACCAGCCAGAACAGCAGGGGCCCGACCATCAGTAAATAGGACGACGAAAGAGCCATCAAACCGACTATCACTATTGCGGGGCATATTGTTTCTAAACCGTTTAACCCGCCAAGCATGTTCACCGCGTTGGTGACTATCATTACGATAACTGGAATTATGACGTAGAAGTAAATTGCGCCTAGATGAAATGATGCGATGTACGGTAGGAACAAAGTTGTTCTGGCGCCTATCGATTGGGCATAGTATATGAGGGGCAGGGCGGCGATGAGAGGCATAAACGCTTTGTAGCGCCATTTAAGGTC
>JBEKPM010000004.1:0-34608 GCA_049520735.1 Bathyarchaeia archaeon | reverse complement strand
TCTATCACCTCCTTGTCTAATGGTGACAAACCTATCGTTTGGTAGAACTAATAGAACTGCGGGTTGGACGCATTCATCCTGCCGCTAACGCGGCAGGTATTCTGCTAGGTTTTTTATAAAGATATAGTAAAGTTGATTCTCTATGTTTGTTTGTTTTTTATGTATTCTTTGCCTTCTTCGCTTTTGAGCCATGCTATTGTTTGTTTGACATCTATTGAAGCAGTATAATAGACGCGTCCAGTGTCCGGCATTTTTTGACTATCTGACATTTTTTGCAAGCCAAAGAAGAATTGATCAAAGCTAGCGGCTGCCACAATTGGAGTTCCCTTCATAAACACTCTTCGCTGCGCTTCTGTAATATTAGGAATGTCAATAGCTACGATGGAATTAACAGGAGGAGAAGCCTCTGGATTCTCAACAACTAAGCCATTTCTGATGTTGTCGGCCACGGTATTTTTTTGCAGCCAATCAAGACCCTTTTTGCCAATTTCATATTTTCTTGTCATAACATTTCTAATTATCATTTTTTCTATTTGTAGTTGTTTTAGGATACTAGAAATTGTTGGTGGTGTGAAGCCTGAGGCTTTTTCCAATTCAGTGAAAGTTTGTAGTTTTCGGTTTTTGGAAAGCAGTTTTAAGATTTCAACTGCTTTTTCTGGTAATTGTTTTGTTGGTTTAGTAAGTAAAGTCATTTAACTTAACCCAACTTAAGTTACTACAAAATCATTTATAAAGTTTTTTTTTTGTTACTAAGTTTTGGAAATCTAAGAACAATTGTTAGAAGGCAAAGAAGCGGAGATGAAATACAATGGACGTAATTAAGAGGCGCTTGGAACTATTAAAACTCGAAGGATTAGGGATCAATCGAGTTGAAATTGTAATCCAGCTAAGTCAAAAGTATCACTGCACTCAACGCACAATATACAACGATTTCGAAACAAGAGAGAAATGGCAACGTTCCCTGCAAGGTGCAACAAGGACAGAACACACATCGTTAAAGGTCTTAAATCGGTTCGAGGAAATCTACAGTCAAGCTGCCAAACGTGCGATGTCTTCAACCGACCCATACGTACAACTTGCAGCTCTAAACCTAATGGTAAAGACAAATTCTCATTTAAGCGACTCTGCAATCGCGCCAGAAATACTCCATAGAATTTCAGCTCTTGAGGATAAAATCGGCAAAGGAAGTTTAAAAGGAGATAATAGTTGATGGAGAAAAAAACAACGATTAATGTTCCCGATCCCTATTTGCCATTGCTCGAGGACGTAAGAGCTCTAAATTCGGACCAGAACAACCCAAATAGGATGACCATAAAGCAGCAAGACCAAGTTTGGCAAAGCTTAAAAAAGTATGGTTGGACCCACCCAATAATAGCCAACAAAGAAGGCGTATTTGTGGATGGCGAACAACGCGCTGAAGTGTGCCTAAAACACAACGAGTTTTGGGTACCGGTTCTACGTCTCCCCGTCAGCGACGTCGACAGACGAATGCTAAGGCAGATACTAAATAAACTCAAGGGCAAACATGACAAGGAGCTTGACGCTGCCGAATTTATGCGGATTATCGAGGAGGGAGAAAAGGACGGGCTACAAGCTCTGCTTGCTGCTGTTGGCGAAAAGTTACCAGAAGAAATGCTCGAACAAGAACTATCTGTTACAATACCGGAAACATACGAGATCATTATCGAATGCAAAGATGAAGAATACCAAAAGCAAACTTATGAAAAGCTCAAGGTGGAGGGATACAAGCTACGGATTTTGACATTGTAAAACGTTGGGATCAAGCCGACAGTTTCAGGGCACAAAGCGTTGTTGGAAGCTATACGCTCTGTGACGTTGAATTGGAGAAGCATTTCAAGGGCTCAATACCTATTGAAGAGGATGATTGGCAAGTAGGAGCTATTGTTGGACGTAGTGGGTCAGGCAAGACAAGCATAGCTAAACAGCTTTTGCCAGATGCATACATAACAGGTTTTGAGTATAAGCATAAATGTGTCTTAGATGATTTTCCAGCAAACCTAGAAACTGGTGAAATCACAAGGGCTCTTTGCAGTGTTGGTTTTGCTTCGCCACCAGATTGGCTCAAAAGCTATGATTGCCTAAGC
This sequence comes from Bathyarchaeia archaeon, assembly GCA_049520735.1. Classification (GTDB taxonomy): domain Archaea; phylum Thermoproteota; class Bathyarchaeia; order Bathyarchaeales; family Bathycorpusculaceae; genus Bathycorpusculum. The sequence continues at coordinate 32,503 of JBEKPM010000004.1, read as the reverse complement.
CAGGGTGAAAAGATGCGTGTTGATATTGCCCGTGCCCTCTGTTTGGATAAGCCAGTTATTGTCTTTGATGAGTTTACAAGTGTAGTTGACAGAGAAGTAGCTAAGGTCAGTGCCTTTGCGATCAGTAAAGCTGTTCGAAGGTCAAAAAAGAAGTTTGTTGCGGTAACTTGCCACTATGATGTTGTTGACTGGTTAGATCCAGACTGGGTTTTCTGCACAGACACGATGGAGTTTAGCCGAAAAAAAGAACTCGGCCGTCCGTTGAACTCAAAGTTTATCGGTGCGGCCCTAACCTTTGGAAGATGTTTCGGCAATATCACTATCTGAACGGTTCCCTTCCTTCAACCGCGCGATGTTACGTTGCAGTACACAAAGATAAACCAATAGCGTTTATCGCCATAGTGCATATTCACATGAGAGCAAGGTACTACCGCGTTTCAAGGCTTGTAGTTTTGCCCGATTACCAAGGGATAGGCGTTGGAAAGCGTTTCCTAAATTTTATTGCAGAGCTCTATGTTTCTCAAACAAAAATGCCCTTCTACATACTAACAAGCAATCCCCAAATTGTCCACGGCAGTATGAACAATTGGAAAGTAACCCGTTTTGGTCACGCAAGCAAAGGAAAAGGAAACTCAAGAATAAACAATGAAATAAGAAGCAGCCTCAGTAGAAACCGAATAACCGTTTCTCTGCAGTATATTTCACAGCTAGGCTACAATTATCGGAGTCAGAGAAAAAAATGTGAGGTGAAGTGAAGATGAAGGGGTTTAAGCCTTTTGAAAAAAGATTAGATGCCTTGGAGAGAGAAATAGGTGAGGCGAACGCAAATTTCCAGAGGAAGCTATCAGACGAAGAATTCCGGGGTTCGACGCAAAATAATGCGAACTGCATCGTTGATGAAGAGAGCTTTAGAAGATGGTTTAGGACATACATGCTAGCGCATGAAAAGCAGGATCCTCAGTTTGCCTTAGATGAAGAGGCGATGTGGAAAAAATATGAAAAAACGGTACTCGATAATCCATATATAAAATGGAAACCCCAATTAACGGAGGATGGGCGGTCTCCCCAAGCTGAGTTTTTGATATGTGAGGATCAAGAGGTTTTTTATGGGGGTGCTTGTGGAGGAGGAAAATCTGTTGCCCTGCTAGCAGCGGCTCTTCAGTATGTGGGCCAGCCAGGATATGATGCCCTGTTATTGAGAAGAAGAATCACGGATCTTAGTTTGCCCGGTTCATTGATGGATCTGGCGCATCAATGGTTAGATGGCACAAGGGCAAGATTTGACTCAAAAAATGGCACGTTTGTTTTTCCTTCTGGGAGTCGGATTGTTTTCGGTTATTGTGAGAATATGGGGGATGAGCAGCGTTATCGCAGTGCACAGTTTCAGTATATAGGTGTAGATGAGCTTACCCAATGGGATGAAAAGCAGTATTTGTTTCTGTTTAGTCGACTAAGAAAACCTAAGAATCTGAATGTTCCTTTGCGGATGCGCAGTGCCTCCAATCCTGGAGATGTAGGTCATGGTTGGGTTAAACAAAGGTTCGTAGGTGAAGCAATGGATGTTGACGGTCGAGTGTTTATTCCTGCCAAATTGTGTGACAACCCAATGCTTGATCAGGAAGGTTACATGAAGAATTTGATGAAGTTGGATCCAGTAACCCGAGCGCAGATTCTGAATGGAGATTGGGAGATAAATCCGGAAGGTTGCAAGTTTCAGCGTGGATGGTTTCAGATTGTTGATGATTATCCAGTTGGATACCGTATTGTGCGGTATTGGGATAAGGCGTCTACAGAGCCAAAGAAAGGTAAGGATCCCGACTGGACCGTGGGAGTAAAAGCGACAATGGCCAAGGGAGTCTTTTGCGTTTTAGATGTAGTGAGGTTTCGTGGGAAACCGCAACTCAACGAATCCAGTATTCGGCAGGTAGCGGAGATTGATGGTGAGGGGGTTGACATTTTTATGGAGCAGGAGCCTGGAAGCGCTGGAGTAAACGACATAGATAATTACGCTCGTAGAGTTTTGTTGGGATTTAGTTTTAGAGGTGTAAAAGTCACTGGTTCGAAAGAGTTAAGGGCTAATCCGTTAAGTAGCCATGCTGAGCAGGGAAATGTCAAGCTCGTTAAAGGTCTTTGGAATCGGGATTTTCTTGAGGAGTTTGAGCTGTTTCCTTACGGCGCTCATGACGATATAGTAGATGCCACAAGTGGAGCTTTCAGCAAACTCACAGAAAATGTTCCCTTAGGCGGAGGCGGCGTGCCCAGCATGTTTGGGAATTAGAATTATAGAAAAGTTACTTGAAATAATGGCAGACTGGATAATGCGAAGTTTGGTTTCCCAAAAAATAGTCTGCGTGTGCTCTCTTCGCCTAGCCCGTTGGTTCAGTTGGGTGCGTTAAACACGATGATAAAGGTGAATTCTTTAATGTTTGAAACATTAGTTTTACCCGACCTTGTGAATCGGCTCAGAGTTTTGGAGCAAAAGGCTGCTAAGGGGGTATTTGTAGCTTGAAACCTTGGGAAATAGACAATAGAGTAAACAACTTGACTAAACAATTAGCTGATCCAATTAACCTTGGGATAAAGATTGATTTTAATTCTTTCTCTGAAGCAGAGAAGCTTCTTTTCAATAAAGTTGATGAAATAGAAGAAAAATATCGGCAGACTGGTTCGGAACATCTTCTGGTTGAAAACGCAGACCTGATTTCTAAGAATCTGGAAGTCATACTCGCCTGCTCGAAAGCACCATCCAAGACATCCGTCTACTTGCCTTCTACTGCTTAACTCACCACACAAAAAGAAGTTTTGGCAAAAACATTTTTTCGGATTTTTTCAACAGAAAAAAGCGTTTAGTACGTTGATTCTAACAATATGCGTCTCAAAATTTCGGCGCCGTGCTTAACTCCTAGTTTCTTCTCGCCTAATCTTTCGCGGTATTTAATTGGTACTTCCGCGATGCCAAAGCCTTCCCGTTTCACTTTGATATTGAGTTCCACTTCAACGTCAAAGCCTTTAGATTTCACTTTCCAGTTTCTAAGAATTTCCGCGCGCACTACCCGCAACCCTGTCAGCGGATCAGCCAGCCAGACGCCGTTTAGAACGTTTTGAGTAAAAGCTATGACTCGGTTACCAAGGTAAAAAAAGTAACTCAACCCCTTTAGGTCTACGTAACCACTGAACCGGTTACCGCACACCATACCCACTTCAGGATTTTTCTCAAGTACCCGAATCATTTCAGGAACGTGTTCAGCTGGGTACGTATAATCTGCATCTGTAATGACTACGTAATCAACCGTTAAATCCGAATGAGCAATCGCCTTCGCTAACGCATCGCCCTTGCCTAATCCATCCTGGCAAACAACGTTGGCACCCATATTCTTAGCTATCTCGACGGTTCGATCAGTGCTTTTGCCGTCTACAACCAAAATCCGAGGATTCTTCAGGGTTTTGTTCAGCTCGGATATGGTGAGGCCTATGCCTTGTTCCTCGTTCAGCGCAGCTATAATAATCTGAATCGAACCTGAACCTTGCACTCCTTCTTTGGCCACTTGAACACAACTCAATTTGGGGTTTGGTTAAAGGTTGTCAGGTTTTCGTCTTAAACGTCTGACGGCTATTACTGTGTAGACTAAAATGATTTCGGGGACTGTTATGGCGATGGCAAGTACAGGTTCTATTGATGTTGCTGGCGACGTTGAAGGTGCTAAGAATTTTACTGTCACCTGTGAAACTCCATTTTCGATATTTGTGTCAAAGCTTGTTTTGTACCATACGTGGAAGTTATTGGCGTCTTGTGTGTATCCCTGGTTTGGAGCCTGCTGGCCGTTTATGTATATTACTGGGTTTGTGCCGGAATATATGGCGGTTTTTGGAATAGTCATGTTGCCAAGGCCTGTTGCTCCGTTTGGTTCTGTTATTGTGAAGGATACTGTGGTTGTTTTGGTGGGTTGATATGATGTGATTGTGACGTTTGATATCTGTGAGCTGGTTACGTTTCCGCCGATTGTGAGGTCAACTGTTGTGCCTCTACCTGTCGTGGCTTGCACGGTTGTTGCTGACGGAGTTGGTGTAGGTGTTGGCGTTGGTGCTGGAGTGGTTGTAGGTTTAGGTATTGCAGTAGGTGCAGGTAAGGGGGTGGCAATTGGTGAGGGTGATGGCGTTGGTGAGGGTGATGGCGTCGGTGTTGGTGCAAACGTTGCTGTAAGGGTGTTTGAAGCCTGAACATTGGTGAAGGTATAGGAGCTGACAGCGCCAACTGAGCTTCCATTCACTGCGACGTCAAAAATGTAAAAACCAGTGTTTGCTGTTATATTGAAGGTTTGATTGTCACCATAGTTAACGCTTACGTATCCATTTGGGCTGATAGAACCACCGGCTCCAGCAGAAGCAGTAATATTAAACGTGTTAATTGAGAAGTTGGCAGAAATTGTGTGAGCAGCCTGGACATCGGTAAAGGTGTAAGATGAAATTGCACCCAGAGAAACATTATCAGCAATAACATCGGTAATTTGGCATCCAGCACTCGCTGTTATATTGAAGCTTTGACTGCTGCCATAGTTGACAGAAACACATCCATTCGGACTGATAGTCCCATTGACTCCAACGGAAGCAGAAATAGTGGGATTCACTGTAAACGAGTTACTTGTTCCAGAATGACTGCCGTCAGTAGCCGCAATTGTAACGCCTGAACCTGCAGTAGTCAACATAACTGAAGTTACACCAACACCGCCAACGAATGTGGTCATATTGCTTGGGCTAATTATTCCAGCAGAATACGTCAAAGATGGCGTACCAATATAGCCTGAAACTGTGTTTTCATAAACATCAAGAGCTGTGACCGTTGTGTTGAAAGCAGAACCGGTAGTCTGATTCGCTACAGTATTAAAGACGAAGTGATCCAGAGCGGCCGGATTAACCGTTAAAACAGTTGTGTACGCGGTGGAAGCATAAGTGCCCGAAACATTCCAGGAACCGGCAGTCGCAGAAGTGTAAACGTTGCCGATCCATGAACCTCCGGCGCCAAAGCTTATGTTCCAAGTCGTTGAAGAAGTTACATCCCAACTGTTACCATACGCGTCAGAAGCCGTAGCCGAATAAGTCTTTGATAATCCCGCCGTAACCGATGAACCAACAGGAGAAATCGCAATATTAGCAACTGAAGCGGCATGAGTCACGGTTATGCCAGTCTGGAAACCAGTAATCGAGCTAGTCGCAGTATCCTTGGTTGTAATCGATTGCGAACCAGCCGTTTCAAAAGTTATTGTGAAAGAGCCAATACCGCTTGTTAGGACAGCATTTGCAGGCAAAACCGCTTTGTTGTCACTTGAAGTAATAGCGACCGTCCCCGCATAAGCCGTAGCTGTATTCCCGTACATATCCTCAGCAATAACAGTGACGGAGAAAGCAATACCAGCAACTGGAGAAGCTCCACTTGAAACAACCAAGTGAGTAGCAATACCAGGATTAACTGTAACCGAGTTACTCGTCCCAGTATGAGTGCCATCAGTAGCCGTAATAGTAACTCCTGAACTTGAACCCGAACTCAGGGTAATCATACCAGTCCAAACGCCGCTCGAAAAAGCGCCTGAGATAGTTGGACTTATAGTTCCAGTTGAAACACTCAAAGTTGGCGTACCAGTATAACTTGTAAATGTGTTGCCGTTTGAAGCTTTGGCCGTTATCGTTATACTAAAAGCAGAACCTGCAGTCTGTGGACTGCTAACAGCATTTAAGACGAAGTGGTCAAGAGCCTCTGAATTAACTGTGAATGAATTGCTCGTTCCAGACTTTGAAGAACCAGAAGTACCGACTGTAATTCCTGAACCAGACACAGAAAGCGATACTGAACCCGTCCATATGCCCGATGAGAACGCCCCTGTGCTTGTCGGACTTATGTTTCCTAAAGAGACAGACAGAGTGTTAGTTCCAGTATAACTTGTAACCGTGTTGCCACTCGAATCTTTAGCAGTAATGGTTATGCTGAAAGAAGTACCCGCTATCTGTGTGCCAATATTGTTAAAAACGAAATGATCAAGAGCACCCGCATTAACAGTGAATAAATTGCTCGTTCCAGACTTTGAAGAACCCGATGTACCAATAGTAATTCCTGAACCAGATGCAGACAGTGATACTGAACCAGTCCAAACACCAGCCACAAATGCAGAAGTACTTGTTGGGCTTATCGTTCCTGAAGACACCGTTAAAGCGTTAGTTCCAGTATAAGTGGTCACTGTGTTGCCGTTGGAATCTTTAGCCGTTATTGTTACGCTGAAAGATTTAGCTGCGGTTTGTGGACTGTTAACAGTATTGAAGATGAAGTGGTCAAGAGCGGCGGGATTAACTGTAAATGTGTTGCTTTTTCCAGATTGGCCGCCGCCACTAGTTGAGATTGAAATGCCTGTTCCTGCTTGTGAGAGCGTTACTTGGCCTGTCCAGACTCCTGATGCGAACGCGGTTGTGCTTGTTGGACTTATAGTTCCTGAAGACACCGTTAGAGTGTTTGTTCCAGTATAGCTCGTCACTGTGTTGCCGCTTGAATCTTTAGCTGTTATGGTTATGCTGAAGGCAGTACCTGCGGTTTTTGGACTGCTAATCGAGCTGAAGACAAATTGAGACAGATTGCTTGCTGCTCTGACTTGCATATTCGCGTATGCGCAGATTGATAACGCAATTAGAAATGCTATTATTAGGATTTGTAGTTTCTTCATTTTTTCATCCTAATGTTTCTTGTTTGTCATTTCTCCTTCTCTTTTCCTGTTCTTTTTTCGCCTCCTCAATTGTGTCTCGGCGGCGAAACGCCAACTGCGGATTAGCGTGCGAGAGTCTAATCCCTCGTCAAATCCCGCAGCATGTACGCAAGCAGGGAGACGCCCGCAATGATTAAGAGTGAACTGTCAGCGATGTTAGGCCACCACGGAAAATACACCCAATGATTCCAAAACGCTGCAAGCTTGGCTCCAATGCTTGCCGTTCCAAGGGACAAAGCTACGATAACGGCGTTCCAAACTAGCCGCTTCCAAGTGTACTTGCGAACGTTGTTCTGTATGTTTCTGAGTTTGGACATAATTTCACACCTGCAGCGTTGACACGCTATTATGATGCATGAGACAGGAAAAAATCATTAAGCTCGGACATTACTTGAGATCATCTTTTCTATTTCCCATTTGCTTAGTTCCGCTCTTATTGCTGAAACACATGTTCTCAAGCCGCAGCATATCTTCACTGTTCTTCTCGACTTCCCCCTTCAAACGCATAGATTGCTCTAGGCAGCCATTATAGAGCTGAAGAAACTTTATCCCCCTCTCAGTAACCAAATAACCAGAATCACCATCGTGCACCAAAAGACCGCTTCCCTGAAGAAGCGACAAATACCTCTCCAATTGAACAAAACTCAAGTTAGCCCCATACATAATCCTTGTCTTACGGACTTTAACCGACGCAATAGAAAGCACGTCCCGCACGATGTCCAAACGGCCACGATTCTTATTCGTCGTTCTTTTATTTTTCAACAGCAAAACAACACCTCAACCTACAGTACTAAACCAAAAACAAAATTCACAAAGACAAGAAATTCTTCCGAAAACGGGATTTACTTTCTCACTGATGCAGCCAGCCTCTGCCGCCCTTCTTAAGCTGCCTGTTTTTCCCATGGCGGTCAGGCAAAGCCTCAGCCCTAAATTTTTGAGCGCGGACCTGCTTGTTCAAAACAGTTTTAGCAAACTTTGCCCATCCACCCTCTGAAGGATACGGACCCGCAACCTGCTTAACATTCTGAACATTGTAAGAACGCAAAATATCCTTCAAATTTAACGCTTTAAAATCTCTCGTGGCAACAATCACAGTGCCCCGCTCCACAGCCAACAAAGAAAAACTCCGATCCGCCACGCCTTCTGCCCGAACCTTATCGTCGATATACCCCCGCCAAAGCAAACGCCACTCCTCCTTAACTTTCTCTACATCAATCCTTGGAGCTTCAGCATCAACTATCGTTACCACTATTGCATCCCTCCGTGATCCGGAGCAGAACATACCAAGAACTCGAACTTCATTAATCAAGAACATCGCCTTCAGACGATATAAAACACGCAGAACCAGAAGTAGAGTCCAAAGAACATAGTCTAATAGGTAGACCTCACAGGTATAGACCAAAAGTACTATGCATTTACCAATTGCTTTACAAAGACAGGACCGAAAAATACAGAAAACAAGTCAGGCTAAGCCTGTATCTTGTGTTCTGCCAGATTTAAATGCACTTTCACTCATATTGAGCTGAGAAGACCCTTGGCGAATGAAAAATTCTTCAAAATTCTCAAAGACGGAAAATGGCACACCTTAACCAACCTATCAGACCAAATCCACGTGAAAACAGACAAACTGACCGAATTCTCACAGTTCCTGTCCAACCACGGCATTATCTCCTACGACAGTGAAGCCCAGCGAATCAAAATTGATCCCAAATGGCAAGACCTTCTTCCAGACGAAATTGAACCATAGTAACACGCAAACCTTCGGTCTGAAAAACCATCAAAGTTGAAATTTTCCAGATCAGCAAGAATGCAAAATCGAATCAGAGGTTGCTATGAATTAACGCGATAAATCTATGAAGTATTCAAAAATGCTTAGAGTGAGTCGGAAAGGGCAAGTTCATTCGCTTTCTTTAGCGCCGTCAACAGAGTCTTGCCTCGTTGAGAAATACGATAGCAAACCTTTCCGTCAGGATCAGAGGTTTTCTCGATAAAGCCTTTGTTCAGGAAATCACAAAAGTACTTGTTAAAACGAGCATAATTCAAATTAGCCCTGTACATTATTCTCATTTTTTTCTGAGGAGCCAAAGTCGCCTCTAAGATATCTATCGTTATAGTTCCCCAACCGCGTTTATGCACGCTACACTCCTCCTATCGCTGTGGCAAGCAAACAAAGCCCGAACTTTAGCTTCTTCTTCCTTTCTTCGCGGAAGCGGGATCGAAGCCTCTCCTTCTCCAACGTTTCTTCTCTTCTAATGCAGGCAAACCGTTAAAACGCATATAAGCGATATTTCTAAAATCACAACATTACAGAAAACAAAGCTCCCTTTGGATTGCGCGACGTTGGAATGCATTGGCCGAGTGCTTGATGTTAAGCGCACTTAACAAAAAGAGCGCGTAACTAATCAAGCTCAATATGCATAGATGGTTTGCTTTTACAAGTTAACCAAGTTTATATTTGAATTCTCATTGTTACTTTTGGGGTTTGGTTATGGAACTTGATGATTGTATTAAAGGTAGAAGAAGCGTCAGAAGCTATACCGATGAACCCGTGTCAAAAGAGCAAGTCCAAGCGATATTGGAAGCAGGCACCTGGGCGCCCTCAGGAATGAACAGGCAGCCTTGGAGGTTCGTAATCATCGAAAACAAGAAGGTAATCCAGCTCGTCTCTGAGGAAACAAAAGTTTTAGTTAGGCAAAACATGCCTCCGCTGGCTAAGCAGTATTCCACTGAACAAGACGTTATCTGCTACGACACGCCCATGCTTATTCTGATATGCGCAGAAAAAGACAACCAATGGGAAAACCTCAACCTACTTGACAGTGTGCTTGCTGCCCAAAACATGTTTTTGAAGGCATATGAGTTGGGGCTTGGAACATGCTATATGGGATTCGTCAACTTGCTGAATAGCAAGCCGGAAATACTCAAGAAAATCGGCGTGCCTGACAACTGCCAGATGATGGTGCCATTCATTTTGGGACACCCGAAAACAAAACAGGGCAAAGGAAAAAGAAACAAACCAGAAATCAAAGAGTGGCTAAAGTAAAACACTTAAGTTTTTTGCATTGACGGAAAGTCAAGGGCTTTTTTTTCTTCAAATATGCCTTGTTTTTTCTAAGTCGAATAGTCCAAATTTTGTCAATACCCAGCGAACAGCTTACTTGTTACTGAGAATCAATACTATAAGTCAAGATTCCAAAATCGTTCTCTTCATATGGTTTTCTTTTGATCGTTTATGGGTAGAATTATGGGAAATCCTTAAGAAAGACGACGGAGACGGCAAATGCTATGTTTACCTGTGAAACGTAGGTTCGGAAGGTTTGTTTGATGAGAGCTGGTTAGATGGCAAGGTCGTTTTTTGATTCACTGAATCATTTTATTCGAAGACGTTACAGGTATGTAATAGTCGCTTGGGTAGTTGCAGTGGTGCTTTCGCTTTTCCTTATCCCAAGCTTCTTCTCATCGGTCTCCTACGACCTGACAGGCGGTTTTGGCGCTCCATCCAATACGATGTCCGCTAGGGCAGCCAACATAATCCGAACAGAGTTTCCCGACGGCAACCTCAGCGACGCTACTATTCTGGTTGTGGTTCAGAACGCTTCAGTTTTCTCGGACGCTCTAAGACAGGTTGTTCTCGGGCTTAATCAAACCCTATCTGAGAATTCAAACGTAGGCAACTACACAGGCGAACAGAGCCTCTACACCAATGAAGCAAACGTCCTCAACGGCTCTCTGCCAATAATAATTAATCAGACAGCTGCCCTTCAACCAAACATTGTCCTAATCAACCAAGGATTGTACTCGTTAACGGGAAACCTGTCGGTGCTTAGCCGAAATCTTTTCCAAATACAGGATGGCATCAACCAAACGAGCCAGCTGGTGTGGGGAGTTCCATCGGCGTTCGTTAATGTTTGGCAAGGCGTATCGCAACAGCTTAACGGGTATGGCGATACAAATCCATATGATGCCAACGCACAAGCTAATGCAACCACGTTGAGCGTCACCGGCAATTTCGGAGGCAACGCCCAATCCATCGGGTACTACACTGCATTCTTCAACGCTTGGAACTCCAGCTACTTGACTCTTCCAGCCAGCACTTCCGTTTCTGATCGAGAAGATTACGCCGTCGGCCAAGCTGTTACTGGATTTTTGAGCAACTCTGAGATTGATGCCCAAACGAGCCAAATGATCGGTCTCGTCGCTTCGGGCCTAACCCCTTCAGACTGGAGCCAACCTGCGGCAGTTGAGAACTTAACGATTACAAGCATGGTTTCAAGCATTCCATCGAGTCTGGCATCTTCACTTGGCGCTTCACCCTCAAGCGTCGTGAATGAATTGTACAGTCTCGGCGAGTCACCGTCAAACAGCACTATTGAAAACTACTCCATTACCCTCTTAGAAAAAAGCTACAGCAACATGTCAACGGCAGATGCAGGATTTTCAGTTTCTGACCTAATGCACTCCGCCTATGACCTCGGCTCATCCCCGACCAATGCGCAGACATGGAAGCTTGCCTGTGAATCAACATCCAACGCAACCAAAACTGCCTTCGCCAATTCGCCTCTCTTCAGCGTAAACACCGCCTCTTTTGCCAGCCTACTCTCCTCGCTTTCGCCAAATGCAACAGCCAACGACATCAACCGAGCCATCGACAACGAAATCGCAACTCAACCCTACACCAACTACCCATTTGCGCCAACCTCCGCGTTGACACGCAACTTTGTTAACTCCCAAAACAACACAATGATGATAGTCTTCAACTTCGCATCCAACCCAGATGACAACACAATTGCCCAAGTGAAGGCCGCTGTACAAAACGCTGGGCTTCAAAGCTACGGAACCGTCTACGTGACTGGCGGCGCAGTTTTGACGTCTGACGTTGCAAAAGCATTCTTGCCCGCCTTAGAAGTCACCGTGGGCCCCGGCATAGCAATCTCACTCCTGATAGTCGGCTTGCTTTTTTTGGCGCCGATGGCTGCTCTTATTCCTGTATTTCTGGGGGGCGTTTCGATTTCTGTCGCGCTCGCCTCCATTTATGCGGGATTCGTGAAAATTGGCCATGGGAACCTCACTTTCCTCACCCCAACCTTGACCATACTTCTCATGTTGGGTTTAGCTGTGGACTACTCGGTTTTGCAGCTTAGACGCACAAGGGAAGAGCGGCTGAAAGGCAAATCAATAGAAGAAAGCGTCGGAATCTCCATCAAATGGGCAGGCCAAGCCGTACTGACCGCAGGCATAACCGTCATCGTAGCCTACATCGTCATGGCGGTTGCAAACGTTCCCATCTTCAGCGACGTAGGAACTGCAATAGCTTTAGGAGTTGCAATCTTGCTTGCAGCGTCTTTGACGTTGCTGCCTGCTTTGGAAATTGCCTTAGGCGACAAAATCTTCTGGCCAGGGCTGAATGGGAAAATCAAAGCAAAGTCTGATCCCAACAAAAACGTCCTTAGACGTTTAGGTTATAACACGCTTAAACGGAAAGTGCCCGTTGTCATAATTATCAGCATCTTAGCGTTAACCGCTTTTACGGTCATATACAATACTCCGACAAGCGAGGAGTTCCTGAAGCTGATTCCGAACTTCCCAAGCAACCAGGGACTGACAGCTTTAGCCAACGATTTTGGAAGCGGAACCTTAGCGCCGTCATCAATCATCATAACGACCGCTACGCCGATAACTTACGGAGAGAACCAGTTTAATCAGACGCTGCTTAATCAAATTGAAGCCATCACTGCAGCCGCCGCAGATTCCAAAGGCGTCGTAGGAGCCTCAGGCGTAACTAGACCGTACGGGAGCGCCTTCAACTACGTTTTGATCAATAATATGTCCGTGCCGATTCAGCAGCAGTATGAAAGCCAAATGTTCTCAACCATCGGCAAAGACAACAAAACTGCAGTGGTGAATGTTAATCTGGCAGCTTCAGGCTTTAGCCCCGCCGCCGTCAACTCGCTGAAGGGAATGGAGAAGAACATCGGCAAACTCTCCCTGATGGCAGGAGTGAAAATTTTCTACGGGGGAGAAACCCAGTCCACTTCCGATAGCCAAGCCTTTATGGCAAACTTGATCCCTGAAGTAGTCGCAATTTTGGCAGCTGCCGTCTATGTGATTCTGTTCTTCCAGCTAAAATCGGCGTTTACACCGGTTCGCTTGATAGTTACGATTCTCTGCAGCGTCGTTTTCTCATTAGCAATAATATCCTTCGTTTTCTTCTACGCTCTAAACCTGCCCATCCTTGACTTCGCGCCGCTCTTCGTCGTGGTAACCATGCTTGGGGTCGGAATCGACTATGACATATTCTTCATAACACGCATAAGAGAGGAAGTCCTCAACGGCAAAACAGACAACGAAGCAATAGTGGAAGCCATCGACAAAGTCTGGGTAACAATCCTCGGCTTAGGTTTGGTCCTTGCAACCGTGTTCCTTTCTTTGATGGTAACCAACATCGCTGTGCTTGAAGAGATTGCTCTTGCAGTCGCCGCCGCAATCCTCATCGACGTAACCATCGTGATCCTTTTCTTCGTGCCTTCACTGATGGGTTTAGCGCAGAAATTCAACTGGTGGCCCTACCGATTCACCAAAAATAAAAACATCGAAAACCATAAAGATGCTTGAGTTATTTGGGGTGGAAAATCCCGGCAATTTTTTTTGTTTGTGTTTTTGGTTGCTTTATTGTAGAGAAGCTTGAATCAGCTGCAGGTTGCGTCTACTATCGTCTACTAAAGTCTACTGTCGTCTACAAAAGTCCAATAAAGTCAACAGACGCCCACTACCGTCAATTAAAGGCAGGAATTCGATGGATTAAAAAGCATAAAAAAATTTTAAAAAGAGCGAAAAGGGAAGCAAGGTAGCGCGTGTTTCGAGATAACGCTTACTCTTTTGTAAGCATTATTTCAATTGTTGATACCATGCGTGCTCTGGTTTCGCCTTCTCTTGGCGGCATCTCTTCTGTTCCGATCAGAATTTTGTGTACTTTCAGGTCTTTTATGAAGCGATTTCTCGTTATTTCTGCTGCATCAACAGCTGTAGTTATTGCTTGTCCTCTAGCCTTCAAAGTTATCTCTTTGCCATCGCCTGCTGAGAGTCCTGTGATAATCGCTAGAACATAGTCCATGGGCATTTTATTTCCTACGAAAACAATTTTAGATTTTTCAGACATTTTACATCACCATTTATTCATTGCAACTGCCCTTTACTACGCAACCTTCCTTATAAAGCGATTAACAACAGATTATGTCGCGCCCTCGTTAGTTTTCTCTCCAAGTGTCTTTTGCTTTAGTTTCCTATTGTGGACTATCTTGGCTTCACATCTTTTCTTAATGTAATTTGTCCTACACTTGTTTGAATGGTACATTTTCTGCGGATCATACGTTTTGAATACGACGCCACAGGAGCAGGTTACAACGAGGACTTTATTACTTAATCTCTCAAAGTTTTCCATATCAATCCACCAAACAATTCTTGCTTTCACAAAAAATCATTAACAGCATTATCCACATCAGTATATTCAACGATTAAGATTATAAGTCCTTCTTGTTCATCTCGCTGTTCATAACTCATTGTAATCAGGAATCTAAAACCAAACAGTTCGTTTATGATAAAAGCGTTTTCAGCCAATTGTCAAGTTGCTTCTCAGTTAAGCCCACGCCAAATCTACCGTCAAGCCGTTTAGAGACCTTGCCATTTTCGAAAAATATAACGGTTGGAACAGCCTCGACATCATAGATATCCCACAACTCATTGTCGTAATCATCAACCACTACATGAATGATTTCTCCACTGTCAAAGCTGACTGTTTTCTTTTGGAAAACCGGGACAAAACTCCTGCAGTAAGGACACCATGAAGCATAAAAAAGCGCAAGAACTTTTTCCTTCTTCTTCAATTCATCATTTAAGCTTTGTTTGCTGTCAACTTTTATCATGTGCATCATTTAAAATCGGTTTGGTGATGTTCATAAATGTACCGTTCTTACCTTGAATGCATAGTCTAAAGGAAACCTAAATAGAGTAAACTTCAAATGGAATAGCTGAACACGATGTCGCGCAAAGCTTATCGAAGAGGATACCCAGTTGCAGTTCTGGTGGGAATCGAAAGCGACCACGCCGCTTTTTGGCATGTTTTCAGCCAAGTAGCCAAACAACAGCAGGCCATACCTCTGAACGGTAACAGAAGTGACCCAAAAACACTTTACAGTTTTCATGAAACCATCGTGAACGCGTTGCGTCCAACGCTGAAGGAAGGGATCAGAAGCATAATAATTGCTTCGCCGGCCAGAACCAACTACGCGCAAAACTTCCAAAACCACATTAAGGCACATCACAGCTGGCTTCTTTCAGGAACCAACAAAGCCACATTTTCCACCATCACAGGTTCAGCAAGCACTCCAACCCAAGTTGCAACCATCACAAAAACAGCCACCTTCAAACAATCAATCAACGAAACCACAACAGAAGAAGCAGAGAACCTTCTCGAAATCCTCGAAAAAAAACTAAACTCACCTGAAAATTTGGTGCTTTTTTCTCTGCCAGACGCAGAACATTTCGTCTTCGAAACGCAAGCAGAAGGGAAGCCTAAGCCTGAATACCTCATGCTTACGGATGAGTACCTTTCGAAAAGTCGTCAAAGATACCGGGTTCAAAGGCTCATGCAGGTTGCCGCAAACAAAGGCGTCAAAACAAGAGTTATAAGTGCCGAGTCAACCGCTGGAAAACGGCTGACCCAGTTTGGCGGAATTGTTTGTTTGGCAAAACGGGAGTAGCCAGATTATAGGAACCCATTTTTCTTTAGGTCCTCTATTGAGATTTTGCCAGAATGCAAAGCGGTAGCCACCAAAGCCCCTGAAACGCCAGCATCATTCAACTCAAACAAATCCTTGAGGTCTCTGACTCCGCCTCCAACGTAAAGATCCAACGGCACTCCTGCAAGCACTTTCTTAATGAAATCTACGTTCACTCCTTCGCCGCTGCCGACCCGTGTCAAATCTAAAACAATAACCTGCGAAATGCCCATGGCTTTAAACTCGTTTAGGAGGCACAGTGGATCCGTGGATCCCTTGAATCCCAACTTAACAAGGACATTTTTGCCTCTCAAATCCAGGCTGACAATGACGCGGTCGCTACCAAACGTTCTTGCTGCTTCGGCGACGAAGTTTTTGTTTTGGAGTGTTTCGGTCCCGATGACAAGTCTGGAAACCCCGCTCCCGAGCAATCTCTCGGCTCGTTCTATTGACGTCACTCCTGCATCAACCATCAGGTCAAGACCTGTTACACCAACGATACGTTGGAAAACTTGAAAATCAGCAGAGCAATCGATGATCGCATCCAAATCAGCCAAGTATAACTCGCTAAAACCAAGCATTTTAAAGTTCTTCGCAACTTCAACCGGGTCGACCGAATTGGACAAGGCGCTTTGAAGGGGTTTGTACTCGCTTCTCTTGCCCTTGACTGCATGAACCACGACGCCGTTTAAAATGTCGATAACGGGTACAACTTTCAAACTTGCTCCCCAATTGAATTATCATTTGCATATAGAAAAACCTAGCAGTCGCCGAGCAAAACTTTTAAAGCCTTCCTTAATGCGCTTGATTACTGACGCAAGATTGAAGCTACTAATAAGCCCCGCAAACGCAAAAGAAGCCGCCGAAGCCATCGCTGGAGGCGCAAACATAATTGACATCAAAAACCCGCAGGAAGGCGCTTTAGGAGCAAATTTTCCATGGGTTATTAGGCAGATTAAGGAGATTGCGCCGAAAAACGTTCAGGTTAGCTGCGCTTTGGGCGACGTTCCTAATCTTCCGGGGTCAGTGTCACTTGCAGCCTTGGGTGCAGCGTCATTAGGGGTAGATTACGTTAAGGTAAGTCTTTACGGATGCAAAACGGTTGAGGAAGCACTGTACCTTCTTCAGAATGTTAACAAAGCTGCGAAGGAATGCAACCCCAAAATCAAGGTGGCTGCTGTTGGGTACGCTGACGCAAAAAAAACAAATTTGCTAGATCCAAGGCAGGTTCCCGAAGTGGCAGCCAAAGCGCATGTGGAGGTAGCCATGCTTGACACACAGCTTAAAGACGGAAGAAACCTCTTCAGCCACCTTTCGTCGGAGCAACTTAAGAAATTCGTCGATCGCAGTCATCAGCTTGGTCTTGAAGTGGCGTTGGCTGGGTCACTGCGAAAAGAAGATTTACCTGTAATTTACCGTTTAGGCGCTGATATAGCAGGTTTACGCGGAGCAGCTTGTACAAACAGCGACCGAGTCAAGGGTGAAATGAAGGGGGCTCTCGTCAGTGAACTTGTGGAAGTCATCAAACAAATTGAAGCTCAAGCTAACAAGCTGAGGGTTTAAACTTGTTCACAGGCGGCTTAGGCAGGAAACAAGTGCTGGCTGAACTCAAAAAAATCCGTCGCTTAGATCAGCGATATGACGACGGCAAGATTTTGTGTTCTATGTGCACAAAACCTCACCCAACCGCGGAAAAAGCCTACAGGCTCTTTTTGAGTTCCAACCTGGGTGATCCAGGACTCTTTCCTGGTAGCGCAAGGCTCGAAGAAGAAGTCATAGGCGAATTAGCGAAACTTCTTCACGGTGAAAACTGCATTGGACGCGTTGTTTCAGGCGGAACCGAAGCTAATTTGATGGCGCTTTTAGCTGCAAGAAACATGTCCCAGGCTTGCGTTCCCGAAGTGGTGTTGCCTGAATCAGCTCACTTCTCATTCACCAAAATCTGTAATGTCCTAAGAATAAAGCCAGTTTACGCCAAATTAGACAGTTCTTTCAGGGTTGACCCGATGCAGGTTGTGAAATCTATCAGCGAGAACACTGTCGCCATCGTCGGGACCGCGGGGACTTCGGAGCTGGGTGTGGTCGACCCAATCGAGGAACTTTCACGAATTGCGTTACAGCATAAGGTTTGGTTGCATGTTGATGCAGCCTTCGGAGGCTTAGTCATTCCGTTCTTGGATTGTGACAAACCTCAGTTTGATTTCTCGTTGGAGGCAGTGGAATCCATGACAGTTGACCCTCACAAGATGGGAATGGCTGCCATTCCAGCAGGAGGGATCCTCTTCAGACACCACGACGCCTTAGATTGTCTCGGGACTGAAACGCCTTACTTAACCGATCGGTACCACTACACGTTTGTTGGAACACGAACTGGCGCTTCGGCTGCTTCAGCTTGGGCAGCTTTCAAGTCGCTCGGCATCGAAGGGTACAGGAAAATCGTCGGCAAATGCATGAAGAACACCCGGCTAATCGCTGACGGGCTGATAGATGCGGGTTGCAGCCTTGTCGTTCAGCCATCCCTTAACATGGTGGCGTTCCGCAGCAACGGAGGCACTAAACGCCTGTCAGAAAAGCTTCGGCAGAAAGGCTGGTTTATCTCTTACGTGCCACGCTACGACTGCATAAGAATCGTCGTTATGCCACACGTCAAGAAGAAACACGCCGAATTTTTCTTGAAAGACATCGCCGGAATCGAAAAGCTTTAAGGTTACGCGTCGTTTCCATCGAATCCTAAAGGGACAATGCTTTGAAGATTTTGCTTTACGAGCATGTTTCAAGCGGCGGGTATGCTGATAAACTACTGGACCTAAGTGTTTTATCCGAAGGATTCGGCATGCTAAGCTGTCTCGCTCAAGATTTCAAAGCCGCTGGACACGAAGTAACCGTTTTACTTGACGACCGCATCTCAAAAATGAAGCTGCCCATCGCTGCCAAATGCATCGTACCCGTTTTCCAAGCCCAAGAAGCCGAAAAATCTCTGGCTGACGCAGCCAAAATTAACGATGCTATCTACGTTATTGCGCCTGAAACGGGCCTGATTCTGCAGTCCCTCGTCGCGCTCGTCGAGAAGACAGCGAAAATGTCGCTTAATTGTGAAGCCAACGCCATTGGCAAGATTTCTGATAAAACTGTTCTGCACAAGACGCTAAGGAATAACGGTTTATGCACTCCTGAAACGATCTCTTTCGGCGTTAAGGATGACTTAGCCCAAGTCAAGAGCGAAATCAAAAGCCAACTGGGTTACCCTGTTATCGTCAAGCCCGTGGACGGTGTTAGCTGCGGAGGACTAAGCATTGTCCAAGAAGGCCGCCAAATGGAAAATGCATTTGAGAAAATAAAGGCGATTTCATCGGGAAAGAGCTTCATGGCACAAGAGTTCGTTTGCGGCGAACCCGTAAGCGTCAGCCTGATTTGCACGAAAGATAAATCCTCGTCAATTAGCCTGAACAAGCAAATCGTTCATCTTTCCCAGCCAGACGGGACCTCGAGCTATGAAGGTGGCGCGGTTCCTTTTGATCATCCGCTAAAGGCTAAAGCGTTCAAGGCAGCGGAAGCGGCGACAACGTGCTTTTCCGGATTGCATGGGTATGTAGGAGTTGACTTGGTTTTAGCTCAAGGCAAGGCATTTATTGTGGATTTTAATCCGAGACTAACGACATCTTACGTTGGTTTGAGCGAGGTTGCTGGCTTCAACGTGGCAGAGGCAATACTTGAAGCTGCACTAAATAACGAGTCGCCAGCACGGCAAAAAGACAAAGGTTTCGTTTACTTTTCTAAAGTTCGGGTTCCCAAGCCGTCAATTGATGTCTTCGTTAAGGCAACTCAAATGGACGGGGTGGTCTCGCCGCCTTTCCCCTTTGACGACGGGTCAGAAGCGATTTCACTGGTGGCTGGACACGGCGAATCCATGTCTGACGCTGAGTTGCGGTTCGAAGAATCTAAAAAGCGGCTACTCAAGATGATCAATAGGGGAAATTAGCTTGGCAAATGTGTTAGGATTTGACATTGGGGGAGCCAACACTAAAGCTGCTCTGCTTTGTACGCAAAACAGCAGACTGGAAGACATAAAGCTGGATGTTGAGTATTTCCCAGTTTGGAAGGAACCACAAAACCTCCCGAACGTCCTCTTGAAGCTGAAGAATCGGCTAGGCGCAGAAAGACTTGATGGCTTAGGCGTAACAATGACTGCTGAATTATCTGACGCATATCAAACCAAACGGGAAGGAGTACACCACATTCTTGCCAGCGTAAAAAAAACGTTCCCCAACACGCCTATCCATGTGTTGAATACCGACGGGGAGTTGGAGTCGACAGCCAAAGCGGAATTGGCGCCGCTCGGGGTGGCTGCGGCTAATTGGGCTGCAACAGGCTGGTTGGCTGCCCAGCGGATTCGGGACTGCGTAGTAGCTGACGTCGGAAGCACAAGCGCCAGCATAATTCCCATCGTTTCAGGGAAAGTGGCTGCGTTGGGCAAAACGGATTTGGATAAACTGATTTGCGGAGAGCTGGTTTACACAGGAGGTTTAAGGACAAATGTTGCTGCAATTGTCCAGTCTATTCCTATAAGAGGCGGCGAAGCAAGCGTGGCTTCTGAATTGTTCGCGCTATCTGCAGATGTACACCTAACCTTGAACAACATCAAAGAAGCGCAGTACACTTGCGAGACGGCGGATGGACGCGGCAAAACCCTGCCTGAAGCCTTTGCACGGCTAGCCCGAGTAATCTGTGCTGACACAGAAATGTTAACGAATCAGGAAATCCTTGAGATGGCAAAATTCATCTACGCCAAACAAGTTGCACAGGTTGCCCAAGGCCTAGCAGAAGTCTACTCATATGTCAAAAAACAGACGACAAAGGAAGTTCCCGTCGTGGTGACTGGGCTTGGCAAAGATTTCATAGCAAGAAAAGCCGCCGAAAAAATCAGCGCCGATGCCATCTTCGATCTGGGAACCTTGCTGACAACCGACGTTTCGATGGCCACGCCCGCCTTCGCCGTTGCTTTGATGACGGCAAGCAAGATTGAGGGAGAGATGATCAGTTGGACGCTGTAATTGTCAAAGTCGGCGGCAGCCTTGCACTGGAACCGGAGAAACTGAGAATCTTATGCGTGAAATTGACCGAGCTATCACATAGGCGCAGATTGGTTGTGTTGCCGGGAGGCGGTGAATTTGCTGACGTCGTCAGAAATTTGGACAATCGGTTCCATTTGTCTGCTCAAGTTTCTCATCGGATGGCGATTTTAGGCATGGATCAATACGGGTTGCTGCTGTCTGACCTACTACCAGGTTCAAGGCTCGTTGATAATCTTGAGCAAGTCCAAGAAATCCTGAATTTGGGTGAGTTACCTGTTTTTTTGCCCTCTGCTTTCCTGTTCTCAAAGGATGCACTCGAGAAATCTTGGGACGTAACTTCTGACTCCATTGCCATTTATCTTGCGGGTCAACTGGGGTTGCACAAAGTTATCTTAGTCACAGACGTCGATGGCGTTTACACTTGTGACCCTAAGAAATCTTCAGATGCCAAACTGATCCGAAAATTATCTGCTCGTGACCTTTTAGAAATGGGTGAGAGGACAAGTGTTGATAAGTTCTTGCCAAAACTACTTTTGCAATTGCATGTTGAGTGCCTGGTCGTTGATGGGCTATATCCGCAGCGCGTCGAGGCAATCGTGAATGGAAAAGAAACGGTTTGCACCAAAATAACTCCTCAATAAGCCACCGCTCGAAAAAGGCACAGAGCCCCTTTACGTCTTACAATTGATTCGTACAGCTCGGGAAAAGGATAAAAAGAAAAAAAGGATATTGGAAGTTGCCGCTTAGATCTTTTTCTTATCTATGACCT
Organism: Bathyarchaeia archaeon; assembly: GCA_049520735.1. Classification (GTDB taxonomy): domain Archaea; phylum Thermoproteota; class Bathyarchaeia; order Bathyarchaeales; family Bathycorpusculaceae; genus Bathycorpusculum. The sequence continues at coordinate 11,145 of JBEKPM010000004.1, read as the reverse complement.
CTCGGAAGGTCTTGCCGCAGCATTTGTAAAGAGCAATGGTCAGTTGTGTACGTTTTCCTTTTTTGTCCGGTTTGCCAGCCATCTTCCAAGTTTTTGTTGCGTTTTTGACTTCTTTTCCACAAGTTGGGCATTTTGCCATGATTATCCCTACGCTTGAATGTTATCATATGGATCAGCATAAAACACTTGTGGTTAATGCACGTAAAAAGTGCTAAAAAGGCTTCTTTTAGAGTTAAAAATATGGAGAATGTGAGCGTTTTATTGGAAAAAACAGAGCTAACCCGATCCAATGTGGGGCGCAAAAAAAAGTGCCGAAACAAAATTTTATGAAAAAAAGAAAAGCGAAGTAAAAGAATTATTAGCCCAAGCGATGAACTAACTCTGGAGAACCATATGATTGTCGGCTTGGATTTGGCAGGCGTGGAAACTCGACCAACCGGCGTCTGCATCCTTTCAGGAATGAACGCTCTAACTTGCCTGATGTACACTGACGCAGAAATCCTGTCAAAAATCAGAGAAACCCAACCTGCCGTTGTGGCTATCGACGCGCCTTTAAGCCTACCTCCTGGACGGAAATCCCTTGAAGATAGAACAGGTGTTCATCTTAGGGATTGCGATAGGGAACTCTTGAAAAGGCACATAAAGTTTTTTCCAGTCACGCTGGGTCCGATGCGAAAACTGACAATGCGTGGAATAAACCTGAAGCATGTTTTAGAGGCGGAAAGGTTTGTTGCTGTTGAGGCGTACCCAGGCGGTGCCCAAGATGTTCTGGGGATCCCTAGAAAGCAGAAAGGGCTTGAAAAGTTGAAGGCAGGTCTTGAGAGTTTAGGCATAAAAGGGCTGAAGAGCGAATTAAGCGACCATGAACTTGACGCAGTAACTTGCGCATACGTGGGCAAACTCTTTCTGGATGGCAAAGCTGTAACTTATGGAGACACGGAAGGAATAGTTATGCCGAAAGACGAAAAACCTTCTTTATAGGACAGAGTCCTTTTTAAAGCATTTACGATTAGAAAGATCTCACTGTTAGTAATTTAGTTGTTTAGCTCTTATGCTTCGATTGATCTCTTGTGAGGTTCATTGAGAAAATTGGCTACCTAATCTGGCTGATGAAGTTACAAAAGGACAATAAATCGGGAATCTAGTAGCTTCTTAACTATCTCATGTATTTTGAAAAAAAAGGAATGGAGATTTTGGCTTTATGCAGGAGGAGGCGGTGGAGGCGAAGATGGTGTTGGAGATGGTGAAGTAGATTGGAATACTTGTTTTATTTGAGCAACGGTAGTTCCCGCCCAGCGATCGGTCAATTTTTGGCGTTTGTCATTTCCGGCTGTTACAACTGCTATCAACCAGTCGAGGAAAAGGAAAAGCGGGAAGATTTTGCTTATGTTGCGTATGAATGATTTGCCATATGATATCCTTCCGCCTTTTTCCAGCTGTACCTCTAAGCCCATGAGTCTTTTTCCAATTGTTCCGCCCCAGACGACGTCCAAGATGATGAAGTATAATATTGAAAGCAACCCAAAAAGCCCAAAAGTTAGCCAAAGCCCGCCGTAGAAAAACACGGAGCCTGTAGCTATTGCTGCAACAGCTATCAGCGCTATTATAATGCCCAGTATAACTGTTACTACGAAGATTATTATTGCGTCGATGACGTAAGCGATTAAGCGTATAATCCAATGCATAAAGTCAATCTGTCCACTATTGTTGCTACTTGTCATGTTAAAATCCCTAACTAGATTGTTGTACAAGCATCTTATTATCGTTTTCGATTTGTCGAATAACACTATAAAGAGTCGTTTTTCTAAGGTTTGAAACCCATCATAAGCGCCATTTCCATCCATTTCCAATAACAGTCAACGTCAGTAAAGCCTATCTGTCTCAGCCACTTCAGTTGCGTCTCGACATCCAAAAGTCTGTTGGATGGGTCTTCAGTCCGGGGAACTCCTGAAAACTTCAAGAATTTTACGTGAACGTTCTCGGTAGAAGAAGCGACGCGATCCAGATTACAGAATACGCCTTTTGGATTTAACATGCTGAAGACTTCTTTGTAGAGTTGCCTTTTTCTTGGATGCTCCAAGTGATGTATTGCCAAACTGGAGACTATGGCATCAAAACAGCCGAGTTGCTTAGCAGGAAGTGGCCGTCTCAAATCATGTTTAAACACAGTTACGTTCGTTTCTTTCGTGAAGCGTTCTGTGGCGCGTTCAAGCATAGGTTCAGAAAAGTCCAATGCAACGCCTTCAGCTCTTGGCCTGTTCAATTTAACCAGCGACATCAATCTGCCGTCGCCTGTTCCCAAATCCAAAATCCGTTTAGTATGCCCGGGGATTTGTTCAAGCAGCACTCGTTCCCCCTCTGTTCTGTGAGGAAGCTTATCGGCTCTTGCCAAGTATGCGAGTACGTGATCGATTGTTAGCCATTCGTTTTTGGGTGGGTTATCTTTTTCCAAAGTTTATCCCTTCTTTGTTACCTGCGGCAGGATATTTTTAATTTGTGCCGCCTGCCTAAGCAGTCGGCGTGTCCCGGGGCTAAGCGCTTTTTCAGCCTGAAAAACGTTGTTCCCATGTGAACAATCCTTATATCATGTTAGTTCCTTTGAATGTGGAATATCCAGAGGGGTTTCTGTTAATGGAGTTTTGCCCGACTTGCGGCGTTCGCCTCGAACCTAGAAAATCTGAAGGAGCAATAGCGCTTGTTTGCTCAAAATGTGGCTTCACCAAACAGGCTTCATGCAACCGTGAGCAAGCTAAAGTAGTAAGAGTTATTCAACCTAAATCCCAGCCTTTCATGACTGTCATAAGTGAAGAGGAACAAAAAGTCAAAACTATGCCGACGATACGCATGAAATGTGAGAAGTGCGAAAACAACTTGGTTTACGTTTGGCAGGTGCAAACTCGAGGCGGGGACGAAGCATCGACCCAATTCATGCGCTGCACTAAATGCGGACACACTTTCAGAGAATACTCTTAGAAACATTTTCTTTGAGCTCAAAAGGTTTTTCCGTCAATTGAAGAAACCCTGGAGAAGCCAATTATTTAGATTTTTGAACCCTGCTTGCTCAATCGGATTTTTGGTCCAGTTTTACTTGTGGTTTATGTGGAGGGAAGGCTTATGGTTACCGTTTGAGTTGCGCCGGTGACCGTAACCGTCCCATTTGTGTAGTTCCAGTTGCTGCTTGGCAAAGTTTGCGGTGTGCCACCGTCAATAGTTACTGATGTCGGGGTTGAGGCCACTTGGAAGGTTTGGGTGCCGTTGCCTCTGGTGACCGTGTACTGGATGTTATTGGAGCTATAGGTGTTTATCACTATATTGGAGCCCACCGTGCTCATTGTCACGTTGTAGGTGGCGCCGTTCAAGGCCAGACTGTACAATCTGAGCAAGTCAAAGGTTTGATTGTAACTTGCCAGCGTTATGGGGCTCGCAAAACTTGTTGTGAAACCGCTTGAACCCACAAAATCGATGTTGCCTGCAGGAGTGACGGGTGAAGGCGAATATTGGATTAGATTGGATGTGAAGTTGAATTGGTTGGATGCGTCAGTCAAATATTTGGGTGTTCCCCCTGATCCGCTTGCATATGTCTCGTAGGTGTAGACGTTTATAGTCGGGTGCGCTGGGTTGCTCATGTTGAAAGTGTAGATTCGTGCAGTTGCTCCGCCTTGAAGGTTGTCTTCTTGTTGACGGTTAAAGAAAATGTCTTCCCTGTTTCCATTTTTCAGATTATACGCGGTGCCTTCTCCGATGGAATGTCCACTTAAAGTCAAAAACACGTTCGCATAGCCACTTATTGTGTTGTTGAAGTTGGCTGCCCAAGCAATATCTGCAGGGCTTGGAGGATATCCATAGTAGCCTTCACCATTTAGAAAATTATGAGTCGTAAGAATCACGTTTACGTTAGGGTTAGTTTTGATAAGCGTCTGCATCCAATCCAGAACTGTTGCGTTAGCATCGTAGGCGATGTTGATGATCATGAAACGGTAGTTGCCGTAGTTAAATTGAACAGCCGTGCTTGAACCATTGAAAATACTTGAAACCCAATATGGTTCCTGCTGTAGGGCTGCAACGTTGAAAGCTGGGTACTGTCCGCCTAGCCAGCGGCCATTGGCGTTTCCAGTGGGATTGGACTCGCCGATGAAATCGTGGTTTCCTGCGCACCAGCAGTACGGGACGCCGTTGTTGTAGAGCTCCATCATGGCGACGTTGGCGTCTTGCCAGTTGGTAACGTTGTCTGGAACGTTGACGATGTCGCCCGTGTTGACAACCATGGAAACGTTGAGAGCGTTTGTGTTGTTTACTATCCAGCTGTTTAACGTGTTGAATAACGTGGGGTTTGATTCGCTTAGGAACTGGGTGTCGGTGATTTGAATTAAGCTGAATGCGTTGTTGACAGGGTCATCCCAGTTTGTCAAGGTTGATTGAAGGTTCGCAACCTGCGTGTTGAGTTGGCCAATTGTTGTTTGGTCGGCGGCTACTTGGTTTTGAAGGGTTGTTACTTGTCCTTGAGTGGATGTTAATTGGCCTTGTAGGGTTGCTATAATAGGATTGCTTTGAATTTCGTTTTGGAGAGTGGATTCTTCCTGGTTGGCGGCAACTAATGCCGATGCGCTGGTTGCAAGCTGGTTCGTCAGGTATAGGTTGCTTGAATTCTCGGATTTGACTTGATTTTTGAGGCTCGCTACTTGGGCGTTCATTTGGTTGATTGTTGAGTTCAAGTCTCCGACTGTGGCGTTCAGAGAGGTGACGTTGGAGTTCAGAGATCCAATTATCAAGTCCTTTGCTGCCACTTGGTTCCGCAGATTAGCATTCGAGTTCTGAAAGTTCTGAACCAAAACGCCAATCACAACTGCGGATAGGATAACACATAAAGCTATGAAACTCAACGCAGTCTTTCTGCTTACAAAATTCTTTGTGCCCATTCAAACTCGCCTCTTATCAAAACCCCACAATAACTTGTAAATGAGCCACTGTACCTTTTTATGTTTTTGTGAAGGAACAACAATCTTAACTCTGCGGTGTCGTCTGCAATATTTTTGTGCCTAGTTTTTGCGCATTTCCTTAGACAAATGAGTTAAGTATGGAAGTTGATGGCTTGAATAAACCTAGAAAACTGAAGCTGTAACCTCGAATGTTTAAGAGAAATTATCTTCCCTATTCAAAAGGCAGAAACCAAAGAGTAAAAAAAAGGACTCTTTTCCTTGGTTCGAAGTTTTAAGCTTGGGTTTTGCTCTTCTTCTCTTTTCGTGCTTTTCTTTTTGCGTCTCGTTCTTTTTTGGTTAGTGGTTTTTCTTTTTTCGGCATGTTTTATCTCCGGATGTAACATTATGCAAGTTAGCGCTTTAATAATTTTCGACTAAACCCACACGTCTTCTTGCAACAAACAGAAAAGAACAAGGGTTTCCACAGAATTTAAAGTTAAATAATAAAAAGAAAAGTGTTAATTGGGTTAAGATTTTAGCTTAAAAGCTTAATATCTTCTTGGTGGTCTGCGTTTAGAATAGCATTCTCGGCAATATACTGGCCTGCTTCCGTCTGGCTTGAAAGGAACTTCGCATTCTTTTCCACAGTCAGCGCAGGTTGCCTTGTGCATCTCTTTGTTACCGTATGACATTTCGTTTTTCACTTCCTATTACATTTCTTTGCAAATCTCTTTGCACGCAAGCCTAAGGCAGAACTTACTATAAAATCTATCCATTGCCGAACGCTAAGCAGGTCATTCGCCCCGTGTATCGTTACGGTTGCACTCGGCTTTTGGCCTGTACTCAACCTTTTTGGTCCGCTGCTTATGATGCCGTTCGCATTCTTTGATTCGAACAAGCATCCACTCGTTTTCCTCGTAAACGCAGCCGCAAACCAAAGTTTTAGTCGTCAAAATCATGCATCTCTAAACTGCGCGCCAACTCAATAAGAAATAACAATAGTACTTCATAACAATTCCTCTTAGCCGCCCCTCAAACCGCATCGTTTGGCGCACAATCTAAATAAACCAATTTTTCCTATCCAACATTCACCTTGAACTTCGAAAACGTAACATTGCCTGATTCTGTTTTTTTCCGATGTATGGGCTGCGGTATTTGTTGCCGCATGCAGCCACCCGACGTAGACGAAGCGGAGCGGAAAAGGATAGAGGCACAAGGGTTCAAAGACTTCTTAGAGCGCCCCGACGAAGGCGGAATTCGTTGGATACGCAGAAAAAAAGATGCCAGCTGCCATTTCCTAGCCAAAAACAACAAATGCGCCATTTACAGCGTGCGGCCAGCGGCTTGCAGGTTGGAGCCGTTCACCATAGCTGACTACGACTTCGAGAAAAACCTCATAGAAGTGGAGTTGAACTTCCCGTTTTCAAGCTGCTGCGTGGGAACCTGCGTAGAAAAAGAAATGGTGTCTTTTCCGGAAATTGCGAAAGCCGCCCAAGCCATGGTTCAGAAAATTTTGGCTGTAACTGCTATGGATTTAGATTTGCCCCTAAGGGACAAGCGAGTTCGGGCTGAAACGCGCTCTCGAATTCTTCGCAGAAAAATAGAGGCAGCTAACCTGCAGCTTTAATCAAGCTGGCCTTAGGAAGGTCGCCTAGAATTGGGGCAGTATGTCTCCTTCTTTCTTTTCGGTGGGCATGGGAGAAACGTTGGCAGCCTGAGCCATCGTAGTCATCTTCTTTGCTGCGGCCATTTGCATTTTTACGTCGTCGGTTCCTGACTGGAAGGTCTGGAGGGGAATCACTTCCCATGTGTTTTGGCTCCAAAACGGCAAACTATTCATTTTTTTACTCAGCTCCTCTGCAGACGGGGAATCGATGATCATTACTCCTGCCCTTTGACCTGCGAACAATCCGCCGACTATCACTTTTTTGTCTTCCCAATCCTTAAGCATCTGAATGCTTGGCAAAATCACGTGTTCCGCAGCCTCCGCGAAATCCGCCGGATCCATTGGACCTCCATAGTCAATGCCTCTGCCTATCACTAAAAACTTCAAAAAATTCACCGAACAAAAAGGAAGAACTCTCATCCCCTTAAAAGTATGTGATTGTCAAAAAACAACCACAATGAGAGAACAGACGCGTCCTGTTCTCAGAAACTTGAAATTATTAGTTTCAGCATAACTGCCACAGAAAATCTGGAGTTGAACCGTTAACGAACGGGCGGGCGAGGGAAAAAATATGAAAGATAAGCATCCTGTGGAATGAACTTACGCGATAACGGTCAACCTTTTTTCTTTGACGCGCGTTGTGCAAAACAGCGTCCTGAGGTGCGCAAGATAGTAAGCTTGCCTTACCAAAGTTGTTATGTAACTTCATGTCAGGCGTGTTTAGCTTGGTTTGTCTTGATAATGCTTGCGACATCAAAATCTTTAGACTTTGCAAATTCTATTAATTCGGAAAATAGTTTTTCATCCATTTGGGGGGTTCTGCTCAATATCCAAAGATACTTGCGGCTTGGTGTGCCTACGACAGCGTAGTCATAGTCATTTCCCAATTTTATGATCCAATAATCACCATAAAACGGCCAGAAGAATGATACTTTGAGTTTTGCTCCGGTGGTTTTGTCAGCAATTTTTGCCTTGCCCTTTGCCTGAGTAACTTTATCCTTTCTTCTGCATTCGTTAAGCACAGAGATGCTGCCATTTTTTGATAAGGTATACGTTGCTGTTGTTTCAGAGCAACCTTCTTGAAATCTGGCTGGGAGACGAGCAATCTCGTACCATTTGCCTAAATATTTTTCTAGTTCCACATGTGGCACGACTTCAAGCACAGGATAATTATTTTTAGTCAAATCGACCACTATTTATCAATCAAGTTCACAAGCACATTAACTTTTCTTATTCTCATTTTTCAGTTTCTTTTTTGTTTGCAATAAACTCATATGTGAAAAGTAGCCAAGTGAAAATGAGGTTTTGGAATGAGTGCTAAACTTCTGAGCTATTGTCGAATAGGTTACATAAATTATTAGAACAACCTCTTACACATATGTTCTCTATGAACAAATCAGAAGCTTTAACGGTATTGAGTGAGATTCGTGATGCCCTAAAAAAATTAGACGCCGCAAGCGCCATAAGCGGCGTACTGAAAAGAAATGAACTATATTTGAAAGAACAAAACGGCTACGTAATATTCCGTTCTCTTAGAGACTAATGTGAAGAGAAGAGCAGACGCGTCTTTTTTAATCCCATAACATTTCAAGCAAGACACTTTATCTTAGAATTCTCTTCTTTTCTAAGAAGCCCGAATAGTAGGTGGGTTTCGCTGCGGCTGGTGTGTCGGTGTAATTCCACAGCTATGCTCAGTGAAAGAATTTTGATCAGGGATCTCCCGATAAATGTGGGTTTGAGATTCTAATTTAGTCAAGAAATTAGAACCAAAACATAACAACCAAAATATAACCGCTTATTTCTGATATTGCGGAACCGAAATGAAGTTTATTAAAGAGCGCCTAACTGAATTGGTTTGGAGAAGGCAAATGCAAAGGGTATCCCATTCACGGATTCCTAGAACAGGAAGACAATTGTTCACGAGTTGCGTCGATGTCACGTGCATCTTCGGGATCGCCGGTTATGCTTTAAAACTTCCGACCTTCTTTAACAACTGGGTTTACTTCCCGCTATTGCCGAACCTCGGGGACAGCCGATTCTTACTATTCTCCGTTGCATGGTTCGCATCAAGATTACGCGTGCTTTATACGCGCAATTAAGGTGCAACCAGCGCGCGATCAGGTTATTGCTTGTTCCGTTTTTGCTCCATTACTTTCTTTGCCAATGCCACAGCTCCTTCCCTCGTTTTGCCAAATAGTGCCCCTATTCTGTCTGCGTCTTCTTTAGTCACTGCAGCACCCCCTATCATGACGACGACTTTGTCTTTTAGTCCTTCAAGCTCCATGGCAGAGACTAACTTTGGAAGGTTCTCCTTGGCAGCAGAAAGACCAACAGTGACCATTATGATGTCGGCATTTGCTTCTTTTGCTTTTGAAGCAAAAGTTGTTGGAGAAACCCCTTTCCCTACGTCTACAGTTTTAAATTGAGCAGCCTTGAGCGATTTTCTGACCATTTCCTTGGCAGTGTCCATTATGTCTGGGTGAAGAGTACCCATCACAACGGTTCCGATTGGATTGACTGGTTCGGGCGGCTCTTTCTCTCTCATACCTTTCAACCAAGACATTTCAAAATCAAATCCTATCTTTAGAACTAATGATTGAAGACGTTATTAACACTAGCTTTTCAGTATTTTTTCCTCTCTTTTTGATTAAATTTTATCTTCCTCTTCACGATTCATAGTTTAGTCATTTCAGTTATTCTTGTTTCACAAACTCTTACTGAACCAAATTTGGTTTTCGGAGTGGGAACATTTCGACGACAAGTTTTAAAAAAGAAGCTAAATAATACCTATGTAGGGATTTTGATGTCTGAAGAGACCGTCTCGGAAGTTGGAAAGTATATTCTTCCTTTCTCAGTTCTTTCCGAAAGAAGAAGCAAACCCTTCACTCCAGAAATGGAGATAGCTGCAGTTTTTTCTGTATCAGAGCTAAACCGAAGTAAGGGTGGACGAATACTCTTAAAGCGCTCAAAAGAAAATATAACATTCATAGCCAAAATTGGCTACCCTCTGTGGCTATTCTCTATATGCAACAAAGTTCTCCTCTTCGATGGTCTAGGCATTTCTGACTACAATCTGCAATATGGCATGATTTCAAATGTTAAACCTCTTGCAGAAATTCTAAAAACTGGCTCAAAAACACTTGAGACCCATATAGCACTGCTTACTGACCATACGAACTATTTTAGTGCAGCCGTCAAAGAAAAAAATCTTCTCATAAAAGGCTTGATCAGCGACCCAGACTTTCTAAAAGAGATGGACTCGTATCGCCGAGAAGCAACCGAAATAGAAAATCAACCAATAAACATTGGATTAATATCTCCAACAATACAAGAATCGAAACTTCTATCTATAACTCACGAACTAGCTGATCTTCGTTCTACATTCGAAAAAGACATTAAAACTCTTAACGTATGCATGAAACTTCTTAGCAAGGCTACCCAAACCTTCCTCAAAGAACTTAATGACCGCACAATAGCCATCAGAGAGGAATTTGCCGCTAAAATAAACGAAGAAGAAGAAATTGTTGCGCCCAAAGTCAATGCACTAAGAGAAGAGTATGATAAAAAAACCATCGAATTAGCTAAAGAGTTTGAGAGCAAACGACTGCCATTACATACGCAAAAGATGAAACTTGAAAAATCCAAAGAAGAAATCACTTCCAGTATCGACCAATATCAGTTGGAGGCAAAGACCCGTGCCGATCTTGATGATCAACCTGGCAAACAGAGGGGGAAACGAAGAGCAAACGTAGCTAAACAGCAACTTTCAGGTATCCAGGATCAGCTGGAGAAGAACGAGGAGGACTTTAAGGATTTAGAAAATCAAAGAACTTCTGAAGCTACGGAACTGAGGTCAACCTTAGAAGCTGGCATCAAAGAAGCCCGCAAAAACTTAGTTGAGATAGAGACTTTGCGAGACGCGAAGATCTTGACTAACCAGCAAGAAATGGAAAAACTTCAGCAAAAAACCAAACTGTTGTGTGATCAAATATGCAGCACAACCATGGTTAGAGAAAAAGATATTTCCCAATTTGAAAAACTTTGGCTAAAACAAGAGTCAGAAAACCTAAGCAAAGCTTTGGTTTATGTGCCGTTCTATGTAGTTTGCTATGATTATGGTAAGGCGAAGAAACGCTACTTGGTTATCCCTCCGTCTTCAGTGGGTAGCATTGATATCTCAACAAAGCTTAAGGGTGCTTTGGGAAGGGCAAAAATAAAGGCTTTTCTTGTTCCACGATTCAAGGCAATAACTTCACTTACAGATGTGATTCAGTCGGAAAGCCAACGAAACAGTATTTTTAAAACAGAACTTAGGGAGATTGGCGAGGAAAACAATATTTTGGCACAGAGTTCTGCACTAGAGGAAATCGAAAAAGGATTGTTAAGTCTGAGAGATCAAGGATGGCTCACAGACAAAGACTATGGTACGATTGCAGCGAACGCTAAAATTAGTCTTGGTACTCATCACTAAGGCGAACGCAAATAATTTCTTCCATCTTTAGTATATGAGAGCGAAGCTCGTAATCGCATCATTAAGTTAAAGGTTTATCCTCTTTTGTCCTT
>JBEKPM010000003.1:0-33351 GCA_049520735.1 Bathyarchaeia archaeon | reverse complement strand
CCGTAGGGATACCACAGTTGGTTGTTTATCCAGTGAGTAGGCCAGTAAGGTGAAAGCAAACCATGATTAACCATGAATTGCGTCACTGTGAATTGATAATAGGGGTCGAATTCGTTTAGCGTTGTTGTTCCCGAGGCAAGGTTTTCCCAACGCAGTGGCAAAACGCGGATAACAAACGAAACAAACAGAATTAGCGCTAGCGCAGAATATGCAATTATCGTGCCGTGACTAACTTCAAGACGTAATCTGCTAAAAGGTTCTAGCCTTTTACTAAGCCGGTCCTTAATTCCTTCCCCCACTTTAAGCCATCCTTCATACAGCGATTGATTGTTCGTTTGTTAATTCTTTACTTATACACATTGGAGGTTTATTTATGGCTTTCCAAAATCTGTCAACATGGATAAGCAGACTCTGCTGGTTGGAGGAGAACAACGAACTAAACAAATGATTAGATTCTGAATGGTTTTTTCAGCCGAACAGCCATAGGAGCAGCGAAAAGGAAAACGGAAAAAGATGTGACGATACTCGAAAAGAGGAAAAGCGTTGCCCTGGATGATTTGAAGCGAAATTGAAGAAGAATTTGAGATTTCTAGTTGTATTCTTATTTAGAGGCGCTGTATCTTGTTCTTTCGTGAAGACATTTGTTGAAGGATGCTTGGACAGTCGCCATTGAAACCCTAAGCTGGATGGAAATGCAGAAACTAAGCGAACATTTAGCCCTAACAAGAACCATCAAACAACTCGGCATGAAAGATCCAAACGCAATACGCTATGCCTATGGGCTCGTCGTTGAAACAACAAGACGCCGAAACTTAATTGACAAACTCATCAACGAAGTGGTGGCGCCCAAAAAAATCGGCGACTTCAACCTCGGAATCCAATCATTTTTGCGTCTTTACGTTTACCAAACCCGCGTCGCGAAGAACTGGGGAAAAATAAACCTTCAAGAAGCGACGCATATCGCCAGCATGGGTAGAGCAATCCTTGATTGGGAAACTCTGCGGGAGATTGAGCAATACCTCGGGTTTCTGCTCACCCGCCAACTTCAACCCATCCTTGAGTCCGCAAACGACGAGGAACGAACGAGTCTCGAGACTTTTCACCCCGTTTGGTTTGTCAGGTACTGTTTCAACCTTATGGGACGCGACGAAGCGATTGCGTTTCTGCAGGGAAGCATGAATCCGCCGCCTACCTACATCCGAGTCAACACTTTGGCAGCGACCCAAGAAACAATCGTGCAAAAACTCGATTCTGAAGGCGTAAAACTGGAGGTGTTGCCACTAAAATACACCTACAAAGTTGTAGAAACCAAGCAGCCACTAAACAGCCTAGCCAGCTACAAAGAAGGGCTTTTCTACATCCAGGACAAAGCAAGCTGCTTTGCCACAGAAGCCGCCGACGCCAAAGAAGGCGACAACGTTTTCGATGTTTGCGCAGCTCCAGGAGCAAAAACCACCTACCTAGCCCAGCAAATGCACAACAACGGCGCAATCTACTCAGTCGATTTTTCGGCGAGAAGAATGCAAACCTGGAAGCTGGAAACCGCCCGAATGGGAACCAAAATTGCCGAACCTGTAATCGCAAGCGCGTGCGTCAGCTTGCCATTTTCGAGTGAAGCGAACCTCATTGTTTTGGATCCGCCGTGTACGGGCACAGGCATCTTTGCAAAGCAGCCCTCAGCAAAGTGGCGAATCACCTCAAAGTCAATCAGCAAAATGGCGGACATCCAACGGAGCATGATCAACAACTGCGCGGAAAAAGTGGCGGCTGGCGGCGTCATGATCTATTCGACCTGCAGCATAACTGTTGAGGAAAACGAAATGATAGTCGAGCGCTTCCTGAAGGATCACCCTGAATTCCACTCGGTGGAAATCAAGCCTGAACTTGGGCTGCCAGGGCTACGTGGGCTAAGTCAGTGTCAGCGGCTTTACCCGCACATTAACCAATGCAACGGCTTCTTCATAGCAAAACTCCAAAAAGATTGACAAAAAGGTCAGGATTCTGCTCCGAAATCGCCTAGCGTTCGCTGGGGAGTTTCTTTGATGAACAGGGGATAGGTTATTTTTGTGCCTTCGACTAGGGCGAACTCTGTTAGTTCATGGTTGATTGTATTGTCTTTGCTTATGATGTGCAAAACTTTCACATGTCGAACTAGGAGCGCGTCGCTGATGAGGCTTCGATGGCAACGCCATGGCAAGGCTTCAGCGCACATCAATGCCAAGCAGTTTTCACGAGCAAGGGCGACGATTCTTAGGAGGTTCTCTATGAATTCTTTTGTTTGCATGTAATCGGCATAGCCTCGGAAACCCATGTTTTTCCATGCGAGATTGATGGAGTCGTGTTTAGGTCTGCGTAAGCCTCCGATTTCGGGCACGTGAATGTATTTTAAGCCCTTTGGTTTGAGGCTAACTGGCAGGGTTTCCTTGTTGAATTGGGGGTTGTGTCTGCTGCGTGGAACCGTCCTCACATCGACAAGCAAGGTTATGCCGTAGGTTTTGAGCAAACCGATGAATTCATCAAGCGTTCGGGTTGAGTGCCCGATCGTGAAGACAGTTAGTTGCGACTCCTTAGCCAACAAGCTTCCTCAGCTGAATCTATGCTGGGTCAAAATATAAAAATTCAATCCACAAACAGCGGGAGATTAGGCTTCATGGGGTTTTCTTGTTTTTTCGAGTTGGCACAGCATTTCGCAAATCACTTTTGCCGATGCAATCGCCGAGATTCCCTGGTCATAAATTGGCACGATTTCCACGAGATCGAAACCGAGAACCCGCTTGTCACATAAACTGCAGACGAGGTCTATCAGCTGGGTTGTGCTGATGCCTTCGGGCTCGGGGTTCTGCACGGCGGGCGCGTAGGCTGGGTCCAGCACATCCATATCCACCGTCAAATACAGGTTTTCGTAGGGCAGAAGCTTCTCTTTGAGTTGCTCGCCGATGAGCAGGGAACCTTGCTTGATGATTTCTTGAGAAGTGAAAAAATCGACGCCTGCCTTCTTCGCGTAAGCCAACTCTTCCTTGCAGGCGCTCCGCGTGCCAACCTCAACAATTTTCGAAGGCTTAACTTCCTCGCAAATCAGCTGCATAAACGTGGTGTGAGACAAATTTGAACCCAAAAATTCACAACGCAAATCCAAATGTGCATCAAAACTTACAACCGCTGTCTTCCCGGCTCTGTTGCCTAAGCCTTTTGCAGCCCCAAGTGTAACCGTGTGTTCCCCACCCAATGCCACAGGCACCTTGCCAGCCGCCAAAATCTCATCAACTACAAGTCGGGTCATGTCGACGGTTTTCTCCGCTTCCATGGAAACACCCAAGTCGCCAGCGTCATGCAAAGCTAAATCTTCAACGTCGACTCCGGTGCGGAAACTGTACGTTTCAATGTTCAAAGACGCCTGCCTAATTGCGGCTGGAGCAAACCTTGCGCCATTACGGTAAGTGCTGGTGGAGTCAAAAGGCACTCCGAAAACCACGTATTTCGCCTGCTCATAGGGCTTTTGGACGCCGCTGAAAACGTTCGTTTGAGAAGTGAACAACTCAAGGTAACTCATGCCACAATCAATCCTCTTCCATGTTATGCTCAAAGACGGCTTCTAAACTTTTTCGCTTACGGGCTCAAGGGGTGTTCTTTTGGCAGAACACTTCGTTCCTTGGGGAGAGTAATAAGACGCCTGCGAAACTAGCAATACGTGGAAACATGCATAAAACTAGTTGCGCCCTCCTCATTCTCATCCTCCTCAGTTTACTTGTACCGAGCCTTATAGTCAACGCCAAACCCGCGGAAAACGTCATCAACATAAATTCAGACGGAACCTTGCAACCGTCAAATGCGCCGATCAATCGCAACGGAGACATTTACACGTTGACAAGCAACTTTTCAGGCAGTATAGCAGTGCACAGAAGCAACATAGTGATTGATGGAGCCTACTATTCGCTTAACGGCGACGGCGCCAAAAGGAGCGCGGGAGTTGAAGTTAAGAATAACATAACCCGAATTCCTTCGCCAGATGAAATTTGGAACGTAACCATCAAAAACTTGGCAATAGTAAACTTCGACTTCAGCATCGACGTCAATTTTGGAGGCAATGACACGATCTACAATGATTACGTCGTCAACACGATGAGCGATTTGCAAGGCGGAGTGTATTTTTGGGGATCAAGCTGCAACAACGTTACCCGTTGTACCATTAGCGGGGAGCCTGCGGTCTACATGCATTTTGTCTCCAGCCAAAACACTATAACTCAGAACAACCTTGTAGGCGGTATTGACCTGCGGATAGGCGGCGGCGAAACGGTTGACAGCAACTATTGGAGCGACTACTCAACCCGATACCCTCTTGCCTCAGAAATAGGTTCGACTGGAGTTTATAATACACCTTACATGTACAACGCTTCGGACTATGTTGGCTCAATCACAGATGACCACCCACTGGTCAACCCGATTGCTCTTGTGGGTTTCCCAAAGGCGGTGCCGAATGACGCGGCGACAACTGCAGCGTCGCTTCCTGAGTTTCCAGCATGGGCAATTCTATTCGTAATCTTTGCTGTTGTACTGGCGGCAACCGTCTGGGTAAGAAAAAGTGGTTCTTCCGCAAAGTGATGAAGCACGTTAGCTCTTTTCCGCACTGCAAAACTTATTAATTCAACCCTGAATGCTTTAGGTAAAGGCGAGCAAAAAGTGACTTTAGCATTAGCGTCTAGACTGAAAGACTTCAACCGCATCGAAATCATATCGTTAGCTTTCTACGTACTTAGCGGACTAATACTTCTAATTTCCCTGCCGTTCGCAGACTATGCACCCCAACTTGGGCTTCTGGGAATCCTGAGCCTAATAGTGGCTTACGGCGTCTTCACGAAAAGGGGTTGGGCTCCATGGCTAATATTCGTCCTATTCCTGGCAGCATCAACCTTCGCACTCTATACGCTGGTCATAGCAGGATTCAGCAACACATTGGTCGGCTTAAGCATGCTTGGCTACCTGGTGCTCACGTGGGTATTCGCTATCTATCTACTGCTGATAAGAAGAAAACCCTAAACCTACAATTTCTTTGAAACGCTCAAATTTTGCCTTCAACACACATTTGATTTAGGCGCAAGAACTATTATGCTTAAAGCGTTCTATTTTTGGCGCCGAATTTGAAGCGCATACGCTGTCCTCAAATACTGGCGGGGAATACAGAACTTAAAAATGAATTTACCAGAACAGACCGATTCTCAAAAAGCCAAAGTGCTCAAGCAAGCTGGATCGTTCTTGCGCGAATGAATTGAAGAAGCAAAAAATTTCTGAGACCAGGAAAGCAGTTCTTGAAAAAGACAGCTTACCATAAAGAAAAAAGAACCTTTGATCATCCTAGACTTTGCCTGCGAAGCTGCGAAACAGAGACACCAACACTTCTTGGTCCGCATCAACAAACTGCTCGTTTTCAGGAATCTCCACAAACCCATCAGCCTTCGCCAATGTGGTGATTGCCCCTGAAGCGCCTGATTCTACAGGTTCAGCAATCAAACGGCAGTTTTTGTCAAACATCAACCTGACCATAACAAAAGTTCGCCTACCCTTCGCGCTGAACATGCGCGAACCGGCAGCCGCTTTAATCGTTTTCATTGCGGCAACGGGTCTACCAGCTAATTGCTGAATCAAAGGTCTAGCCAGCAAATAGAAAATCAGCAGTGCCGAGGTGGGGTGACCTGGCAAGGAAAAGACTGGTTTTTCTCCAATGAAGCCGACTGTGGTTGGTTTGCCAGGCTTAACAGCGATACCGTAGACTACGATGCCGGGTTTTCCTAATGAATCTACGATTTGAGGAGTATAGTCCCGGGGACCTACGGAGACACCGCCTGAAGTGATGACCATGTCGGCTGATGCCAACGCTGCATGCAAAGTCTTGGATAATGCCTCTCTGTCGTCGGGTACTACACCGAAGTAGACGGGTTTGCCGCCGCTTTCAGTTACCGCTGTACTGATGCTGTAGGCGTTGATGTCGTAGATTTTCCCTGGCGGAAGAGTTTTGCCTGGCTCAGTTATTTCGCCACCTGTTGACAAAACGGCAATCATGGGGATTCTTGAAACCTTAACTTTGGTCAAACCTAAAGCGGCTAAAACCCCGATTTCTGAAGAACCTAAAAGTTGTCCTTTCTTAAGAACAGCCTCGCCCTTCTTGATGTCTGAGCCGCATTTCATAATGTTCTCGTTAGGGGTGATGGGTGTAAAGACTTGCAGTTCGCTGTCTTCCCGTTCAGTGTCCTCAATCATGACCACGCTGTTCGCCCCCTCTGGAATTGGCGCTCCAGTGACAATTTCAACCGCCTCACCTTTGGCAATCTTAACCAGCGGCTGCTCCCCGATGTTTACAACGCCGCAGACTTTGAGGGTTACAGGCTGGTTTTCGTCCGCTCCGAAGGTGTCTTCGGCTTTTACTGCATAACCGTCCATTGTAGAGCGGCTAAACGGCGGAATATCCAGGGTCGAAACCATATCTTCGGCCAATACGCGATTGTAGGCTTCAAGCAAAACCGCCTCTTCCTCGCCCAACGCTGATGGCTTAAATTGCGATGCGATAGCTCTTTGGGCTTCCTCAAACGTCATAAGCTTCCTAAACATTTACGCATCCTCCACGGTTCCAAACATGTACACAATTACAGTTTCGCCTTCACTTACACCTTCACGGTTCTCGGGAACTACAACGAAGCCGTTGCTCTGCGTCATGGTGGAAATTGAACCTGAACCCTTCGCGCTGACTGGCTGAGCGTAAAACTCGTCCTCCTTAAGAGTCACATGGACCCGAACGTACGTTTTTCTTCCCAAGGCGCTCGAAACCCGTCTCGCCAATACAGCCTTCAACATGGGTCGTGGCTCAGTGTCCGCCATGCCGAGCAACCTACAAACCATCGGTCGGCCGAACACTTCGAAGCCCACGATCGCTGCAACAGGGTTACCTGACAAAATCAAAACGGGTTTTCCTTCAAGCACGGCTAGAGCCGTGGGCATCGCGGGTCTAAGTGCAACCCCATGAACAACAACGCCTGGCTTCCCCAGCTTATTGACAGCATCAGGCACCAAGTCTAATCCGCCGACACTGGTACCACCAGTCGTTACCACGGCATCCTGCGTTTTGAGGGCCAAGCGGATTTTTTCGGCAATTTCATCCAAGTTGTCTTTTGCAATGCCAAAGTCGGTTGTTTCCGTGCCGAGTTCTCTGCAAACCCCTGAAATCATGATTTTGTTAGAGTCGAAAATGAGGTTGCCGCGAAGCTTTGCGCCTGGCTCTGCCAATTCGTTTCCCGTGACGACAATGCCGATTTTGGGTTTCACGATAACTTTCAGTTGGTTGAAGCCCATTGCGGCGACTAACCCGATGTGGTAAGGGTTAAAGCGGGCGCCAGCCTTGGCGATAAGGGTGCCTTTTTTGAGGTCTTCTCCGATTTTGGCGACGTTTTCACCTGGCACAAGCCTGCTCCAAACCTCAAGTTTGCCCTCTTTTTTCTCGGTGTTTTCAAGCATGACAACGGCGTCGGCGCCTTTGGGAATTGGGTTTCCTGTCCAAATTTGCCTGGCTTGCTTGGCGCCTATCTCTTGAGTATCGGTGAGCTCGAAAACTGCGGGTTTAGATTGTGAAGCGCCAGCTGAACCCTCCGAATTCAAGGCATATCCATCCATGGCTGATTTGTCAAACCGCGGCAGACTTTCCTTTGCAATGAAGTCTTCAGCTGAAACCCGTCCTAGTGCATCCTGCAAAGACACCGGTTCAACCTTGGGTTTGCCAATTTGCAGTGTTTCAAGCCAAGTTTGCAGGGCTTTATCCGTTAAAGTTAATTTTTGGAACCCTTTAAGCTTCACCACAATAATCACACGTATCCACAGTAGCGAACTTCACGTAAAAAACGTATCGAAACAAAAAACGAAAAATTACGGCTGACTAGCTGTCGGCTTTGCTTTTTGCCTGTGCCGCTTCAGCCATTTTCTTCAAAAACGCCTTGATGCCTTCCTGTTGACCATAAACGACTAGCCGCCCGTCTTTCTGCTGGTTCACTGAAAGGCTGTTTTCTTTGGCGATAACCGTAAGTTTCTCCGCAGGCAGGTTCGGCATAGGCTCAACTCTTATCCACTTCTGGTCTCTGGGAACACCCGTAATAAGGGCCGATTCGCTTTTTGCTTTTACTTCGCAGATTGGGAGGCTGGCTTCGTCGAGACGTTTTAGCCATTCATCAACTTCTTCCGGATTCATCATGGTTTGTGCCTGTGTGATAAACTCTGATTCTATGCTGCCAAGAAGTTCCTCAAGCTTCATAGCCGCATCACCTTGGCTTTCTCCTGTCTCAAAGATTTTTATCATCCCCTTGGCGCTTCTCAAATCGTTGACGATACTTGGCGGAGCGTCGTAGCCTTTTTTGTTTAGTTTCAGCATTAAGTCTTCCAGCACTTTCCACTTTTCGGCGTAACCCATCGATATCTCCCATTCAGTCTAGGTTGAAAGTACGCTTTAAAACCTTGCTTCTTCCCTTTTGGAAAGGAATAAATCCTTAATTTTTTTTGATATATTTGCAGAGGAAACGGTTTTTGTCGGAAGATAAGAAATCCCAGATTAAAGAGGCAAGAAGGCAACTGCACGACGGCTTGCTCCTCTTAAATTGGGAAGAGTTGACCGCAAGGAAGGCGAAGGCATGAGACTCCAAGTAGTTAAGTCGGAAGGCTTAGCCCATAACAGTTACTTCCTAACGGACGAGGGTGAAGCTATCGTGGTTGACCCAAGGCGCGACTGCGAAGTCTATATGGAGCTTGCCAACAAAGAGTGCGTCAAAATCAAGTACATTCTTGAAACACACAGAAACGAAGACTACGTAGTGGGCTCGCT
The DNA here is from genome assembly GCA_049520735.1 of Bathyarchaeia archaeon. GTDB lineage: Archaea > Thermoproteota > Bathyarchaeia > Bathyarchaeales > Bathycorpusculaceae > Bathycorpusculum. Next base: position 24,500 of record JBEKPM010000003.1, on the reverse strand, counting down.
TGAACTCCAAAACATGACCGAAGCTGAAATTGGCCACAGCAACGCCCTAGCCTTCAAGTACGGAGAGCACAACCTCGCAGACGGTGACACACTAAACGTAGGCAGAGTTAAAATCAAAGCCCTCCAGACGCCAGGGCACACAAACGAATCCGTCTGCTACCTTGCCTACCCGCCTGACAGCAGTGAGGCATCCATGGTTTTCAGCGGCGACACCCTTTTCGCTGGCTCCGTCGGAAGAACCGATCTCTATGGCAAAGCCGCCCAGCCGACCCAAGCTGAAAAACTCTACGTTAGCCTACATGAGAAACTGTTACCGTTCGGCGACGGCACCGTTGTTTACCCCGCGCATGGAGCAGGAAGCGTCTGCGGGCACGGTATAAGCGGGCAGGAGCCGACATCCGTAGGGTATGAGAAAAAAACCAACCCGTACCTTCAACTGACAAAAGAAGATTTCGTGAAAAAATTCGCTGCGGAAGACCTTGTTGTGCCAAAGTACTTTCGCAAAGTGGAAGAATACAACAATAACGGGCCGCCCCTGCTAAGCGAGCTGGCTTCCCCGATGCCTTTTTCGCTTCAGGAGTTTAATGATGAGATGCAGAACAACCTTGCAACGGTTATTGACACGCGGATGCCTTACGGCTATGCAGGAGCGCACATTCCTAACTCGTATAGTATGTGGCTGGGCGGAATTAGCGTTTACCCAGGTTATTTTTTGGACATTAAACAGTACCTCATCTTCATTCATGAGCGACCAGAGGACATGGACGTTGTGACTTCGAGGCTGCGTAGGCTCGGGTTTGATAACATGTGCGGTTTTCTTTGTGGAGGCATGAACGAGTGGCAGGAAACCGGAAAACCATTTAATAGCGTTGAAACGATGTCGGTTTCGGAACTAAAAAGCAGGTTAGACAACGGCGACGTTGCCCTTTTGGATGTTCGTGAACCAAACGAGTGGAAGGAAGATGGCATTGTGGAAGGCGCAACGAGGATTTTCTTCGCGGACCTGCCAGAAAAAACAGGATCCCTACCGAAGGATAAAACCATCGCCGTCACATGCTCCGTAGGCAAACGCTCCAGCATAGCCGTCAGCATTCTAGAAAGGGCAGGCATTAGAAACGTCAGCAACGTGCTTGGTGGAATGACTGCTTGGACAAATCTCGGTTACCCCGTAAAAAGGGACCTTTAGCGGTTGCTTATTCTTCTTTTTCTTTAACCATTGCCTTTGCCATTCGGCTAAGCTTACCCTTAGGCTCCAACAGTTCCTGAACAAGGCTGAACTGGCGTTTGTAGATGTGGCAGTTCTTTGAGTGAAAAACCAATTTGCCCGTTTTCAAAGAAAAGTTACCGCGCTCATTAATTTCTGCGACGAAAGCCTCGTTGAAAAGTTGCAGTCCCGCAATGTTTGCCGGCAGCCCACCAAAGGCGTCCCAGCTACGGAAGTAACACGTTAAATGCATTTGTCCCCCAAGAATTTCCGTGTCAATCAGGCTTAGGCAAGGCGGCTCCATCCTCTCTTTTGTTTGTGGACTAATCTTCAGAATGTCTTCTGGAAACCTTACAACCATCGTTACTTGTCTGTCCCTTTGCTCTTTCACATAGCGGTTTATGGCTTCTTCCACTTGGTCCACAGGCTCTCGAAGTCTGCTACCGTAAGTATAAGTTTCATCCTGCTTCCCCTCTTTGCCGCACCACAAATAAGTCAAAGCATACCACTGCACGTACACCATGTCGCAAGGTGCTTTTTCGCTAACAAGAGGGCGATTCTCGGGATGGTTGATTTCCAGCGTTAAATTGAGTTTCTTAGTCAGGGTTTCCTCTGAGCCGTAGCCAACTTGGAAATCGTCGCCTTCAGTCCAAATACTGGTTAACACTTTGAACCATGCGTCAGGGCAATCGAATGCTGTTATGTTAACGTGCTTCAAGCGTCTGGCCTCCAAGACACGGGATAATGTTTAGCCAATTCGCATATAAGTCTACACTTTAAAAACGCTTGCCAAATAGTTAGAGACCGTAAAACTCTTTCTGAAAAATTAATAAAATAAAGAGAAGGTTGGGCTTTTTAGTAGGGCATTCCGCCCATACCGCCCATGCCACCCATTCCACCCATACCGCCGCCCATTCCGCCTGGAGGCATCGGAGGCATTTTTCCGCCGCCTTTGACGCTGATTAGGTCGTCGATCTTGAGTATCATGTTTGTGGCTTCAGTGGCTGATTTTATTACTTGCTGCTTCACGCGCAGTGGCTCGATGACAAGTAGGTCTAACATGTTTTTGATTTTGCCTGTAGAGACTTCGATGCCGAAGTATTTGCTGTCTGGCTTCTCGTGTTGCGCCCTGAGTGCTACCATGATATCTATAGGGTCTAATCCTGCGTTCTCTGCCAACGTAAGCGGAATTGTTTCGACTGCTTCAGCGTAGGCTTCAACTGCAAGTTGTTCCCGTCCGCCAACCTTGACTGCGTAAGCGCGTAGGCCTTTCGCAAGTTCTGCTTCGGGTGCACCGCCGCCTGCAACGATTTTGCCGTCTTCAATCGAGTTGCGGACAACACATAAGCCGTCGTGCAATGAACGTTCTGCTTCGTCTATGACATGGTTGGATGCTCCTCGGATGACGATTGTTACAGCTTTGGGATTCTTTGCGTCTCTAACGTAGATAAGTTTGTCATCGCCAATTTTGACTTCTTCAACCCGCTTTGCCTTGCCTAAAACATCAGCTTTGAGGTCTTTGGGATTTGCAACTATTGTAGCGCCTGTTGCCTTAGACAGTTTTTCTACGTCGCTACTGCTTACGCTTTTAACTGCTAAGATGCCTGCTTTGCCCAGAAAGTGCAGTACCATGTCGTCAATGCCTTTTTCGCAGAAAACAACGTTTGCACCAGATTTCGCAACTAACGTAACCATTTCTTTGAGCATGCGTTCTTCTTCATCAAGAAAAGCCTGCATTTGATTGGGGCTTTCAATGTTGATTTTGGCGTCGAACTCTGTTTTTTCAATCTCCATCTTTGCGTCTAATAACGCAATTTTGGCGCCTTCGATTATCTTGGGCATCCCTGAGCTTGCAACTTCCTTGTCGATAACCATTCCCCTAACAAGCTCTGTTTCGTCTAAGCTTTTGCCATGTTTCTTTACGACTTTAACGAGGTCAATGTCAGCTTTGTACTTGCCGTCGATTTTTTCAGAAACCTGTTTAACTGCCTCAACGATGATTTTTGCAAAGTGTTCTTCAGCAACGTTGATGCCTTTGCTAGCCAAGGATGTGATTGCGATATCCCTCAGGGTTTTGTCATCATCTATCGAAATAGGAATAGCTATTTGCTCCAAAATTTCTTGAGCTTTCTCACTTGCCTTCTTGTAACCTTCAATTATCACTGTCGGATGCACGTTTTTGTCAAGCAAACCTTCAGCCTTTGAAAGCAACTCTCCAGCTAAAATCACCGCTGTGGTTGTTCCGTCGCCCACCTCGTTGTCTTGGGCTTTGGCTACTTCGACAAGCATTTTTGCTGCTGGATGCTGGATGTCAAGCTCCTTCATGATTGTTGCGCCGTCATTAGTTATGGCGACGTCGCCCATGCTGTTAACAAGCATTTTATCCATGCCGCAGGGACCAAGCGTGCTTTTCACTGATTCAGCCACTATTTTTGCAGCCATTATGTTGTTTTTTTGTGCTTCGCGACCTGTTGTCCGGCCGGTTCCTTCTTTAAGTACTAGAATTGGAACTGTTCCTCCACCTTGAGACATAATTTTCACCAAGTTTTATTGTTTTAATACAAACGGAATTCAACAATCAGATATTTAAATATAAATTTTTTGGGAGAGTCATATATTGGAATACATAGTGGAAATTCAGAATTCTTTAATTTTTGGTTGCTGAGAGGTGATATAAGTGTCTAAGTTGACCGACTCAGATAAAGCATGGCTTCTCAATTTTGAAAGCGGAAGAAACTTCTATAATGCAAAAATGAAGAATAGCGAAATCACAGAAAAAACCTATACTCGATGGTTTAAGAAATACTCCGATGACTTAGGTAAAAATCCCGATGAATTAATTCTTTTAAAGCCTAACGTGGTTGAGGTCTCCATGATGATACAGAAAGGATTAACAACGATAAATCCGAATGAAGCCGACAAGGTTCTTGAGAATTACTTAGCGAATGATGAGATAACCCCAAGTAACAAACTTGTAATCTTAACGACTGTCAAAAGTTTCTATTCTTCCAATCTTAGAGACTTAGCCAAAATAACAGGTAAAAGCATAGAAGCCCCAGAAAGAAAACAGAGAAGCCCAACTGTTGATGACTGCGTTAAGTTGGAGTCAAGAATGTCAAACGCGAGAAACGCCTTTTTATTGTGGTTCTTGGAAAGCTGTCCCGTTAGAGTCGGCACACTAAAGCAACTGAAATGGAAGGACTTACGACCTCTCAATGACCCACAAGTGCCTTACTGGATTTATGTTAAAGCTGATAGGTTGAAGGGTTCTGGAAAAGGGCGATATAAAAAAGCTAAACATGTAGGGTTTTTGCATTACTATGCAGTTCAAAAACTTGAAGAATACAAAAGAGAACTTGAGAAAATGGAAATCAAATATGATGAAAATAGCCCGATTTTCATGGCTTATCACAAAAACCCACATGGAAGCGAAAAAGGTTCTAAGATGGTAAATTTCAATGATGCTTTTACGGATGCGTCAATTTTAGCTTTTGGCGATGACATAAAAAAACATTTTTCGCCCCATGACTTTCGAGACATCATAAGTACAGTCTTAGAGAACCCAAAAGTGAAAGCGAACCCAAACTTAGCAAAGCCCTTAACATCTCATAAACCTGTAGGGATTGAAGCATCATACGCAAACCATCAAACAGAAGAAGACAAACCAAACGCTGATTATTTGGAGCTTTTTAAAATGTGTCTTCCTTATCTGATTCCTGAAACCGTACCAGAACTAAAAAGCGAATTAGACCAAACCAAACAGGAATTGACAGAAACCAAAGAGAAATATGACGATTTAGAAGGCAAATTTGTCATGCAGTTAGCGGAAAAGCAAAAAGAAACCATGAAGGCGGTTTTGAAGATGCTCAAGGCTCAAGGCATTAAAGCGGAATGGGAAGAGGAACAAGGAAGTGCTTAAAATTGATAGAATCACTTTTCCTTTTCTTAATAATAGCTCTGTTTTTAGGTCTCGCTTATGTCTTAGCTAAGTTCTGCTTTGGTACTAAAGAGCAGAAAAAGAAAGCACTAAGTTATAAGGTAAATGGTTCTATATTCGGAGCTTACAAGAGAAAGAAGAGATTAGAACAGAGAAAAAGAAAAAAGAGGAGTGCTTGAAACCCCCTTTTTTAGTCTCGGTTTTCTACTTTTTTAAACAGTTGAATAATTAGGACAAAACAAACAGGGTATGCTCAATTAACCGATGTTTAAAAAAATTATGGAGCGGTTGCTGTGGCGATATTCAGGATATAATTACCGCTTTAATTATGGTAACTGGGTTTACTGGCTGACTATTTTCGCCGCTAGAATTCGTGGTTACTGGAGCATTTGCTATTGCGTTTACAACACTTTGTCCTGAGATAACGGTTCCGAAAACTGTATAGGTAGAATCGAAGCTGGGGTTATTTGCGCCACCATTATTTGCAACGTTTATGAAGAACTGACTAGTTGCAGAGTTCGGTTGACCCGTATTCGCCATAGCTATTGTATAGGGTAAATTGTGGTTGTCGTTTCCTATCTCATCGGGAATTGTAGGAACATTAACGCTTTGGTTCTCTCCGCCTTGAATCATGAAGCCAGCGATGACTCTGTGGAAGATGGTGCCATCGTAGAAGCCTTCCTTCACCAAGTTCACGAAATTCTGCGTTGTTATAGGCTTGTCGTCTCGCAGTTGAATAATTATGTTGCCTACTGATGTTTCGAGAAGAACCTGAGTCCCAGATGCGCTGTATTCTCCTACTGGTGACGTCAAGGGTGCCGCGGTTGGGGAAGGAGTCGTTGAGGGGTTATTTGTGGGGCTGGGCGACACGTTACCTTTTTGTGTTGGTGTAGCTGTTGGTTGAGGTGTAGCTGTTGGTTGAGGTGTAGTGTAGCCAACCGCCCCAATCGCTGTGTTACCAGCTTGGGTATATTCTTCTATACCATAAGCCTTTACATCTGTTAAATTCCCGCTCCACATAAGACCAAGGCTCAAACTGATTATTGTTCCATCATTAATCGCAAAGCTCCCCCCTTGCCAACTATTTTGTGGACAATAATACATTGAGATAGGTCTCGTCACAACCAACGTATCACCATATCCGTTGGCTTCGTAGGCTGTTTGTGTTGCGGTTATGTTGACAGCCGCAATATCGTAAGGTAAATTGTAGAGAGTTACTTCACCATAGGAATTATCAAGATATGTCGCTTTATCAAAGTAGTGTTTCGTTACTGTGACATTTAGAATTGGCAAAGGTTCCCATGTTGATGGTGAAAAATTGAATATTTGACCGTTGATTATGTCTCCGAGAGTCTTCTGAGAAACCCAGACTTCAATTTTAGAATAGCCGTTTTCATTCGTTGTTACACGACTATTTATGGTCAGGTTTTGAGATGGGTTTATGCTATAAGTGCTTTCATAATTCACTTCTGTTGGGTCGTTGAATAAATCAACAATCCTCAAGTGTATGTCAAAATACTGATTTGTTGGATTAACTAATGTAAATTGAAGACTACCGTCTATACCACGTAGTACATCGGCTATATACAAACTATTTTTGTTTATTGAATTATTTGCGATTGAGTTTCGTTGGACACCTACTAAGATAATTATAATAATTGCGACAAGAACAATCGTACACAATACGATAAGTATTCTTCGCATCTGTTCGGCACCGATTATTATAATTGATTCTGTCGGCGTTTATCGTTTATGAATCCTAAATCCACTGATTCAAAGTTGCTCATACTCAACGGCTTAAATATCGTTGTGGAAATCACGACAAAAAAATCAAGCCCAAATAATTAACCAACTGATTAAAATTGCTAAACGCGCAAAAAAAAGAAGCGAGCTAAAGGTTTAGGCTTTTTCTCTTATTAAATTGATTGTGTACTTTATACCGTTTCGTTCAAAACAATCATAGAAAGGATTCAAAGCGTCTTTTGGTTCTTCTTCTGGTTTCAATATTTCAAGCGTGTCAGAGTTAAGGAAAAAGATTTCATCGATTAGCTGTGCTATTTTTTCTCGCCTCTTCTGTGAGATTTCTATTCGCCTTCTATCTTGTTCATTCATTCATTCACCTACCTATACCCCAACTTTCCCATTTTGCTTTAAGTTCTTTTGTATATTTTGTATCTTCTTTTTTCCATTTTTTGAGAAGATTATCAAATTCCTCTTTTGTTAGCGATTCGCTGGATTGTAATATTCTACCCATTATTTTGCTCCAAAGTTTTCGACAATCAAGGCATAAATATTCATAGTGATAATGCATTAAATTTGTTGAACCACAATTAGGACATTTCATATTGTTCACCTACCTATGGATGTGGTTGTTGTTTGAGGCTCTTGAGGATGCGGTTCTAAGGCTTGAATTTTTTCTTGTTCTTCCCTTATCAGTTGTTCGACTTGTTCCTTACTTTGATAAAAGTAACCGTGTGGTGATGGAAAACCGTCTTTAATAACTTGCTCATATTCTTGGATTTTCTTTTTATGATATCCTATCTGTTTTTCTTGTTCTACTTTTTCTCGTTCTTTTTCATTTTTTTCTTTTTCTTCAATAGGCTTATGCTTATCGTTCATGATTTGAGTTTCAGCGTTAAGAAACTTAGTTTTAAGCTCTAATTCTTTTTCGCGTAACTCTAACTCGCGCCGTTTTAAAGCCAAACTTTCTTTTTTACGTTGAACAGAATTATTTCTCAATTCTATAGCTGGAATGCCGTATCGTTTAACGTGGGCATCATAGCATTCTTGCCCATATTTGGCAATGAATTCATCTTTATAATGGGCAAGATAAGTTAATGCAACATGAAAACTTCTCTCTAAGTCGCCTTTGTTTGAATCCGCAAACTGCTTTAATTCAGTCGTGAAGTTAATTACGGTTTTGTTGTCGCCTTTTGGCATATGTTTTACCTTGCATATGAATCTGAAGTCGTCCTATATAAATGTTTGCACATAATCAACATGTTCATTTAAACTTTATCCATACAGTTAATCAACTGATTAAATGAAATAGACATAAACCTGTCAATGCATCAATACGGAATTTTAAACAGTTGATTAACTCATGAGGCATTTTTCAACCCCGTGCCCCGTCTCAAGCGTAAGCAATTCTTCAGGGCAAAGTCATCCACAAAGTGTTAAACCATCCCCCTTTTCAACTCACAAACAAAGTTCGCTTGCGCTCCAACATAAAGAAGTTATAAGCAGTATTCAACAGCACTCACTTACACATATGTACGGAAGAGGGGGGATGGGGGGAAACAAAATAGCCAAGTCCGCCCTGAGCAAGTCGCGCCCCCACACAGAACAGCCAACATCAATTTACATATGAATAAATCAACATATGACAAACGAACATATGAATCACTATCATAGGGGAACCCTCAATACAGCAATAAACCATACCTTATGCTTTCAATGCATATATGTGCGTCTGCGGCGTCTTTTGAGACAGATATTGTTTGTTGAGAAGCAGATATTGATGAATATCTCGTTTAAAATGGGCTATAACAATGTTATAGCCAACAATTCAGCAACTTTCTAACCAAAACAGCCACAAAACAAGCCGATAATCAACAATAACTATTAAAATAAGCCCTAAATCAGTCCCCCGCCATTGTCAGCCCTCGTTTAATACGAACCAATAGCGTCCCCCTCTGAATATCATACATAAGAATGAGTTTTTTAATCATTTGATTAATGCGTCCGAGTGCGTCAGATTGACAGTTTCGTGGCTTGTAATTGTAAATAAGGTTCATTTTGGGTTTTTTTTGGCGATTGCGGTTATCAATAACGTTTTTTGTTAAAAATTATAGAAAGACTTAAATATGCGAGTAGTGCAAACACTATTATATAAACCTTGCGCTATCGCAAGGGAGAAGATGAAATAATGAGTAAACAAAAACATTGCCCTATCCAATTAGACCTTGAAACCTATGAGATAATCAGGTTTCTATCAAAAAGTGAAGGCAAATACTCAACAAAATTCATGGCAGAACACTTTAAACAACTCATGCAACTTTGCGCTCGATTCGATACGAATCCATTCGCTTTCACCTATGAATTCACACTTTTCCCAGAGCCCAAATTAATCATCAAGGCTGAAGGTCAAAGCTCTTTCGTTATTGGTCAAACCAGCGAAGCGGAGTTAGAAGCTGATAGGCAACGGCGATTTCAAGAGGTCGCCTTAGATGTTGGGGCGATTCGTAACAAAGACATTCGAATGAAGGGGGAGAAATAGAAATGGCAAGTAATGAACAAATAATACAAGAAAAGTTAGAAGCGGCGCGAAAATTAACTGAGGGAAAGAAAATTGAGAAAGTCGAAATTTCAGCCAACCATGTGGATTTAGACAAATCAGAACAGCGACAACTTGTGAGAGAGCTAATTCAACGTAAAGATATGCAACAGGCTTTTCCACCAGAGAAAATTCAAGATGTAATGGAAGAAAATGAGGATTTAAAAAATAAGTTGGGGCTGATAAGTGAACTTGAATTGGAAAAGCATCGCAAAGGCGTTAATGAGAAAATCAACAGATATATTTCTGACCCTTCAAAACGCGCCGAAATGAGTGAGAAACTGAAGAGTCAAAGTCCAGATGGCATTATGGCGATGGAAACAACCATGAACCTTCTTGAAGACCAACTTACCAAAACCAATAATCAACGTTTCGAACCCGCTGGTTCTCCACTTGTCCCCCAACAAATGGGAGAACAAGTTCAAGGCGACATATACTCAAAGAAATTTGGAAATTATAACGATATGATTCAAGCTCTAAGAAATGAATCTAAATCTGAAGACAAAAGCAAAGCCCAACGCGCAAGTATGGTGCTAAACCAGCTACTCAACAAATATGCCCAAGCCCAAAAAGATGTCCATAGCGAGCAACGTTACTGTGAAGATGACGCTATTCCTAAAACCGATAAAGTTCCAACTGTGGACTTTAGCCAAGCAAACGAACAATTTTCTGAGTTGGAGCGATTTGGCATAAAGAAATCTCCACTAAACTATAGTAAACAACGGAGAATAATAGCTCAAAAGGGGAGTGAATCATAATGGCAAAAAATGATGAAATAAAAAGGCTTAATGCGGAAAAAGAGAAAACAGTTCTCGTCCTCTACGTAAGCGATAGTGAGGGCAAATACGGTGCTATCCAACGTAAGTTTTTCGAATGCACTTTAAACTATTCGGTATGGTCTGCTGAACCGTTTGAAGATGATTACTTAGTTACTATGTTGGCGCGTCCCAGAATGCAAGAAATTGAAGGAGCAGTTGGGATATACACAGTTAAAGTCTATCGGGTTCACTTTCACAGCGAAGTCTCACGAGGCTATAGTATGTTCGAAGTTGACAACAGAAATGCTGATGGATTGACGGTTAAACGAACAAGCGACAAAGAAATCACCAAAGTCGAGTTTGAAGAAAAGTTGAAGACACATAAGTTCAAAATTCTGCAAGAAGATGGCGCAAATTTGGTTCCGCTGAAAATGTATGTACGAGAGTGATTCTAATGGCTAACGGTTTAAGGTTCTCTAATTTCGAGCAAGAACAAGCTCGCAAATATCAAAAACAAAGAAGCAAGGGGGTGCAGTAAGAAAAATGAGTGAAGATGATATTTGCAAGAAGAAAACGGGTCAATTAGCGAGTGCACTTCCAACAAAAAGCACTTTCGATGCTGAAGTTCATAAGCAAGACCTGATTGAGCAAAGGGAAAAGCGAAATATGAATTATTCTGAGCCAACAGTCGCAAAGCCAAGTGAGGTTTATGTGCCTTCGAAAAATGATAGTGACGCGGACGGAATGAAAGAAGAGCAAGACCTAAGCGAAGAATACGCAATTAAAGAGGGCAAGAAACGTCCAGAGAAAGGGACTAACAACTCAGGGATAGAACCATCACCCCTGAACCAATAATCATGGTGACGGTTGTGCGGGGAGATTTTTTGTCTGTCAACATTCACGTCACTATTTTCCCGCACGGCTTTCACATTGGGGACATGGGTTTATTGGACATTTTCCCGTGCCCCTTCTAATTAACAAGGTGAAAATATGACTAAGAAAAAGAAACCGAAAAAAACTAAGGTATTACAAACCAAGCAACTTCCAACAGCGGAGCTTAAAGTTGTTACTTTCAGGTGGATGAGCGTATGCGAGCCTAAAGGGGATAGTGAAAAAAATGAGCGTTGATGAAGAACAAAACCAAGATGAGGAAAATACAGGGGAAGAGAACGAAAACTTAGAGGAAAACATGGAAGAAAATACAGAGGAAAATTCAGGTGTTGACATTGACCAAAGCGAAGAACCAAGTGAGGAAGAGGCGTATAAAGTAGCATTAGAAGCATGGTTTGAAGAACTTGAGAAATTACACGGCGTAGCTTTTGCCAACGAAATGAGGACAAAAATTCTTTTGAGCAAGCAGATAGCCCACTCACTTGACATCGAGAATTGGGCTAAAACAGAGCACGAAATAGATTTATCACGAATACAAGTAATCAGAGACCAAAATGATATAATTTTCAAGGAAAACGAGAAAATCCTCAAGATGATGGAAGATGAAATTAAAAATGCTAATGAACAGATTCAGGAACTTAGGGAAAAAGAGCTTGCGCTGATAGATGAAGGTTCAAAATTGAATCGGACATTGTTTGAGCGAGCCATAAAATCATTAGATGACAGCGACAAGGAAAGTGAAGAACTTACCGAACTTGTTAAGCAACATACGGCAAAACTTGATGCAAGGAGCAAAGAAAGGCACGAATTAAAAATGCAACTTCTAAAAGCTCAAAAAACGGGGGTTGATTAGTTAATGTGTATGGCTTATTCATGGAACTGGGAAGAGAAATTTCGGCAAGAAGACGAGATAATTGACATGTTGGAAAATATCCGAGACAACTTTCCAAGTGCCGTGGCTGAGGAATTGGACGCGGTTTGGGCTTTAATTCGGGATAAGGCGATAGAGCTATGTCCAAAAGAAAGCGGTGCGTTAGCGTCTTCTATCGAGCTTGAGTCCGAAGGCGGAAGCGGAGCGGTTAGCGCGTCTCAAGGTGCCACAATTTATGAAAATGCAATTTACGCGGGTAATGATTCAACTTTCAATTTTGACGGTCAACCTACGAGCCAATATGCTCAAGCGGTTCACGATGGACATATGATGGCAGATGGAAGTTTCTGGGAAGGGGTTCCGTTTCTTGAGGATGCCCTTGACGCTTACGAATCGGAATTAGATTCGGCTATAGATAGGGCAATGTCCGAGCTACTTGGTGACTGATATGTTAACAAAAAACGAAAAAAAAACTTTGTGTTGTTTTGCTATATTCTTGGGAACTTTTTACACAATGTTCGAAAGCCAAGAGGCAAAAGAGGAATTTCTGAGGGAGCTTGAAGGAATTAAACACAAAGTTTTAGATGACATGAGCAAAAAGACGTATGTACAATGAACGTCCAAGAACATGAGGAAAAAATTAACGAATTAAACGAGCTGTACTTAGCGGGCAAACTGACCCGTTCAGGGGTTCAAGCGGAAATTAGCCGATTGTTATGCGAAGATAACTTAGCTTTCCGACTTCAAGAACGGCTTTTGCAACAAGTTAACGAAAAAATTTCATCTAAACTTAAAGAGCGATTGAGTGAACGGGAATACTTTCTCAAGCGTGATGAGTTAGAAAACCAAATTATTCAAAGCGGTTTTCCATATGCATTTTTCCAGAATGAGGCATCGCTTGAGGAAATTGCGGCGATTAACTTAGACGTAATTGATAAAAAAACCCTTATGTTATCCGTTATTTCGGCTCTAAAGGGATTTGTGGACAATGACATGGAAACCGACCCGAAAGCGGTTTTACTTCATAAGCTGTACTTGCAGTTAAAAGAGGAATTAAGGTCTATTCTTCCACTCCAATCTGAGTGTGAAGATGGATTCACCGAATATTTAGCCTCAAAAAGTGAGCGGAGGGAATTGGAAAACGCACGGCAAACGGGTAGCGTATGCCTCAATTGCGGGTCACATGATATAGTCTCGAAAGGTGCGGAGTGGCAATGTCGGGATTGTGGGAAACGGTTTAGAAAACATTAATTCAAAGTCACGGGTCAAGCTCTGACTACTACTCCGCTTGACCCATGACAGGTAAGGTTGGGGGACTTCCTTTGCATCACAATGGTCACATCCCCCCAGCTTTCCTTTTACGTATAATTGCATTACAAAAAAAGATGCTTTTGCAAGTTCCAAATTCGATGGTCAGATTATTAAGCAGAATTTGGCAACAGAGCAGAGACGCAAAAATAATTAAGCCATTAGTGTGCGCTCCATCTTTAACACCTAATTAATACCCCTTTAGTTTAAGGATAAGTTCCGTAAGTCATGTAATAACCTGTTATTTTTGTTACATAAACAACAGGTTGACCTTTAAGATTACCAGAACAACTTAAGATATCTTCAAAAGTAGAACCCATTTTTGTGGTGTCAAGAGTGAAGGCGACTACAAGCGTTAATGCAAACTTAAATTTCTTATTCATTTTTTCGCTACACTCAGGAATAGAACTATTTGGCATTTAAGATTTTGCGGACTACTCTCTCGGATGAGGTAACTAAAAACCAAAAAGTCTTAAATTTGCATAGCGTAGAAATAGCCTAAAACTTGGCGATGGCAAAAGGACAGGCGATGCAAAAACTTAAAACCACTAATAATAATATTGCAAAGCATGACAGAAAAAAAACATCATTTATGGGAATCAAGAGAAGGGAGATTGTGTCCAAAATGCCATGATTACAACATGGATGAGGAAGGCTATTGCCGTTACTGCCATGAGAAAACGGGAACAAGTCAACAATAGAAAGACTCTATGAACAGCCAAAATAACTCCTCAGTTACTTAGATTTTTTGACGTTTTGAAACCACGAAAAATCTTAAATCAGTTTCCTAACTATCATTGAAAGGGTACGTTAATGGGGTCAATCGAAAGGGCAGACATTTATTTGTTGCGAAATTATCGGAAAGTGGTGTTGTTTTTAATTGTAGTAGTCTTTCTTTTGTCCATCGTTCTCCCTTTTTTGCCTTTCTCCTATTATAAGGGTAATCTTCAAAGTGATGTTAATCCTACAATTATTAACGGCATCTTGACTGTTACAGCAATCGTCTTTGGTTTTGTAGCGTTTGAATTGAGAGATTTAAAATCATCTGTCTTTGGGAAATTTCTTCTGTCTCTTCCCTTGTTGTTCTTTTTAATAGTTACTCTTGAATTTATTTTCATTGGAGCTACTACTGGAAAGATGACTGAATTATTTGCATTAGAGACAACAGCTAATTGTCTCTTCAATATTTTGTATGTTTTACCTATAATGATTCTTAAACAAGCTCATGTAGACATAGAACAAGGTAAAATCAAAGAAGAATCAAAAAAAGTAAACGACAAAGGCGATACTATGCCCTCGCACGACGAAATCCGATTCTCAATTTTAACTATACTTTATGAAAAAGCAGAGTTAACCCCTAAAGACCCGATGATCGATAGAGAAAAATTTACGGAAGTTTTGAATGTTCCAGATAATAAAATCGACTTTGATCTGATCTATCTTGAACAGGAAAAATTGATAGCAAGAGCAAATCTTTATCGTGGCTCAAGTTATAAATCTTCGAAAATTACATCCGCTGGAATTAACGTTATAGAACACAAAGAAGAGAACAAGAATCGCTTTCCGTTTCTTACTGCTACTATTCCTATTCAAATTCAAAACAAGATCGGTCTAATTAACCTCTAAAAAGCAAGCGATGAGAAAATAGACGAGACCGAGAAACAAATCAAGAAAAAAAAACAAAATGACATTAAAGAATGAAGATGTCATTGATTTTGTTCTTAAATTCCATAATTGCAACAGAAAATATGAAATATTTGTAGAACCAAAAGATGCTTTAGAATTTGAAAAAAAGATAGACAAGGCAAACATTGAAATAACGAAAAAATTCGGTATAAAACCAAAAGCCTTCAATCATCTTAAAGAAGAACACAACATATCTAAGGATGCGATTGAAGCAAGGGAATTATATCTCAGGACTACCCGTGCTGAAACTTTCGTTATGGATTATTCTAATGGGGAATCCAAATTTAACATAATTGTTTTTCCACCGTTCCAGAAATTGCCTTTAGTTGAAAAAATCAGAGTGTTAATTCATGAAGCAAGGCACATCGTTGATTATCCAACAATCAAAAAACCGACTTACGACTTGGACTTAGCCTTATTAAAAGAATTCAAAAAGCAATATAACCGCTAAAAGTACCGTTTATTTTTTTACCCCAAAAATTTTTTAGCCGAATGAGCCCACAAAAAGTTTATCGCAAGTGGTAATTTGTTTATGGCAAAAAAGCGCAAGAGCAAAAAACAAGGAGTTGCTTCCAAAATTTTAGTCAATTATGCTTTTTTTGGGTATTACTTCCAAAAAGTATTATTACAAATCAAACAATTCTGAAAAAGCAATAACGAAAAGTTTACAAATCGACTACCAAAAAATCTTAATAGTAAATATAAGTGAAGAGTACTCTTGCCAAGAAGGCTCATTTTGTGATTGAGACGCTAAGGAAAGAGGAATTAAGTCTAAGCTACCTCAACGCTATTTGTGCATACAAAGGCATTGCTGTTGAGTATCAAAGGCATGATGAAGATAGCATTGATGTTATTCTTAAGAAAAAAATGATGCGGACCAATGGTCAGGAACGTATTACTTTATTATGTGTACAACTCAAGGCTACTGCACAGGAATTAGTTGAAGATGATAGTGGATTTAGCTTCCCCCTTAAGATTAAGAACTATAGCGACTTGCGAATGGAGTCAGCTGTGCCTATGATGCTCTGTGTGTTAAGGATGCCAAATAACGAGGAATATTGGCTCACTCACACTGTTGATGAGCTAATTTTACGTAATTGTATGTACTGGTGCGATTTGACTAAACTTCCCCTTACCATCAACTTAACGACGGTAACTATACATATTCCTTGGGAAAATACCCTCACACCAGAAAAAGTTCTTAACTTGATGCAAAAAGTTGCGGAGACTCGTTCACTATGATTTACACGGTAGATTTCCTTGAAATTGCAGGTAAACTGAATTATGTTGAAATTGCAAAGTACTTGAAGGACTTAGGCTGGAATGAAGTTGAAAGTTATCCAAACGTCAAAATATTTCAGATTTTCAGCAATAAAATCTTATATCAAGCAGATATTCCGCTTGACCGAAAATTACGTGATTACAACTCTGCTATGTTAAGAGCTGTCCAGCAAATTGCAGAGTTTTCCAATAAGAGTACAGAACACGTGTTGTTAGAACTTTTGAATCCTCTGTCTGACATAATTCGTTTCCAAGTTAAAGAAGGAACGGATGAATCGGGGACAATAAAAGTAGAAGATGCAATTAAGCTGTATGAAAACGCCAAAAAAATTGTAACTTTTGCGTCAATGGACTATCTTAGACCCAGCCAATATCACTTAGGCAGACCTGATTCCATCAGTCAAGAGCTTATCCAAAACTGCCGATTTGGGCAAACAGAAATTGGGAGCTACATAGTTTCACTTGTTATTCCATTTACAAAGTTAGATGAAGGCAAGTTAGTTCAAATGACTCTTTTTAACGAAGAGATGGACAAATCGAGTTCAATAACGAGAAATGTAACTGACAAAATAATAACATCAATTCAGCAAGTTAAAGAAACCATTAATAACGGTACATTCAATGAAATGATGTTGCCAAAGAACGAGCAAGAGCATCCACCACCAATCAGCGCAAATTTTTTGGAAGCATTAAGTTCCATCGGCATCTCTAAGGAAGATTCTGAAGTAGATATATCAATAAAATGGGCGCCCACAGTCAAAGATAACAGGGCTGAAATAAATTCTGTTTCGCTTACAAACGATTACTATAAACCAATAGAGACAGTCGTGCGAATGATTAAGAGCAAACGTGCTAATGAAAAAGAGTTTGTTGGCAGAGTAAGCAAGCTACAAGCTACTCCTAACGCTGAAAAACGCACTGAAGGTGAGGCAACAATTGTTTATCTTGACCCAGATAGCGAAAAAGCGTGTACCGCCAAAGTTTTACTGCAAAAAGAAGACTATAACATGGCAATTGAGGCACATGAAAAAGGAAAACCCGTCAAAGTGACAGGCAAATTATCAGGTCAAAAATCGAAAACTATTGACTACAGAAAATTTGAAGTGTTAGAAAGCTGGAAGTGATGCGAGAATAATTGAATTGGCTTGCGAAATCCACGATTTTTAATTTTCGTTTTCTCAAGCTATTCCGAGTCGGCTTTGAAAATTTTTTTCCAGCGATTCTAAAATGCCAACTAAAAGCCAATTCAATGCCTTGAATTTTTCAGCCAAAAAAATCCAATCACTACAATGTCCCCTACCCCTTTACTTCCATTTAGACGGTTTTTCTTCCAAACAAAAAAGACGATTTAACCAGCTAATCAATTGAATATGGTTCGAAATTAGGTTAATAATTGGCTTATAAATGGCTTGGAAAATCCATGCCGAAAGCCCTTTTTAATCAGTTGATTAATATTTGCCGTCCAAAATCGCTTTTTATCCGAAAAATCACCTATGTACCACTTATAACATGTTTTTGAGGTTTTTCTGCTGTTTTAGGCTGTTTCTAACGCGGTTTTTGTCGAACAACCTCGAATCTGAGCATTTTTAAGCATAGTTGCCATATGATAAAGTAAAAAAACAATGTCGAAAATGCGGGGCGAGAACAAAAATGACAGAACAAAACCAAAAGCAGTCTAACATCGACAACCATAGCAAAAGCCAATTCGAAGCAATGATTCAGCAAGCAATGAAAGAAGGCGGTTTACAGCTAACAGCAATGAAGGGTTTCGGAAAAACACGTTTGCTTTTCAGCATGGCTCAGAGCATAAGAAACTTTAGCAATTCGAAGGTCTATATTTTCGATGGTTCTTTAGCATGGCTCTATGGCTTTTCTAAGATTCCAGTTTTTAACATCAATGAAGAAGACATAACAGCTACACAACAAAAAGACGTTTTAGAAGTTGAGCAGTATAGCTTTAACAATTGGCAATTAGTAAAAATGGCTCTGGAATCAAACAAGGATTTGCTTTTCCGATTAAAGACTCGTAAACCATCAAAAAGAGGTTTTGCAGTTAGAACAATCGTTAACTATTTGGATGCACAACAGAGAGCCGAAATAGAGCAATCAGCAAACCATCAACCCAAAAATGACTTAGCCTTTTTCATAGAAGAGTTTCAAGATTGCTTTAACAATCGAAGTACATTAAGAAACGATTGCGAAGAATTTCTAACCGTTTTCAATGAAAGCCGAAACCAACATGAAAGTTTTTGGACATGTTCACAGAGAGAAACCGATTGCAGTAAAACCCTTAGAACTAAACAACTTATGGCTTATGGCAAAATCCCAGAATACGATAAATCAGCCTATCATCGAAGACTCGAAAAAGAATACAATGTAAACTTTAGCAAGTTAGCACAACGCAATTGGATTTTTGAAGGGCAAACAATTGTTTCGCCTAATTGGATTCAGCAAGGTAAACCGTTCATAATCAACAGAGCTTTAAGACAGAAACTTACTCAAAAACCACAGCCACAACCACAAGGCTTGATAGAACGATTTAAAAATTGGCGGGAGAAGTATAATAAGGCTGTGAATGAAAACAAAAAACGGCAATTAAGACGGGTAACAGATACAGAAGAGCAAACCGATGATGACGACCCATCAATTAACAACCCAGACGACCCAGAGGCAACAGGTGAATCCGATTTGGAAGAGGATTTAGGACTATTAAATAATTCAGACATGGGATGGTAGAAAATGACCGAAAACAACCAAAAAATCTTTAATAAATTACTCTCCCGAAATCTATATTTAAATATAAATTTTTCCTACACAGAATACAACAACAGCCCAATTGACAGCCACTTTCTGAGCAGCTTGTTCGCTTTAAAGGTGGAGAAGCAGGTTTTTTGGAGTAGCTAAGAGTAAGCACTTGTTTGGAAAACCCAAATGGGTCAATCTTTGTTTCTTAATTCGTTTTGGATTGCTTGTGTGTTTTCTTTCTTTTGATTATGCCCTTAAAATTGTGTACTGTTTCTTCGCAAATACCCGGTTTCCATTTGCATATGCCGCGAATTATTTCTTTAAGGTAGTATTCGAGTTCTTCATTTGTTAAGTCGTTAGAGCGGTCAACGCTGTATACAATTTCATCTTTTTTTCGGCTTACAGTTACTAACAATAAAACATTTTCATCCAAAGAGATTTTCAGCCTCGGTTTCTATTAGATTCGATTTGGATTTAAGCTTTTTACAATTTGACCGTAACTGAAGAGTTAGAAGATTTCTTGTTTAAACCGGTTTTCCACACGAAACTGGGAAAATATACTCCTTCATCGACATCGGAAGTTTTATACCACCATTCGACAGAATTAAAATTGGTGAGAGTTTTTGACAGATGAGCTTTTGAATTTGCTCAATGAAACTATCTCAATGGAGCTGGGCGATAGCATAAGTTACATGTGGCAGAGCGTAATTTTGGAAAGGACAGCCAATCCTAGCTTGAAGGACACTTTTAGAGAAACCTCAATTGAGAAACTAAAAAGAGGAATGACGCTTGGTGAACGCCTTTACTCTCTTGAAGGCGTCCCAACAACAGAAGCGTTGCCAATTAATATTGGAGTTTCGCTGAAAGAGATGATTAAATTCGACCTCAAAACGGAGAACGATATCATATCAACTCTTAAAGAAATCATTACGGAATCAAAAAAAGAAAAAGATGCAGACACGCAGTCGCTTTGTGAGAAGATTCTTGATGAAGAGGAACAACTGAAACGACTACTTGTGTGCGAACTAGGACGCTTACATAAGAAACTAGTCGAGTAACCTCGAGATAAGGGAGAAATCCAGAGACATATCGTCGCGGGGCAAATGCATTATCAGCGTTAGGATTAAGTAAATTGGAAAAAGCTGCTGAGGCTGATCCTTAGGGTAAACAATCCGTGTTTATAGTGAGGGTGTGCGGGAATGCCTTTCTGAATGCAGTTGTCCACCTGTTGCCCAATTACTCTTTGGCGCTTCGTAAATAACGATCTCGACAGCTTCCTTAGGAACCCCCATGTCCACAAAAACCTTAGTTATCCCTTCAACCGTCTTCTTCTTATTCTCAGAAGTCATACCTTCCCAAACAGAAACCTGAACTATCGGCATTTCAATTCTACCTCAAAATAACATTTTGCTGTTTTCGCTTAATTAATCTGCTGTTCCCAACGTGGGAAGGCTTCTTGATTTGATTTGGAAATAGGCTGTTAGTCTGTTTTGATGATGTGGTAGCCTGACGCTTTTCGGAGCCTGTTCATGACAGCTAACCCGAGCCCTTCAGAAGAAACCCCTTCAGCAATTATGACCCCCACGTTTTCAGCGTCTACCTCGCGCAGCATGCGGAAAAGATTCTGAGCGACAAGCGTCAAGTCAAAGCGGCTTCCCAATGATTTGACTACGTCAGCTTTATAGCTGGCTTGGGTTTCGTCCGTGGCTAAGACGCCTACCTTTACCTTTTTTTGCCTGTATGATTCCGTTAGGTCCTTAACTTTAGTGACCACAGCTGAAACGTTTCCTTCGACAAGGATCACTTCGGCTTTAGGAGCGTAATGCTTATGTCTCATTCCGGGGGAACGTGTCTTTTCCATGGGCAACTCCGCTTCAGCCAATACGAAAGGGTGAAGCACCATGTCGCTCAAAACCTGCTTCAAAGATTCAAAAGGTATCCCGCCTGGGCGAAGAACCATAGGAGGATCAACGCTCATGTCGACCACAGTGGATTCAACCCCGATGTTCGTTGCTCCGCCATCCAATATAACGTCGATGCGCCCGTTCAAGTCGTCAAATACATGTTGTGCAGTGGTTGGGCTGGGCTTTCCGGCGAGGTTTGCGCTTGGAGCAGCAATCGGGCAGCCGCTTCCCCTAATTAATGCCAAAGCCACGTTATGCTTTGGCATACGAATCGCAACTGTGTTTAACCCGGCAACCGTCACGGATGGCAGAAGGTTTGAACGCTTAAAAACCAGAGTCAACGGACCCGGCCAAAACTTTTGCATCAGCAACCCAGCCCTTTTCGGCACCCCTTCTACCAACCTGCAGACTTCGCTTGGGTCAGCGACATGGACTATAGGCGGGTTATCCAAAGGACGTTTCTTGGCATCAAAAAGCGCCAAAACAGCCTCCGCGTTAAGCGCATCTGCGCCTAAGCCATAAACGGTCTCGGTTGGAAAAGCCACCAATCCGCCTTTTCGGATGAATCGGGCAGCAATCTCTATTTTGGATGCAGCTGGGTTTTCTGAGTCAACTTTGAGCGTCAGGGTTTGTTTCATTGAACTTGCCTTTTTAGTTTGAGTACTACTGACGTTTCAACCTGCCGCTCCGAAATCGTCCAATACCGCCTCAGCAGCCTGCTCTTTTCTTCCTCCGGCACAAGTTGGAATCCGTTTTTCTCATAAAACTTAACTGCCCAGCCCGCAGCTTCCCATGTACCGACATAAACCTGACAAGTAACAACCAAACCCACCAAATGCTCCAGTAGTTTCCTCCCCAGCCCTTTTCGCTGCAGATTTGGTAACACGTAGGCGTGCCTGATTAAGGTAACATCTCGCACGTGTTGGATTCCCATAACCGCCGTCAAGACACCAGTTTCTTTGCAGCCAAAAAATTGCACACCACTCTCGATTTCTTTTTCGAGTTCTTCAAACGGCATATAGGGTTCTTTCCACATATCGCTTGGAATTCTGCCTTTGTAGGCGATTGAGGCGCTATTGACCACATTTAGGATCGCTGGAACATCAACGGATGTCAACTTGCAAATCATAGGGTTTCCCTGTTCAATATATGCTTCATGTTCAGTATTTTCTAGGCTGCTGTCGGCTCTTTTTGACTGTCGCCTTTGAAAATTTTATCGATAAGATTGTTGAAGAATCCTTGTGCCTCAATTTCACCCACTTTCTCCAGATAAACCGATACTAAGGCGATTTTTCCCTTTTTAGAAGCAACATACTCAGCGAACATCCGTGCGGAAATGATATTTTTGTCGCCCAGAAGCACCGAGGACGTGACTGCGCCGACGCCTTCCCTTGGTTTGGGAACCGCTATGGCCAATGTTCCAAGTTTATCTTCCCTCTCGCTTAACATCACCATGCAGGAATTCTTTGATTCAACGTAAACTGCAAGGAAACGAGTGTCCTGCTGCTGGATTTCCTCTTTTGTGACTTTGGCGCGCTCCAAATCTTTTCGCTTCCTTCTAAGTTGGTAAATGATAGGACTCCTTAAAATACTTCACAAGAGGCTTTGAACGTTTGCTTGGAAAGACAAAACTGTTCGCAGCCTAGCTAGCAGCTAAAAAGAAGGTTTTAACGGAAAGGATTAAGGATGGATCAAGTTAACATTCTCCTGCAGGTCCAACAATGAGCAGTCTAAAGCGAGTTAGGAAATACTTGATTCCTGCCTTTCTCATCGTAATATTGGCAGTTTCAGTTGGCGCCTACACTTCTTACACAATTGGAAGCCAACCTAAGGCAACTCCGAACCACCTTTATGTCGGGGTAGCCTTCGGTGGAAACACCACTGAAGAAGCCAAAGTTCTCATTGATAAAGTGAAAGGCTACACGAATCTGTTCATATTAGACTCGGGGAGAAACGCCCTTACTCAGAACGAAACAGCGGTGGATGAAATCTGCGATTATGCAGTCGCTAACGGGTTAAGCGTTATTGTAAATGTCGGCGTCCAACAGCCTTTCGACGCCAGTCGCTACTGGTTCTGGAATAATTCGTTAAGCGTCATTGAGAATTGGAAGGCATCGTGGAAAGACAAATTCTTGGGAATGTACTATAATGACGAACCAGGCGGCATTCAGCTTGATGGCAACTGGTCAGCTTATTTTAGACTTTTCCAGCAGTATTATGGGAAGATCAACATTTCGGCAGCAACTATCTTTGACCAAAATTTTCTACAGTCAACCAAGGACCTTAACCAAATTTATCTAAAGATGCTTGGATACATGGAAAATGGCACAAGCCCTCCAAACTATGATTTGGAAGCAAACTTTTTCGTACAAGACATACTTGAGGGAAACAGCGGATTTAACACCTTGAAAGCTGCTGATGTCACAACATTCACTTCTGACTACGCCCTCTACTGGTACGATTACCTCGGAGGATACAACGTTATGTTCGCTGAGTTAGGTTGGAACTGCAGCGTCGCTGAACAAATAGCCCTTGCTAAGGGAGCTGCAAGAATGCAGAACAAAGAATGGGGCGCGATGATCACTTGGAAATACAACGATGAACCATACTACTTGGGCAGCGGATCGCAAATCTATGACCAAATGCTAGCCTCCTACGAAGCCGGCGCAAAATACATCGCCGTCTTCAACTATCCCTACGACAACGGAAGCCTCTATGGTGCATTAACAAACGACCAGTTGATCGCCATGCAAAGCTTCTGGAATGACATCCACAACAAACAGTACCCTGATTTGAGCGGTCCAACAGCCGTGCTGGTTTTGCCTCAAAACTACGGTTGGGGCATGCGTAACCCGAACGATACGATTTGGGGTTTCTGGCTAACCGACGGCAAAACTCTGGAGATAGCGGAGGCGACAAGCGCTCTGCTGTCACAGTATAGGGTGAGTTTGGACATAGTGTACGCTGATCCGCAGTATCCAGTGGCGAACATGGGTTACCAGCACATCTATTATTGGAACCAAACTGGGATCTAGCGAGCTTACAAGAAGGCTACATCAGTTGGAAATACTTAATTAAGGGCTTCTCTTATTGCTGGGTACGGAAGGATAAAATTTGAGTGACGAACTTTCAAGATTACCGCCTAACGTCCAAGAAAGACTTCTTAGACTGCAGCAACTCCAGCAAACGCTACAGTCGATTCTTGCGCAGAAACAGCAGGTTGAAATGGAAAAATCAGAAGTAGAACAGACAATAGCTGAATTGCAGAAAACTGTTGAAACCGCCGTCATTTACAAGGCAGTCGGCTCACTGCTGGTAAAAGCTGAGAAACTCAAAGTGACAGAGGAACTTGTCGAACGCAAGGAATTATTGGAAACAAGAAGCACCGTTTTGGCAAGACAAGAAGAACGGATGCGCAGCCAAATAAAAGAGTCACAGACAAAACTCCAAGAAGACTTAAACCCAGTTAATCAGCCACCTACATCTTAGGTGAATGCCCGTTGGATGAGCTGGGGATACCAGAGCTATCCACCGAGCAAATAGAAACCTTATGCCAAACGGCGGAGGACGCAGCCAGAA
>JBEKPM010000002.1:0-49762 GCA_049520735.1 Bathyarchaeia archaeon | reverse complement strand
TTGTGATAGGAAAAAAATATATGCAAATTCAATCATTCAAGGATTTACCTTTATCAGAGGAACTCCTTAGTAGCGTAAAAGAACTCGGGTTTGAGAGTCTTTTTCCAATTCAAGCCCAAGCAATAATCCCCTTGCTCGAGGGCAAAGATGTCATTGGGCAAGCACAAACAGGAACAGGCAAAACTGCCGCTTTCGGGCTTCCAATGATTCAACGGTTAGACCGGGATGTTCGCGGTGTTCAAGGCTTAGTTTTAACACCAACACGCGAGTTAGCCATGCAAGTGGCCCAAAGTATCGCAAGTTTGGGTAAATACGCAAGAATCAAGGTTCTACCTGTTTACGGCGGTGAATCGATAAATAAACAAATTCATGCTTTGTCAAACGGCGTTCACATTGTTGTCGGTACACCCGGCAGATTGATCGACCTTATGGAAAGGCGTGTTCTGAACCTCTCATCCGTACGCATAGTTGTTCTTGACGAAGCTGACCGAATGCTGGACATGGGATTCATCGAAGACATAAAATACATTCTTTCAAAGACACCACACGACAGGCAAACAAGCCTTTTCTCAGCAACAATCGACGAATCAGTCATGAGAGTATGCGATCGTTACATGAAAAACCCGCAGAAAATCCTTGTCAGCAAAGATGAAATCGCGTTGGTACAGATGAAACAGTACTATGCACTTGTAGCTCAACACGACAAATTCGAAGCACTCTTAAAAATAATGCATGAAGATCACGTGGACAAAGCCATAATTTTCTGCAGAACACGCAGGGACACAAGCAGACTAGCAGACCAACTCTACCGCAAAGGCTACCGAACACAAGCGTTACACGCAGGCTTCACACAAGCGCAAAGGGACCGTGCAATAAGCGACTTCAAAGCGGGAAGACTAAACTTGCTTGTAGCAACAGACGTTGCAGCAAGAGGCTTAGACATTGAAGGCATAACACACATAATCAACTATGACGTTCCAATGGACGCACCAGTTTACTTCCACCGCATAGGAAGAACAGCGCGCAAAGGCGAAGACGGCACAGCCATAACTCTCGTAAGCTACGGCGAAATGTCAGACTTCAACAACATTAAAGCATTGACAAAAACAAAAATCGAACAAATCGGGTCAGCAAAACCCGAAAGTAACGATTCGCCAATCCAAAGCTTCTTTTAGAAAGAAGACCTCCGAAAACCACAGTTAACATCTGTTTTGGCCATTTGGCCCTTACTTTCTTTTTTTCAGATGTTTAAACTAATATCCGAGACGTTATTTTAGAAAAGCAAAATTGCAATTTCTTGTTGTTTATCCATTTGGAAAATAAATAAGCAATTACTTACAAAATATCTAAAAAGATGAATAATCGGTTTAGCGACGTCGATTTTACGTTGTTTTGCTGGTGATATTCTCCAGCTTTGTGATCTTTCCGTTTTTCCCGAGACGCAGTTGCCTTTCACCCTTAAAACTGGCGACGTGTGCGTTCGCGACTTCTATGCATTCCCCCGTCGAGACAGCGTCGACTTGCTGGTCCCAGAGGCAAAGCAGGATTTTTCCTGTTTCATCCCCGATTGTGGCATTTGAAACAAGTGCGTTGTCTCTAAACTGAGTATGAACTTTGGATGGTTTTGCGGTCTCCAAAACTTCTGCTACGACGTTTACTTTTTTCATGCCTACACGTAAATCCTCGATTTTGACGTGGGCAGGAGTCGGTGTCTGCCTTGCAATCTCCTTTCGGACTTTGCTTGTTTCCGTCCAATTGTCAAATGAAACATCCGCTTTCGAAAGCGTTTCTTCCGGAACACGGAATTGGGCAACAACATTGCCGTCTTTTTTGATCAGGAAAATGGCTTGGTTGTTTACGCTTCCACGATAATCAATCGCTAAATCTTCAACGGCAGATTTCCCATGCTCCTTCGCGTTAATTAAGGCTTGGAACAGCTCAGTAGGATAAACACTGTGTTGTGCCGCAATGAATGCAAGTTGGTCTTCCAGCGTGGGCTTTTTTGATTTCAAACTTTAATTTCCTTCCCTTAATTTAGCGAATTAACTCCAAAAAAGCAAATGTTCAACTTTAAAATTTACTTTTTCTTGATTAATTCAGACATTAATATTTAGTGATGCGCTGGGTATATAGGCATAACTATAGAAAAACCATTTTTTACGGGCAATTAGCGTGAAATGCAACGTTTGCATGCTCCTCGTTATCCAAAAAGGAAAAAGACTAGATCCGCATTACTTTATTTTGAAGCAGATTGGTTTAGGCTTAATTACTTTTGGTGTAAATTTATGACGGAGGACCTCAAACAGCTAACTAAAGTAGATCTTACAAACTTGGACAAAATTCTCTATCCCCAACTTAAGATTACAAAGGGGCAGTTCATCGAATATTACATTAGAATGGCGCCGAAAATGCTTCCTATCATTAAGGACAGACCACTGGTCTTGACCAGATACCCTGACGGCATAAAAGGAGAGAAATTCGGGTTTTTCGAAAAAAACGCTCCGCGGGGAACGCCGAAGTGGGTGAAAACAAAAACCATCTATTCTTCCGGCTCTAAACGGGATGTCCACTACATCGTATGCAATGATTTGGACACGCTTATTTGGCTTGCGAATTTGGCAACATTGGAAATTCATATGCCCTTCTCAACGATTAATGACTTAGATAAACCAGATTTTCTGTTTTTTGACGTTGACCCAGAGCCCCCGGCGACACTTAGCGATGCAGCGGATGTTTCGCTTCAGCTCAAGGATAAGCTTGTCGGCTTAGGGCTTACGCCTTTCATCAAGACTTCGGGCAAGAAAGGTCTCCACGTAGTAATCCCTATTGTTCCCGAACATGACTTTAGGGAGACAAGATCTTTTGTACATGAAATTGGAATTGCTTTGGCGAAAGAAAATGACATTGTCGTTTCCGAATTCAAAGATACGAAGAAGCCAGGCAAAGTCTTCGCCGATTACCTGCAGAACTCACCCATGCGAACAATGGTGGTTCCCTATAGTCTGCGTCCAACGACTGAAGCGACGGTTTCGGCGCCGTTGGAGTGGAGCGAGGTTAAGAAAGGCATAAACCCTTCGGATTTCAATATTTTTGATGTAATTAAACGGAAAGATGATCCGTGGAAAAACATTTTTGAAAAAAGATGTAAACTGGAGATTTAGTCATGGCTCAAGAGGATTTAGAAAAAGAAGAAGTTGAAAAGGCCGAACCCGAATCCGGGAAAATTAGTGCTTCTGTTCCACGTCGATCGATCTGGTCAGGAAGCATCACCATCGGCTTGGTTAATGTCCCGGTTAACTTGTACTCGATGATTTACGACAAGGGCATAGCGTTTCATTTTCTGCATAAGGTTGACGGACAACCTTTAAAGTACGTTAAGATGTGCACTAAAGACGACAAAATGGTGCCTTGGAACGAAGTTGTCCGAGGATATGAAGTCTCTAAAAACGAGTACATAACTCTGGAAAAAAGCGAGCTTGACGCCGTAAAACCTGAATCAGACAACCGAATCAGAATTAGCAAATTCGTCGATTACTTCTCAGTTGACCCAATTTACTTTGACAAAACCTATGCTTTGATGCCGAAGAAAAGCAAGGAAGCCTATACCCTACTTTTGCGGGCGCTGGAAAAGAAAAACAAGGCAGGCGCCGCAAGAATAACCTTGCGAACAAAAGAATATCCAGCCCTGTTGCACGCGTATAAGGGCACTTTGGTGTTGACAATCCTCCGTTACGCCTACGATGTGGTGAACCCGCAGGATTTCGAGGACGTCCAGAAGCTTAAAGAGCCCGAAAAAACCGAGTTAGACATGGCCATCAAAATTATCAGTGACCTTGCCGGAGACTTTGACATAACCGAATTTGAAGACACATACATGAAAAGGGTTGAAGAACTCATATCGCAAAAGGTCAAGGGCGAAAAAATCCACATAGAGAAACCCCAAGAAGTCGAAGCAAAAAGTCTCATGGTTGCCTTACGTGAAACTCTCAAACAGCTGGAACAGAAATGAGCCACCGCGTCTACAGGCCAATGCTTGCCAAGGTTGCAGACAAAGCTTTCACAGATAAAGACTGGATTTTCGAGATCAAATGGGACGGCTTCCGAGCGATCAGCTATATAGACCAGACGCTGAGCGTGAAAAGCCGTAACGGCAAAGAACTGAAACATAACTTTCCTGAATTGGCGGAACTGATTCTTTTAGCCAAGAACCTAGTTGTCGACGGCGAAATCGTAGTCATGAACCAGGGCAAACCCGACTTTCAAGCCCTACTGGAACGCGGCCAAGCCGTTTCAACCCGCGAAATTGAAAGGCGAGCAGAAGAAGCGCCGGCTACATATGTTGTCTTTGATGTTTTAGAAAAAGACGAACAGCCCCTCACAAAATTGTCTTTAATAGAGCGCAAAAAAATCCTCAAAGATTCCTTAACCGAAGGAAAAAACGTTTTGCTCTCCGACTTCATAGAAGAAAAAGGCGAAGCTTACTACCGATTGGTTGTGGATAAAGGCTTAGAAGGGGTAATTGCGAAGAGAAAAGATAGCCCGTACGAGGAAGGCTTACGAACGGGAAGCTGGCTAAAAATCAAGGAGTTGAAAACCTGTGACTGCGTGGCTTTTGGTTATCGAATAGGAGAAAAATCTAGAGGGAAAACCTTCGGGTCCTTGGTTCTTGGTCTTTACAATCGGGAAGGAAACCCAGTTTACGTAGGTAACGTTGGAACAGGCTTTACTGAGCATATGCTTGGCCTGTTGATGGATAAGTTTGAGAAGCTCAAAACGGTTTCCCAGGCTCCTTTTGCTGTTGAGGAGCAGGAAAAAGTGACTTGGCTTGAGCCTAAACTGGTCTGCGAAGTCATTTACCAATGTGTAACAAGGGAAAGGAGGTTAAGAATGCCGCGTTTCAAAAGCCTAAGAGACGACAAACTCCCCAAAGAATGTTCACTTGACCAACTATCTGAAAACAAGGGATCATGTGCCGGCGTCGACGAGACGCTTTCAGAGTACGCTTCCAAACGCGATTTTGAAGAAACCCCGGAACCGAAAGGCAGAGAGAAAAAAGGCGGAGAACTAATCTATGTAATACAGGAGCATCATGCACGAAGGCTTCATTATGACCTGAGGCTGGAAAGCGGCGGGGTTCTGAAAAGCTGGGCTGTCCCCAAAGGCATCCCCCAGAACAGCGGTGAACGCCGTCTAGCAGTGCAGACTGAAGACCACCCGTACGACTACGCCAGCTTTGAAGGCACAATTCCCAAGGGACAATATGGGGCAGGAACAGTTAAAATCTGGGATAAAGGCCATTTCGAACCTAAACTTTGGGAAAAAGACAAAATCGAGGTCACTCTCAAAGGCCAAACTCTTAGCGGACGCTACATACTAGTGCGGCTCAAAAAAGCCAAAGAAGACAACGCTTGGCTACTTCTAAAAGGAAAAGACTAAAATGCAAAACCTACATTTAGGCACCATCGGCTGGAGCTACAACTTCTGGAAAGGCAGCTTCTACCCACAGAAAACCCCCTCAAAAGACTTCTTAACTTACTACACAACACGATTCAATACGGTGGAGGTTGACAGCACATTCTACAGAATCCCCACCCAGCAAGCCGTCACCAACTGGAAAAACCAAACCACCCCAAACTTCAAGTTCTCACTCAAGTTCCCAAGCGCCATCACTCACATTAAAATGCTCAGGGACTGCGAGAGAGAAACAAGCTTCTTTCTTGAAAGAACAAAACTCCTCAGCGAAAAACTCGGCGCCATGCTTCTTCAGTTCCCGCCAAACTTTCTCGTGAATCGATTACCTGACTTAGCTGCGTTCCTGCATAAACTTCCCAAAACTAACCGCTACGTGGTTGAAGTAAGAAACAAAGCCTGGCTAAATGCGGATTTCTATTCGGTCCTACGAAACAACAACGCTGCTTTAGCTTGGGTTGACAGTCCCAACATGCCTCTAACCATGGAGGTGACCTCCGATTTCCTTTACGTGCGGTTGGAAGGGAACAGGAAAAAAGTAAACGGAACCTTAGGCAAAATAGAAGCCGACACCCAAACCAGCCTGCAAGTATGGGCAGAAAGACTCAAACCGTTTGTCGTCGGAAAAAGGGAGGTTTTCGGCTACTTTGGAAAATATTTCTCAGGTTTCCCGCCTTCAGATGTAGATTTTCTTTCAAAACTGCTAACTCAATCCACCTAACAAACTGATTCAAAGGCGAAAAGGACAAAAGCCCGTTGCCCGATAAGGTTTTCAGGGCACAAGAAATGTTTTTCAAGCAGATTCAACAGCACAGCGACAACTTCTCCTACATATTGGCGGACGAAGAAACCAAGGAAGCGGCAGTTGTAGATTCAAGCTTCAACGCAAATGAAATCATCAACATCATAAGCGCAAAGAAATTCACGTTAAAGTACGTCATCAACACGCATGGTCACTCAGATCACACTGCTGGGAACACAGAGTTAACCTCGATGTTTCACGCCAAAATTGTCGCCCACAAGTTGTCGAGACTTAATTTTGACGTTGGCGTCGAGGATGGCGACGTGCTATTTGTCGGTGGAATCCAGTTAAAAGTGATTTACACGCCAGGTCACACCGCGGACAGCATCTGTCTCCTATTAGATGGCAAGAAACTGTTAACGGGTGACACTTTGTTTGTCGGAGAATGCGGAAGAACCGACTTCGCGGGTGGCAGCTCCAAAAACATGTACGACAGCCTCTTTAACAAACTCATGAAACTGCCCGACACAGTAGAAGTCTATTCAGGACATGATTACGGCGCATCGGCTTCCTCAACGATCGGCAAAGAAAGAAAATCCAACTATACGTTGCAGCCTAGAAGCCTGACAGAGTTTATTGAGTTTATGGCTGAACCTTAGCGATAAAATAGCGGAATTCCGGCAATTTTTTTTGCTTGTGTTTTGGGTTGCTTCTTTAGTTTGGGGCTTGAATCGGTTGCAACTGGTCTCCCAAAACATCTCAAAACATACTAAAACATACCAAGACATCTCGAATAGTCTAAAAAAGTCGCAAAATGACTCTGCAGATGTTTAAGCGAGGGCGGTTTCGCGTTTTCTGGCAGGAAAATTTTTGTTCTTCATGTTTTCAGTTGCTTTTTTGAAACAGGACCCCAATCAGCTCCAGCACCCGTCCTTAAAAGTCCATTACCGTCCTTTACCGTCCCCTACCGTCCATTAAAGTCTGCAGAAGTCCATTAACGTCCCCTAACGTCCCTTACCGTCAAAAATTGGATGATAAAAAAAATGTCCTAACCCGAATTTTAGGCCTTCAGTGTCAATTTGGAATAGCTAATTTGAATTTCGCGCCCCTGCCCGGTTCGCCCAAACGACAGGAGAAATCGTCGGAGTATTCGACGCTGATAGCTCCCAGCAAAAGACGTTCTAAGAAAATGGTCTCCCACTTTAGCGATGAAAAAATAAGCGCTGTGCAGGGTCAAACAACCTCGCTAAACGAGAAAAAAAACATTTTAACAAGAGTTGCTGCGATGGAAGAGTGCTCTTGGTACCAAGCATTGCTTGGCGGCAGAGAAACGCTAAATCTGTTTGTTCCCCTGAACGGAAGCTGCCAGTTCATAAGACGAAACTTGTTGAAAGAACTTAGCGGGTGGGATGAAAACTCCCTTACTGAGGATGTGGAATTAGCTTTGCGGCTCGTCCAAAACAAGCATCAGATCAAGTATGCTGAAGATATTTGTCGCGGCCAAGAAAACGCCTAACGGTTTTAGTGACCTGTTAAGCAACATGTCCGCTGGTATCGTGGATACATGGAGACTGCGTTGAAATATGAACGCTTCCTCGACACTGTCAACAGAAAAACTGTAGACGCAGAAATCTCGATGGCAGGGCCGTTCATGGTCCGTTATCTCTTTGCTTAGCTACATAAATTGGGCAATTGCTGCCCTATTCTTTTCCCAAGCTAACCTTGTTGTGTCTTTCACTGGAATTGTCATCCTTATAACATCTATTTCACTACTTTCGGTTGGAGTCGGATTGCTTGCTACTGAAAAACCATTTAAGCTGCGAAACCTTCTTTGGGTTCCCTCAATTTACGCCTGCTGGCTGCTACAACTGTCCATTGCAGCCTTAGCTTTTCTAAAGTTGCTGTTCAGGCGGAAGAGAGTTTGGGATAAGACGGCTAAAAAAGCTTCATAACCTCAAATTTAACCAGCAGCTGTGCTTAAGATACATCGAAATGAAGCAAGTTGCTTAAAATTAACGCAAGATATAGTGCTATTTCTTACCTATAATTTTAAATGGCACTTTAGCCTACAATGGCTCAATGGTCGGTGCAAGCCGTGTGGTTTGCTCAAGAGAAGGGCACGACTAGATTAACAGCGGAATTTGTCATGATGATATAAAATTGGGTAAATATGAAAAAAATAGCTCGATTCTGCGATCTTTGCATATTTCTTTAAATGTTCCCCTTGAAACCGACCATGGGAAAGGTTTTTTCAAAGCGCTCAATTGGCGGATCAGCCCCAGAAAAAAGTACATTCTAGCACTCGCTATCATAGCCGTAATTATAGTGTCCTGCTTTGCCTTCCTGCCTTGGAAAAACAATCCAAAAATTAACGTTATCCTTCCCCAAAGCAGCAACTCGAGCTCGCCCACTCCATCGCCAACCGCTCACCCAAAAATTACGAGCTCTCCGCTTCCAAATATACCTCAAATAATAAGTAAGATAACTCAAAAGGTACCCGTAAATAGTCCGCCTAAGCCCCCGGGAATAGTCGAAGCCAGTGGAGGAATGAACAGTACCGTTTGGACTGAGGTGGCGCAGAATGCTTGGGAATTTTTTCAGCCTGGCGTAGGGATTAATGGGACTACTGGGCTTCCTTTTGCTGGTGGAGTCGGCTTTCAAGCTTTCACAGATTGGGATTTAGGTTCCTATATTCAGGCTGTTATCGATGCCCAGGAAATAGGAATAATCAATGCAAACGGGACCTGGGGCTCTTACAATAGGTTGAATATGGTTTTAACGTTCTTGGAAAATCGGCCTCTTAACACGACTACTGGCTGGCCTTTCTGGTTCTACGACGCAACGAATGGGCAAGGCTATATGATAAACACAACTTACGCTTCAAACGGAGTAGATATTGTAGACACGGGAAAGTTGCTTGTTGCACTCAACAACCTAAGGCTCTATGACTCTACTCTTTTCAGATTACGTGTGAACAATCTTGTTTTCGACGTTAACGGCAACAGATCTAATTATGCTTCGTTGGTGCAAAATATCATAAGTGACGCTGGCTCAAATAGCATTTATGCTTATTATTGCTATAGTGGCTTTGCCAGTTTTTGGCCCCAACAGCTAGGCAATATTCCAAATCAGATAATTACTAACATAGATAATTCTCCAGGGATTACAATCTACAACGTGACATTGCCTGATACTACGATCACTTGCGAGCCCCTTCTTTTATCAATTTTTGAGTTGAATAACAGCAACCCAGGATTAGCGAATTTAATGAAACAAGTCTATTCAGTTCAGGAAGCTTACTACTATGCGACCGGAGAATATGCGGCCTTCAGTGAAGGAAGCAGCCCCTACAACGGCTACGTATACGAGTGGGTAATTGCACCAAACGGAAGCGCATGGCAAATAACGAATTCGACGCAATTTTACTTCGATGGCATGAATCCCGTCGTCTTCTGTAAAGCGGCCTTTGGCTTTTTGTCTCTTTACAACACAACATACGCTCTAAAAATGGTTATGGCCCTTGAGAAAGCCTTACCTACCCCAACAAATGGCTACTTTGACGGCATGGACACTAGCGGAACATTAGACGCCGGAAACCCTGGAAGTGACACGAACAGCCTAATTCTTGATGCCGCCCTTTATTACATACAGAATAATCCGAACGGTTGACTCTCAGAAACATTTCTCTTGTTTTTGAAATCTGCCTCCAATTTGCAAGCACAAACCATTTTAGGCTTGAACCAAAGTTTAATAAAGTAAATCCCTACTTTGGCGTGGTCGGAGAATAAAAGGTGACTCGGATTACTAACTCCATAAAACATTGGACTGGTAATCATCCACTGATTTTCCCGATTCTGGCATTTATCATACCCTTAATCGTGAGGACTATACCTGAGATTTTAATGGGTCCCTACATGCTTGGCTTCGATACTATGGGGTTTTATGTTCCAAATACACTTCTATGGTTACACAATGGCATAAACTTGTGGAGTTTTTTTTCAACTGCCCCCCTATTCTACACGATCTACATGTCATTAGTCAGTGCCGGTGGTTCACCGATTTTTTTGACAAAAATAATGTCTCCCCTGCTCCTAGGTTTCCTAGCATTATCAATCTATTTTTTCGCGAAGAGAGGCTTAGATTGGTCTTTTCATAAGAGCATATTTGTCTCTGTTTTAGGAACGGTTTATTTCGTGGCTTTAAGGGCCTCTTGGGATCAACTTCGAGAAGAGCTTGGTTTAGTTTTCATTTTTGTAGTCCTTATGTTGCTTATGTTGCTTATCAAGCGGAAAGACGGTTCATGGAAGAATTATATGGTTCTCTCTTTAGCAATGATGGCCGTTGTGTTATCTCATCAGCTTGTTTCGGTTCTTATGTTTGGAATTTTCATTGGTACAGTTGCCTACAGCTTGTTCCGTAAAGACTTTACGTGGTCAATTGGCTTAGTTGTGGTTTCTTTGCCTGCGGCAGCCTATTTTGTAATCGTTTATTTAAGTGGTGTGGTGCAGTCTGGCGTTCTGGGTTACTCAACAAATGTATCACCTTTGGCAACTTGGACTGGTTTTTCTTCTTACCAATCAATGTTGATAAGCGAATGGGGTTTTTTTGTGTACTGTTTCTTGCCTCTGTTGCCCTTGGTTGTGGTAGGTCTTTGGCGATTTAGGAATCTTCAACTCAGGTGTTGGCTTTTTTTGAGTTTTATTTTGCTGTTTATTCCACTTTCTTCTGTGAGTCCTTATCGCTGGGTATTACTGCTGACGTATCCGCTTACATTTTACGCGACAAACTCTTTAAGCAGGCTTAATACAATTAAATGGAAATGGTTCAAATTCACTGTGCGCCAAATTGCCGTATTATATCTTGTTTTATCCACAGCTGTTCTAAGCTTCGGCTTCATATTTATGACTGCGGAAAATCCATTCTTTTACTTTAGTCCAGCGCATTTCAACAGTTACGAATACCAAATTCCAACTTCGATGTTGCAGAATACAGTAACGATAACTGACTGCCATGACACAGTTAACGCCCTGCAATGGTTCAAAAATAACTCGAATAGCAGTGCAATTTTGCTCACGCATACAGTGTTTTATGGTTGGGCGTTGTTGACGCTTAATGAGAATCGGGTTATGAACTATGGATTTGGTGACCCCGTTCAAGCTGCCACAACAGCCTCTCAGGAAGGCCATAGCCAAATATACCTTATTTGGTGGGTACCTGGACATGGATGGTATGATCTACCTACTTTGCCCACGTCATTTCACGAAATCTACAGCAGTGGAAATATCGCCATCTACAGCCATATTTCAAATTAACTAACGTGGAAAAAATAGGAAGTAAGCCATTTGGATGTTTGTGTTAACTATATCAAGAGCTTAAACTCTTAAACCTTAAAATTTCATTAAAAATGCATAAATCATAAATACAATGTGATGGATGTAAGAAAAGAATGCGCATGGTGGGAAACCTCAATAATGGCTTATCTATTGCTGATTCTTTCTGTTTCCTTAATAAAAAACAACTGATTAATCTGAAAACTAAAGCTATGCGTTCAGGCGCATGGTTCAAAGCATTGAAAAGAATAGATAGAGTACTCTTTGATTTAACAATAAGAGTTGTGGATACCATCCGAAGTGCAAAGCTAGCAAAAAGTATCGCTGTGCTCACAAAGAAGCTGGAAGATGCCAAAAAAAATAATTTTTCGAGTCGTTTGAGGACTATTGGTTTGCCTCTGACTCAAAAAATTAGTTTCACAGCTCAGAAGTTGGGAAATGCTTCTGCTGGGGGTTGGGTATTTGATTCTTCGTTCGCGGTCTTTTTGGCTGTGATGTGCATTAATAATGTTAAATATTCAATTGGTAATTAACACCTCAAGGTAGTTATCTAAATCTTTAAAGCACAAAGCTTAATTTCTAAGTCACGCCTTAAAATGAAAGTAATCCGAGTGTGTTTGCGACATGGCCCAAAATGACTTTGACAATATTGTGATTAAAGTCAAAGGGTACCTTAAGGAGAATTGGGGCTCCCCATTTATCGTGGGGTTCATGTTGCTTTTGATTGCTGCAGCTATTTCCTTGTCTGCAGGTCTATCTTCCATAGCTGACATTGTAGCCGTTTACGCATATTATGCCTTGGTCGCTGGGATTGTTCTCCAACTTGCGAGCTTTCTGAAATATCGCGGGAAAAGCGATAGAGAGGTGGCTGTTTAATGGAGCAATTAGAATTATCTTTCGTTATTCCAGCCTACAATGAGGAAAACTTCATCGAGGATACGCTCGGGACAATTGATGCAGTTATCAAGGGCAAGAATTTGCCATATGAAATTGTGGTAGTCGACGACGGAAGCAGGGACGACACTTTAGCTAAAGCAAGGAGATACGCAGGGAAAAACGGTCACGTCAAAGTGGTAAGTTATAGCCAGAACGTTGGGAAAGGGTATGCTGTAAAGACTGGTTTCTTGCAAGCCAGCGGGAACGTCGTGATTTTTACCGATGGCGACATGGAAATCGGGTTAAGCACTATTTCAGAATATCTTGAGGCTCTTAAGCACGGTGACATTGTTATAGCTTCTAAACGGCATATGGATTCACAAGTGGAAGTGCCCATATCTCGAAAAGTTTTGAGCGAAGTCTTCAATGGCTTAGTTCGCTTTCTTACTGGGGTGCCTCTTAAAGATACTCAATCTGGGCTCAAAGCAATGAGGAAGAGTGCGTTCATCGACGTTTTCCCCAGATTAGCGGTGAAGCGTTATGCTTTTGACGTCGAGTTGCTAGCTGTCGCGAATCTTTACGGTTTGAAGGTTGTGGAGATGCCTGTAAGCATTAAGTTGGATGCTAAATTTAAGCCCAAGGAGATGATACACATGTTTGTTGATTTGCTTGGAATAGCATACAGACTTCGGATCATTCATTGGTATCAGCGTAAGCTTCCCAGTAAAAACGGTTTTCAAAACATGGTTTCGCTTTTTCTTCGTGAACATTAATGTCTTCAAAACCGCTTGTCTCAATTATTATACCTTGCAAAGACCTGGACAATTATACGAAAGAGAGCATTGCATTCTGTAAACGCTTGGATTACCCCAATTTTGAGATAATATTGTTACCTGACTATACTGCCGAAGCGATTGACGGCGTCAAAGTTTTAGCCACTGGACCAGTAGCTCCCGGCGTAAAAAGAAACGTCGGCGTCAAAAGTTCAGGCGGCGAGTTCTGTGCCTTCATAGATAATGACGCTTATCCCCGAAATGACTGGTTGACCAGCGCCTTGAAATATTTTGAGGACCACGAAGTTGGAGGCGTCGGAGGACCTGGATTAACGCCGGAAGCAGACGGTTTCATGCAAAAAGCCGGTGGCTATGTCCTTTCATCATTCATGGTTGGTAACTTATCAAGCAGATATAAAACCAAAAGCTGTTTTGAATCAGATGACATTCACTCCTGCAACTTTATTGCACCAAAAACGGTGATTGAGGCGGCTGGCGGCTGGAATGAGAAATATTGGCCAGGCGAAGACACACTTATGTGCTTGGCTATTGAGAAGCTTGGTAAAAAACTCATCGAATCCTCCGATGTGGTTGTTTATCATCATCGGCGTTCACTTTTTAAACCGCACCTCAAACAAGTTTCACGCTTTGGGGAGCACAGAGGATTTTTTGCCAAAAAGTTTCCCGAGAACTCCGCGAAACTCACATATTTCTTTCCGTCGTTACTCGTATCTTCT
The DNA here is from genome assembly GCA_049520735.1 of Bathyarchaeia archaeon. GTDB lineage: Archaea > Thermoproteota > Bathyarchaeia > Bathyarchaeales > Bathycorpusculaceae > Bathycorpusculum. The sequence continues at coordinate 35,835 of JBEKPM010000002.1, read as the reverse complement.
CTGATTATAGGTATAGTGTTGTCTTTGTTCTTTTCGTTCTTTGCTTATGTTCTAATCTTTGCTGTTGCGCTTTATCTTGCTTCAAGCTTAATTGCAGCTGCGCTTCAAGTTCGAAGTGTAAAGCTGTTGTTCTCAGTTTGGATAGGTATTATAGTAACACATATCATCTACGGCTCTTACTTTTTATCGGGCTTAATTAAGCGTGACCTAAAAAGATGAAAATCAGCATTTCCTATCCGCCAATCATTTCGGAGAAAGGTGTTCCACTTCTATCGCAAAACAGGCAATTCCAATATTTTCAATCGCCTACTTACATCTACCCCGTAGTTCCAGCGTATGCGGCCACTTTGTTGGCGAACGCTGGTTACGATGTGGTTTGGGATGACGGGATTGCAGAGGAAAAAACTTTCAGTCAATGGCTAAGCGATTTGGAGCAAAGCTCTCCTGACGTTATCATGATGGAAACCAAAACTCCAGTAGTGAAAAAACATTGGTCCATTATTGGCGACGTGAAAAAAGTTCTTCCTAATTCGAAGGTTGTTTTGGTTGGCGATCATGTTACTGCATTGCCTTTGGAATCGATGGAACAGAGCAAGGTCGATTTTGTTCTGACGGGTGGCGACTATGACTTTCTGTTGCTGAACTTGGTCAATTTTCTTGATGGCAAAGCAAAGGAGCTTGAGTCAGGGGTTTGGTACCGAGAAAGCGACAGCATAAAAAACACAGGACAATTCAAGTTAAATCACAGCTTAGATGATTTGCCATATATTAATCGCGATTTATCAAAATGGCAGCTTTACAACGAACGCAACGGCAACTTCAAAGTTACCCCTGGCGCCTACACTATGGCTGGTCGCGACTGCTGGTGGCGAAAAGACGGCGGTTGCACCTTCTGCTCCTGGCCTACTCTGTACCCTACTTTTCGGGCGATGAAGCCTGAACGGTTAGCAGATGAGATTGGATTACTAATTGAAAATTACGGCGTTAAGTCAGTGTTTGATGACACGGGCTGTTTTCCAGCGGGAGAATGGCTAAAACGCTTTGCCAACCTGATGATTGAGAGAGGATATAACAAAAAAGTACAGTTTAGCTGCAACATGCGGTTTGGAGCATTAACGCGGGAGGATTATCGGTTAATGAAGAAAGCGGGTTTTCGGATGCTTCTTTTCGGTGTGGAATCTGGAAGCCAAGCTACACTTGACAAACTAAACAAGGGAACAAAAATCGATGACATCATGAACGAGTGTAGAATACCCCGAGAAGAAGGGTTAGAGCCTCACATAACTATTATGGTAGGTTATCCGTGGGAAACACGCAAAGACGCCTTAAGCACCTTGAATGTTGCCAAAACGATGATGCAGAAAGGCTGGGCTGTCACCTTGCAGTCCACCGTTGTTATTCCTTATCCAGGAAGTAATCTGTACGCTGAAGCATTGAAGAACGGCTGGTTCCGAGTGAACCCTAAAGATTATGAACGTTTCGACATGAAAGAACCTGTTATGACCACACCTGACATGACGCCAGAAGAAGTAATGAAACTCTGCGACGAAATATATAAAGTATTTTTGACACCACAGTATATGCTCAAACAACTTGTCCGAATACGATCATTAAAAGATATTAAATACTCGATTAAGGGTGCAGCAAAAGTTTTGGGACACGTAAAGGACTTTGGAAAAGATAAATAATGATGTAATTTAGGGACTATGTAAATGGCTGTAACTCAAACAAAACGAGACGAAATGTCCTTCTTTGACAGTGCACTTAAAGGTACTAAATATGATGAATTCGAAGAAGATTATTATGAAAAAATCTTTGCTCTATTGAATCTCTCTGATAGACCCAACACTAAAGTATTGCTAGACGTTGGTTGTGGTTCTGGTGCCTGGGGAATAAGATTAACTAAGAAAGGCTACGATGTGGTAGGTGTGGATATTTCAAGAACACTAGTAAAATCAGCTAAGGACTGGGCTGATACTGCTAATGTGAATTTTACGCCAATTTTATGTGATGTGGAAAAATTACCTCTAAGAGCAGGGACTTTTGAAATATGCTTTTGCGGTTATGTTTTACATCATTTTAAGCGTTTGAATAAACTTCTTTTTGAGTTATCAAGAGTAATGAAAGCTCAAAGTGAACTTTTGGCTGTAGAGCCAAATGGATCAAATATTATTAATAAATTCGGCAGAAGTGCTATGACCTTTTTTCCCCAGCAATGGGTAATGAAAAAAGGGATTGCCACTTCAAATGAAAGAGTTCACGGGATAAAGTATTATATTAGAATTTTTAAAAAGACAGGTTTTTGCACCTTAAAATTTTCTGCGGTAAATAGAGAAACATCTTCAGCTCCTCTTCGCCTAAGCTTAATTGGATTGTTAATATCCGGCAGAAAACTATTCTTTAGTATATATCAGCGCACAACTTCAGGACCAACAGGAAAAACTGAGTTACTGATGCGAGCATCTAAAAAAAGTTTGCAAAAAGCAAGAATATAGCAAAATAAAAGCTATTGCTACAAGTAAACTAAATTTGTAGACTATACGGAGGGCATCTAAAACTTTGCAAGAATCAAAAGATGACGTGCAAAAAGTTATGCTTAATAGTAATTGTGCAAAAACTTTCTTAAGCGTCTCAGTGATTGTTACAACGAGAAATGAAGAGAAAAATATCGAGGCCGGTTTGAGGTCAATACAAAATCAAACTTTCAATAATATTGAGTTAATTGTAGTGGATAATTTTTCGAATGATAAAACTGCAACAATAGCTAAGAAATATACTGCAAAAGTTTACTTTAAAGGGAATGAACGATCAGCACAAAGAAATTATGGCGTAGATGTTGCAAGCGGTCAATACATACTTTATTTAGATGCCGATATGATTTTGAGTCCAACTTTAGTCGAAGAATGTGTTGAAAAATGCAGACATGACCAAGTGGATGCGCTTTACATTCCTGAAAGGATAGTGGGAAAAGGCTTTTGGATAAAAGTCAGGGATTTTGAAAGGAGTTTTTATACTGGTACAGTCATAGATGCAGTAAGATTCGTTCGAAGAGATCTTTTTCTTCAAGCTGGAGGATTCGATGAAACTCTGGTTGGTCCTGAAGATTGGGATTTTGATAGGAAAATAAGAAATCTTGGGCGAACGGCTGTTGTTAATCAGCCTCTTTATCATAATGAAGGTCAATTCAATCTAACGCGGTATCTAAGCAAGAAAGGTTACTACACTAAAGGGCTTCAGCGATACATTAGAAAATGGGGTAGTGATGATCAAGAAACAATGAAGCAAATAGGTCTATGGTACAGGCTAATTGGGGTTTTTACTGAGAAAGGAAACTGGAAAAAGATAGTGAGTCATCCATTGTTAACAATTGGGATGTATTTTCTTAGATTTAATGTTGCCGTTGAATATCTTCGCAGAAAAAAGTGACATTTGTTGATGAATAATTTTAACATTACGGGTTGGAATGGAATAGTTTGGTAGTTTTTTATATATTAGCCAATGCGATAAGCCCGCCCGGTCATATGGGCGGCGATACAAAAATCTTTCTCGAGTTTTCAAGGAGGTGGGCTGCATCAGGCAATGTAGTTAATGTGCTTACGTCCCCGAATGGATATAAAACATGTCAGAATTATGACTTGACTAATGCTAATTACTTTATTATATCCTCATCCAGAACTGAACGACTTGGTCAACCTCTAAATCATATATTTCAAACGATTAAGGCATACGTAAATTTATTAAATTATCCTAAAAACTATTCTGCAGATGAAAAAATTGTGATATATTCTGCAACTAATTTCTGGCCCGATGTAATACCTGCAATTGTGATCAGGAAAAGGCTGGCTAATTCAAAATGGGTGGGTACTTGCTATTTACCGATTCCTAGTCCTTTTAAAGGTTTCGAATTTGCATATGAAGGCAAATCCAAGCTACTTCCTAATGTTAAGACTCTAGCAAATTACTTTGTTGAGAAAATTTCCACATTCGTACTGTTGCTGTATGCGGACTTATTTTTTGTTACGAATGAATTGGATATGACTTACTTTACTAGTGCAGGCGTACCTTCAACCCGGATTAAAGCTATTTATGGCGGTGTAGAATTGCGAGAAATCGAAAAGGTGCCTGATCAGAAGTTGAAATATGATGGCTGTTTTGTCGGTCGCATACATCCTATGAAGGGAGTAGATTATTTGGTTGAAATTTGGAGTTATATATGTAAAAAAAGACCCAATGCTAAATTGGCTTTAATTGGTAACGGGGCAAAGGATTTTGAGCAGAAAGTGCGAGATGAAATAAAGAAAAGAGGTTTGGAGGAAAATATTGATTTACTTGGATTCGTTGATGGTGTAGAAAAATACAAGATTCTTAAATCAAGTAAGATTTTTCTCCATTCTTCCATTTATGATAATTCTGGTATGACAGCTGCCGAGGGAATGGCGTGTGGTCTGCCGGCTGTAAGATTTGATATTCCTGCCTTAAGAATAGCCTATCCTCGGGGTATGATGGTAGTTCCGCTTAAAAATTCCAAGAAATTTGCTGAAGCTGTGTTGCAATTATTAGATGATGACATTTTATATAACAAACTTAAAAAAGAAGCTTTAAATTTAGCGAAAAGCTGGGATTGGGACCAAAAAGCTCCAGACATATTGGATTATATATTGCGTGAAATTGAACAGATAAACTCATTAGATAATGCAAAGTTAAGGCAAGATTAAAGTGTACGAAAGACTATGAAAGATAGTGCATATTTAAGCTCAAGACAGATTTCGATATCAATGCCTCACGGAGTTAAAATGGTGTTGGTTGATGTTCATTTACAAGTGGAAAGACATGACCCAAATATGGCAGCGAGTAACTATAAGTCCTTTTTTCAGCCGTATGGGATTAACATTGCAACCTTAAATTCCTTCAATTTCAATAGTTAACAACCTCTGGAAAGACAAAAGAATATGAATTGCTTTTTGTCAAGACCGAAATTTTTAACCAACGACGTAGCACTTGACTTGGGAATAATACTAGTAGTGGGCTTTCTTTCGATTACTTGGTTTAGAGGTAATTTTCTTATAAAAAGCGGAGATAGTTTCTTTGGATTATCTCCAAATTTTCAATTAACTTCTAATAGTTATATTTGGAATCCTGTCGTTGGGTCTTACGCACAAGAAATCGGGGGTCTTCCGTATTATCTTTTTATGACATTTCTGGGAAACATTGGTGTTCCTTTAATTGTTTCAGAAAAAATGTTGTTTTATTTCTTATTTACCTTTTCAGGTTTATCAATGTACTACCTGTCGACTGTTTTAATGGGCAATCACCAAAAGAGATTGATTGGATTAATCTCAGCTCTTTTCTATATGATGAACTCATTTACTTTGATCAACATTTGGGGAAATATAATAGATTTCAGCACCCTTGTGTTCGCTTATGCACTGCTTCCTGTGTCCTTGGGCTTATTTATCAAAGGTCTTAACACAAAAAATTTCCGCTATTTGTTTTTCATACTTATTGCTTGGTTAATAGGTTCTGTTGCATGGCTAAACCCTGCATTCATGATCCCCATTGTTATAGTGTTATTTTTGTACATGAGCTTTTTCATTATGATTGAGCGAAAGAACAAAGCGAAGATCATTTTTGCACTTAAATTTTGCTTTATTCTATTACTTATTTGGTTATTTTTAAATCTGTTCTGGATCTTGCCTGCGGTATCCTTGATTGCTCAGGAATATGGTACAGCCCAGTTGTCTGGAAGCTATCTCTCCGTATTTATTGGGACTAGCTCAACTGCCAGTATTATGAATAACTTGAGACTTGTTGGTTATGGGACATTATACAGCAATTTTCTTGGTGATCCTTACTTTACATGGTCTGGCGTTTACCTTTCCAATCCCTTTTTCATAATAATGAGCTTTTTAATTCCCATACTTGCTTTTCTTGCATTATTATTCAACCAGAAAGACAAGTATACGTTTTCTTTAGTTTCATTAGCTATAATTGATATTTTCGTAATGAAAGGAGCACATTCTCCATTTGGAGAACTTAATTTATGGCTTTTCCAGAATGTGCCATTTGCAGGTATTTTCAGGAATAGTTACGAAAAATTTGCAATGATAATTCCAATGTGTTATGCCTTTTTAATTGGTAGTAGTGTGTGGTACCTATATGATCATCTGAAGAAGTATTTAATATCGTTTGGTGATAATCAATGAAGAAATATGTGCCTGTTTTGTTTGTAATAATATTCTTAATTTTAATGCAGGTGTATATGTTTCCATTTTGGACTGGTGATGTTATTTATCCTGGTGGTAAAATTGAACTCACAAATCGCATAACGCTACCAACATATTATTACGAAGCTGGAAACTGGATCAATTCTCAGTCTGAAGAATTTAATTTGCTTTACCTTCCTCCCCAAGCTGGGACATTTCGTTATGTATGGAACAATACCCGTTATGGTGGTAGCGATCCGCTTGATGAATATATCTTTAATAAACCAGTTATTATCTCGTCTTGGGAAGAACCTGACCAATATGGGCCATACAATTTCAGCTGGCAAGTCATTGAGCCCTTAATTTCTTCAAATGTTACTGGGAATCTGTTTTGCAAAATGTTAACTATCATGAATATTAAGTACATTATTCTACACAATGATTTTGATCCCATATTCACCCCTATTTCCACAGAGCAAGTTAAGAATGACCTAAATGGTCAAGAGGGAATATCGTTAGTAAAATCATTTGGCGAAGTTGACATTTTTGAAAACATGCTGTGGAACGAATCCGCCGTTTATGCCACGCCCAACGCTGTTTTGGCCCAAGAAAGTTTGGACAATTTAACGGAACTTGGTAACTTCTCAGTCGGCAAAAACATTGTGTTTCAATCTAATCAAATGAAGTCTGGCCAACTGCAATTTTTAGAAGGACTGCATCAACAGAATGATGCACCTCCTCCACAAATAACTTTTGAAAAAATCAATCCAACAGATTATGTTGTTCACGTAAATAGTACTCAGCCAACTTTCATAGTTCTCTCTGAGTATTATGATACAGGTTGGACCGCTTATGTTAACGGAGTACAAGTGTCTGGGCAAAATCATTTCATAGCTAATGTTTATACTAATGCGTGGTATATCGATAATACTGGCTCTTTTACTGTTACTATAGAATTTTCACCTCAGCGACTAGTTTATATTGGTGAGGCAATATCCTCCGCAACTCTAGTTCTCTGCGTATTATACTTAAGCAATAATAAACTAAAAGCTTTATTTAGTCACATTAAAAACAAAAAAAGTAAATTTGTTTAGCGTGCTAACAAATTACTTGCTCTTCCCTTTTAGAATGGTTAGTTCATTAATCTTTGGTACTTCTTTTTGAAGATGCATGTATGTGGGATAACCAGCGCGCTGGCTTGTCACTAAATTGAAACGCTTATGACTAGAAATGCGGTCTCGTATCTTGAGAACCAATCAACACAAGGAAGGTGAATTCCTGCGAGACAGGATGAACACGAGACCCTTGAAACCCTCTTCAAAAACGTTGACTTAAGCTTTGCCCACAAAATCCTAACCCGATGCTTCCACATTTCTGGTCCCGGAAGACCACCCAGAAACCCGCTCGGACCTCTTTCGAAGATTCTTAATCATGCGAATAAAAGCAGTACGGAGCCTAAGAGAAATGACAAGCATCCTAAACACTGACAAAGAATCAGAAAGCTCTGCCTAATTAAAGGCAGTCAAAAAGACTACACGAAGCGTTCTAGCAGATTCTCCAAACGCGTCGGCGAAGAAGACCTCGACAAAATAATAGACAGCAAAGTGGCCAAACTCCTCAAAGAACAACAAGCGGCGAGGTTGATGTTGTTTTGGATGCTTCTTTCATCAAAACTTGGAGCATTCGTAATCCATTAGATAATCAAACTGGCTTCTCGGATTCTGATGCAAGAGTTGGCAGATCCGGACGATCCTTTGCGTTAGGCTATAAGCTGCATCTTTCGATTGACCACAAAACTATGCTTCCTTGTTCAAGCGTCTTTGCTTCTGCAAACCAAAATGAAAAGAAACATTCTTTGACTATGCTTGACAAAGCCAAGAGAATTCTGCAGAGGTGCGAAGCCAAGCTTAGAAGCGTAATTGCGGACAGTCAATATAGCGATTCTAAGCTTAGAGCTGCTCTGGAGATGGCAACTATTCCTTATCCTGCGAATCATATGAAGGGTGTTGAGAGTCTTTTGCGAGTTGATAGGAAGTTTAGGACTTATGGGTCTGATGAGCAAAAGATGGAGTATCATAAGAGGCCGCTAATTGAGGCGGTGAACAGTTTTCTGAAGGCTCAGTTCAGTATGGCTAACAACAAGGTGAGAGGTTTAAAGCAAGTTGCGTTTTACGCTTTGTGCAGCATTCTTTGCTTAGTTCTCAACAGAGAGGCAGCTCAAAACATTGGCAAACAGCAAAAAGCAGTGTCACCAACGTACTTCAATACCTAATTTAGAGACAAAGCGGCGTGCTAAAAACAAAAATAAGAGTGGAACGCATTATCTCTCCACAGTGGAATATCATTGCTGAGAAATTTACTATTTCACACTAAAATTACGGATGTTTACACAACTGTGTTCCCTCAATATGTAACTCATATTAAGAAAGAGTTGGCTAATTGTAATAGTATTTTGGATATTGGGTGTGGCAGCGGTTCTTCTGCAAGTCCTTTTCGTTCTGGAACATATTCGGTTGGAGTTGAACTCTATTTACCCTCATTAATGAAGAGCAAGAAAAGAAAAATTTACAACGATTTGGTACACGGTGATATTAATCGAATTGAATTCAAGTCTAAATCATTTGATTGTGTACTATGCTCTGATGTTATAGAACACGTTACGAAAAAAGATGGCATAGAACTTATTAAGAAAATGGAAGACTTCGCAATAAAAAAGATATTAATTCTTACCCCTAATGGCTATAATCCGAAAGAGCAATTTGAGGACGCAAATATCTTGCAGGCGCATAGATCAGGTTGGACCATCAACGAGTTCGTAGATATGGATTATGAGGTCAAAGGAGAGCTTGGTCTTAAATATCTCAGAGGAGAGCGAGAGCAGCTTAGATTCAAGCCATGGTTTCTTTGGCAGACCATTTCCGATCTAACCCAAATAGTTACTTTTTCTTACCCTCGGTACGCTTATCATATTCTCTGTGTAAAAAGATTAAAGTAATAAATCGCGTGAGCATAATCAATAACGGTAAAATCATTAAAGGACTTAAAATGATAAAGCAGTTAGCCAGGTCGTTTCTTTTTCTTTTTTCCATTCCATTCCGTCTTAAGTGCGGAAAGATTGGTAAATCCTTTCTCATTGGTCTAGGCTATTCAGTTTGGAGATGTAATCTCAAAAATGTAACCATAGGGAACAATGTTTCAATTGGTTATAGAGCCTGGATATTAACCGTTCCAACAGACAAATACCCCCAACCAACACTTGTTATCGGCGAAAATGTTAATATCGGCGATGACGTAACTATCTCAGCCGCTAAAAAAATTTTAATCGGCAAAAACTGCTTAATTTCATATAATGTCTCAATACTAGATCACAATCACGCTTTTGAAAATGTAGATTTACCCCCCATTCTGCAAGGTATTGACGAACCTGACGAGATCAAAATCGGCGATGAATGTTTCTTGGGCGCTCAAAGCTTTATTTTAAAAGGTGTTGTCTTAGGAAAACATTGTGTGGTAGGCGCTAATAGCGTTGTCACTTCTTCCTTTCCTGATTTTTCAGTAGTTGCCGGCGCACCTGCCAAGAAACTTCGCAGTCTCAAATAACCTAGTAGCTTAATCTATTTTGCATGAACATTCTTTTGAGTCTGATGAATTTTGACGCGAAATAGGCTTGCCCGAAGGGAGGAACCGATAAAATCCAAAATGACATTTCTATTCACAGAAAAAAAACAAGATACAACGAGCAAACCCGCTTTCAGTAGCTATGGCTTTGTAAGAACCAAAATATGGTCCTCTTCAATCCTTTTTCAAAGCTTACCTTAGTTTTCCACTCGATAAACAGTTCTAGTTTTGAGATGTCTGGGCAGCGTCTTTTCGGGTCATCCTTAGGCAGAGGGTGAAATTCTATGTTTGACCTGCAATTTGTTGTTTTTTGAACTCTTTTTGCCAACTCAAGAATTGTAACTTCGCGTGTGTTGCCAACGTTCACAACCTCACCATTAGTCTTCGGACTTATCATCAGCAACATTAACGCCGAAACGGTGTCCGTTATGTAACAAAAAGATCGGGTCTGCTTTCCGTCGCCATAAACTGTGATAGGCTGATTGGTTAAGGCCTGCAGAATAAATCGTGACATTGCCCTGCCGTATAAGCCGTCCTCTCGCAAGCGAGGACCATAAGTGTTAAAAATTCTTGGAATCCTCACATCAAGCTTGTATTGCTTGCTATATGCGATAAGAAGAGCCTCGGCGAAACGTTTTCCTTCATCGTAACAAGACCGGGGACCTATCGGGTTAACTTTTCCCCAATAAGTCTCGGGCGTGGGAATAACTTCTGAGTCTCCATAAACTTCGGAGGTTGAAGCGAACAACAATGTGGCATGATTTTTTCTTGCAAGCTCAGCCATTGCAAAGCTTCCAGAAGCGCTGGTTTGCAGGGTCTCAATTGGGTGGGTTTGATATTCGTCAGGGGACGCGTGTCCAGCCATGTGAAAAATGAAATCGAATTTCTCTTTGCTTTTGAACGAGCAAATATCCGACTTGACAAACTCAAAAGCCGCTTTTTCGTTTAAATGGTCGATATTTTTCAGTCGTCCAGTGGACAAATCGTCAACCGCAGTAACGTTAGCGCCAAAACCAAGTAGGGCGTCACAGAGCCAACTGCCGATAAACCCGGCTCCACCAGTGACAAGTACTCTTTTCGCGTCGAAAGCATCTCCCTTGACTGTTCCCTTTATCTTTTCCAGGTCTTCCCTGATTATGTTGTCCATCATGGGTTTGGTCTCTTGCAAAATTGTTGGTGTGACAGCTCTAAAGCTTGCCAGTACCTTTCTGGACTGCCAATGTCCAAATGAGAGTAGCTGCCGTCGAGTTTTACAGCGTACACTTTTGATCCCGAGTCAATAAGCTTCTGTATTGCGTCGGTAAGCTGAATCTCACCGTTCTTTCCAGGCTTTGTATTTTCCAATGCTTTGAAGATTACTGGCCGAAAAGCGTACATGGCCATAATAGCCCAATGTGTCTTAGGCTTCTCGGGTTTCTCAACCACTTCCTTAACCCGAATTATTCCTGGTTCCACCTCGTCGCCTTCAACGATGCCGTATTGCTTGGGATTCTCAATATCCAAAACAAGAAAGGCAGCATCGGCTTTTAGACGCTCAAAAGCGTCAACCAACTTTTTCAAGTAATCCATGTTTTTTGAAATTATGCAGCTGTCACCTGCATGAACTAGGCAGCTTTCGTTTTCAACGAATGGATGAGCCATCAAAACTGCATTGCCGAACCCTTTAGGCTCGGGCTGATTAACCCACATCGTCGTTGAAGAATTAAGCTTGCCATAAAAATTTTCAAGATCGATTGCTTGCCCGTTTTTTCCTTGGCTTTCCAGTGTTCTGATGCAGTGCTCATCAGGAGTAAAATGGTCCTCTATGCCACGTTTACCCCTGCCGACAACATAACAAAACTCACGTAGCCCAGCATCATACAGCTGCTCAAAAACGAGCTGCACCACAGGTTTCACCACCAAGTCACCGTGAGGTGTCTTTGTGAAGATCGGCAGCATCTCTTTAGGCTGTTCTTTCGTGGCAGGAAACAGCCGAGTACCCAACCCTGCAGCCGGGACAATAACCTTGCGGATCACTAGGCCTCACCTTTCCTTTTCTCTTTCAGCATGAACCCATATATATTTAACCTGATTATTAAATTCAAATTAACCTCCCGTCGAGGTTTACTCCTTGAAAAACCAAACGAAAATCTCAATTATAGGCGCAGGCTACGTGGGCTTATGTACAGCAGTTGGGTTCTCAAGCAAAGGCTACAACGTTACGGCCTGCGAAGTAGACGAGGAAAAAGCAAGAAAAATCAATCAGGGAATTCCGCCCTTTCACGAGCCTGGCCTTCAGGAAAAACTTAAAGCCGGCGTTGAGAATGGCAATTTAACATGTGTCGTTAATCAAACTGAGAAAGCCGTTACAGATTCGGATTTGACTTTTGTAACAGTTGGGACCCCAAGCAAGGACGATGGCTGCATAGACCTCAAATACATCGAGTCTGCATCACATGATATAGGCAAAGCTCTAAAGAAGAAAAATAATTACCATATCACCGTAATTAAGAGCACAGTTATCCCGGGAACGAGCCAAGACACCGTGAAACCCATACTTGAAGAAGAATCGCTCAAAACCTGCGGGACACAGTTCGGTTTATGCATGAATCCAGAGTTCCTACGTCAAGGCTCCGCGTTCGAAGACACGGTAAAGGCTGACCGCGTTGTCATAGGCTCGTACGATAAACGGTCAGGTGACACTTTGGAAGATTTATACAGAGACTTCTATAGCGCCAAGATGCCACCGTTAATTAGAACCACTTTGTCCACGGCTGAGCTCATCAAGTACGCGAGCAACGCAATGTTAGCCACAAAAATCAGTTTCATCAATACAATAGCCAACATTTGCGAAAAAATTCCTGGCGCAGACGTTAAAATGGTGGCGGCAGCCATGGGTTTAGACAAACGCATCGGACCGCTATTCCTCGATGCGGGCTTAGGCTACGGCGGCTCATGCTTCCCCAAAGACGTGAAAGCCCTGGTTGCCTGCTCAAAAAACTTAGGCTACACTCCTGAACTTTTAGAATCAGTGGAAAACATAAACCGCAAGCAGCCTCTCAAAGCCGTAGAATTCTGCGTACGGCAATTGGGCAGCTTGAAAGACAAGAGAATAGCTATCTTGGGTCTGGCATTCAAACCCGACACTGACGACATGAGAGAAGCCCGAGTTGTACCCATAATAAACCAGTTGCTGAAAGAGGGGGCACACGTTTCGGCCTATGACCCATTTGCTTTGCAAACCGCAAAATCGATTTTTAACGGCAAAATCCGCTACGCTTCTTCGGCGCTTGACTGTATCAAAAAAGCGGACTGCGCGATAATCGTCACCGAATGGAGTGAATTCAAAAAACTGACTCCTGAAAACTACGCAGAAAATATGAAGCAGCCCATACTTGTGGACGGAAGAAGGATGTATGACCCTGAGAAATACAGCAAAAAACTCAAGTTTGTCGCCATAGGCTTAGGCAACTGACGCGAGGCAAGAGCCGTTCCATATCCAAACTTGAATGCCTGAAAATCTCAGAAAGAACGTTCTGTAAGATCGAGCAGTTGCCCTTGCAAATTAATGAGATCGTTTTCTACACTTTGGATTTGGCGCATTGAACCAAAAGCGATAAACGCAAGCACTCCCCATCGATAGTTTAACTTTACATTTACGAGCAAACTTGGGAAAGACCATGAGTAAAGGTACAGAGATGGCGAAGATTTCAGCAAAAGGCGGTTTCAACCTCATGTGGGGTTTAGTTGCCTCCACAGTCATCTCTTTCGTTGGCATCCTAGTTATCACCTACATTCTTGGTGCACAAAACTACGGTTTATACTCAATTGCCCTAGTCGGGCCGACACTGATCGCCACATTTCGAGATTGCGGAGTCAACTCAGCTATTGTAAAATACTCCGCGCAGTACAATGTTGAAGACAAAGCAAAAATAAGAAGCATCATCGTCTCAGGCTTAGTTTTCGAGATCGCACTCGGCTTATCGCTTTCTATACTGTCGTTTGTCCTTTCCCCTTTTATTGCCACGAGCCTACACCGACCCACAATATTGCCGTTAATTCAAATCGCATCCTTCTTTATTCTGGCTGGGGCGCTGGTGAACTCCGCAACTGCCGCGTTCACCGGACTGGAAATAATGCACTATTACAGTTTCATGCTGATAATTCAGTCAACCATCAAAACAGGTTTGATATTAGGCCTTGTGCTCTTAGGATTTGGAACTCTTGGAGCAATAACTGGTTACACCGTTTCCGCCCTCATCGCGGGGTTAGCTGGAGTAATTCTGGTATGGAGCATTTACAGGTTGTTACCTAAATCAGCAACAAGAACTGAGGTCACTTCAACGATCAAAACCATGTTGGGATATGGTATACCTGTTTCGATTGGCACCATACTTACCGGGTTACTAACTGTATTCTATAGTTACATACTTGCATTTTATGTAACAAACAACGCCCTCATCGGAAACTATAACTTAGCAATTAATTTCTCGATTCTAATAACTTTCTTTGCTACGCCCGTTACAACCATGCTGTTTCCCGCCTTCTCAAAACTGGACTACCGAAAAGATCATGATACCTTGAAAACTGTCTTTCAATACTCAGTAAAGTATGCCTCGCTTATTGTCGTGCCAGTTACAGCCTTAGTTATTGCTCTTGCGCAACCCGGCGTCGGATTCATATACCACAACAGTTATTCCTCAGCTCCATTGTTTTTAGCATTGCTTTCGGTTACTTATCTTTACGCTGCATTAGGAAGTCTAAGCATAAGCAACTTGCTGCTGGGACAAGGATTCACAAAATTCAACTTGGGCCTTTCCGTTCTTCAAGTCGGTATTGGTGTTCCAGTTGGTTTCCTGCTAATTTCTCGGTTTGGTGTTGTGGGCTTAATTGCTACTTCTTTAACTGTTGGTTTACCCAGTTTATTCGTTGGGTTAAGCTTCCTAAAAAAGAAATTCGGGGTTTCCGTGGATTGGCTGTCTTCCGTTAAGATTTTGCTCTCTTCGGGCATAGCCGCCATCTCAACATACGTTCTAATTTCGAAGTTGCCTCTGACTGCGTTCAGATTTATCTCAATACCGCTTGAACAGTTAGTTATAGGAATAGTTGCTTTCCCGATAATCTTCGTTCTGGCTGCGATAGTAACCCGCACCATCGACAGAGGGGACCTAACTATTCTTCGTCAAATCACTGATGCACTTGGGCCTCTTCGTGGACTCGTCCGTTTTCTGTTAAATGTCATTGAAAAATTAATGGGCGGGTCTAACTTGAATAAATCGGCTGAAAATAGGCAATAAACGATTAGTAAGGGTCAATTTGCAGAAGAATCATACGAACGTAACCTTTAAGTTAAAAAGAATGTCATAGTTAAAATTAGAACTTGCATTTGGGATATACATGAAAGCACTTGTTCTAAGCGGGGGAAAAGGCACTAGACTTAGGCCTTTAACTTTCACTTGCGCTAAACAGCTTATTCCAGTGGCTAACAAACCAATTTTGGGGTACGTTCTTGACCAAGTGGCTGCCACAGCCGTAAAAAAAGTCGGGATAATCACTGCGCCGGAAACTGGGCAGTATGTTAAGGACTACGTTAACGGCGGTTCAGCTTGGGGTCTCGATGTTACCTATATTCCTCAGGAGCCGCTTGGTTTAGCACACGCGGTCAGGACTGCTAAACGTTTTTTGGGGCAAGATTCCTTTGTCATGTGCCTCGGCGACAACGTTACTGGCCAAGGTTTAAACGCGTTTGTGAAGAAATTCAAAAACGAACATCTTGATGCACTCATCATCCTCAAAGAGGTTGATAACCCGTCGAGTTTCGGCATTGCTCAACTTGACGAAAAAGGAAACATCATCAAACTGGTTGAGAAACCTAAAACCCCGATGGGCAACCTTGCAATTATCGGTACCTATCTGTTTTCGCGCAAAGTCCATCAGGCAATAGAGCGGATAAAGCCTTCTGGGCGGGGAGAGTTGGAAATCACTGACGCCATCCAGGAAATGATAAACATGGGTTTCAAGGTTAAAGCTGAAATCCTGAATTCTTGGTGGCTTGACACAGGCAAAAAAGACGATATTCTATCTGCAAACGCGAAAATCCTGGATGAATACATCACGCTTGACGTAAAAGGAGAAGTAAAAAACAGTACATTGGATGGCAGAGTTAAGATTGAGGCAGAAGCCAAAGTGACGGACAGCATCATTAGAGGACCATGTGTGATAGGGCGAGGGGCGTTGATTGAAAACTCTTTCATTGGGCCGTACACGAGCGTTGGCAACTGCTCGCAGGTGATCAACTCCAACATCGAATACTGTGTCATACAAGAAAACGTTACTGTTAAAGGCATAGAGCGGCTGGAAGACAGCTTAATCGGGAAAAACGCAAAGGTGACAAAAAACCTGAGGAACAGGACCATCAAGTTGCATGTAGGCGACTACTCGGAACTGGAAGTTTAACCCGAGAACACAACAACTATTATAAATATTATTATAGGAATTAATGCAGGGAAGCACTGACATGTTACAAGGGATACGGATTAAACCAATGAGTCGGTTACCAGATGAACGCGGTTTTTTCACCGAAGTTATGCGTAAAGACTGGAAAGACCTTTTCGGAGAGGATAATGTTGCACAGGCGAATCTTTCATCAACTTACCCTGGCGTTATCCGTGCATGGCACAGGCATCTAAGAGGACAAGTAGACTATTTTTTGGCGCTTAAAGGATTAATAAAAATCTGCGCTTTTGACGATAAAACTAAGGAACTCAACGAGGTTATTTCAAGCGCGTTAAACCTTCAGGTGGTTCGAATTCCTGGTCATTACTGGCATGGCTTCAAGGCTATAGGCGACGAATCGGCTATGCTGCTGTATTTTACAACAAACCTGTATGACCCTGCCAACCCTGACGAAGAACGCAGGCCCTGGAATGACCCTCTGCTTATCCCCAAAATTATCAACGGCAAAAAGAACGATGTTCGAGTAGGTAACGCTTGGGATTGGAATCTCCCAGCTCACAAGTGATCAACCATGAGATTGTTAGTTACTGGCGGTTTAGGTTTCATCGGCAGCAATTTTTGCCGATATATACTTGAGAAATACCCTGATTACGAATTGATAAACGTCGACAAGGTAGGAATAGGTGCTAACCCGGCTAATCTACATGATGTTGAAAACGACAAAAGATACACATTCATTAAAGGCGACATCTGCAATCCGCTGCTTATCAGCAGGCTCATACATCAAGTAGACGCTATTGTTAACATTGCGGCGGAGACGCATGTTGATCGAAGCATCGCTGACCCAAACGTTTTTCTGCAGAACAACACAATCGGCACCTTCACAGTTCTGGAAGCGATACGCAAGCACAATCATAAAGTTCGGCTTCTGCAGGTTTCGACTGATGAGGTTTACGGGGAAGCGCTGGAAGGTTCCTTCACCGAACTTGAGCCGCATAAACCATCTAATCCTTACTCAGCTTCCAAAGCTGCAGCTGACATGTTTGTTCTGTCGTACCATAGAACTTACAATTTGAACGTGTCTATTACCCGCTGCACAAACAATTTCGGTCCCTATCAACTGCCGGAGAAGCTTATTCCAAAAACCATCATACGTGCACAGAGAGATCTCCCCATACCGATCTACGGGTCGGGCAAAAACATACGCGACTGGATCTACGTCCGCGATCATTGTGAAGCAATCGAAACGGTTCTTGAGAAGGGAAACCCAGGTGAGGTATACAACATTTCAGCTGGAAACGAAATTGCGAACATCGAGATTGTAAAGAAAATCCTTGCTGCCTTGCATAAACCTGAAAGTTTGATTAATTTTGTAGAAGATCGTCCGGGGCACGACACGAGGTATAGTTTAGATTCGTCAAAAATAAGGAAAACCTTGAATTGGCAGCCGAAGTGCAACTTTGAAGAATCTTTGGTGTCCACTGTCCGCTGGTACCTTGACAACGAGCATTGGTGGACGCCTTTTGCTAACGATGTGATTCTTCATCCGACTCCTTGGAAGCTGGGTGGTTTTCACTGAAACTCCTAATTACAGGAGCCATTGGTCTTTACGGCTCAAAACTTGCGAAGATGGCGATGGAAAAAAACATTGAAGTGTATTCCTGCGACGTTCAGGAGATGCCAGTTTGCGGCAACTTCGTAAAGTTTGATGTTTCAAACAAAGAGCTAGTTGACCAAGCGTTTAGCCGAGTTAAGCCAGACGTTGTGGTTCACGCGGCAACCCTGACTGACGTTGACAAATGTGAATTGAACAAGGAGCTTGCTTGGAAAATCAACGTTGAAGGCACCCGAAACATCGTGAACGCCGCAAAGAGCGCACGTTCTTTTTTGATATACATTTCAACAGACTACGTTTTCAACGGAGAAAAAGGCAACTACAACGAGTTGGATAAGCCCGACCCCATTAATTACTACGGTCTAACCAAGCTTAAAGCCGAAGATTTGGTCAAAGACCAGGATGGATATCTCATCGGTAGGCCCAGCGTCATTTACGGTTCCACTCCGGCGGCGGGAAAAGTAAACTTTGCCCTCTGGCTAATCGAAACACTCCGTAAAGGAGAACACGTCAAAATCGTAACTGACCAGTGGAATACACCAACACTCAACGCAAATCTGGCAGAAATGACGCTTGAAGCCGCTGAACGCCGCTTAACAGGAACTTTTCACCTTTGCGGCGCCACACGAGTCAGCAGATTCCAATTTGCCCAAATGATTGCAGAAACATTCGACCTTGACAAAAACCTCATCGACCCCGTTCTGTCTTCGCAGTTCAAATGGCCGGCTAAGCGACCTATGGATTCATCGCTTGACACCACAAAAGCCCAGCATACGCTGAAAAGCAAACCGCTTGAAATGCGTGAAGCACTGAAACGGTTGAAGCTTGAACTTTTCAGTAAAAACTGAACAAAGGAGCAATCATTATGTTCCACTCCCTGCAAGTTACTCGTTGTTTGTGATGGCTAAATGAGGCAAACCAGCGTTAAACAAATTGCAAGGCAGCGAATTCAAATACTGTTCGTTGAGGCAAAGAAAATTTCTAAAGAAGACCCTAAATTAGCCACACAATACGTAAAGTCAGCTCAAAGGATCGCCATGGCTGCAAGAATCCGCTTGCCCACAGAATTTCGGCGGCAAACATGCAAAAACTGCAATGCGTTGCTTACTCAAGGCTATACTTGTCGGGTTAGGGTAAAGCAGAAAAGGGAGCCTCATGTTGTAATAACCTGTTTAAACTGCGGCAATCAAACCCGCATAATGTTACGCAAAAAAACGGAGCAAACAAATCTTGAGCACCAAAATAAAGACACGAATGAAACGACACGTTAAGCACGTACTTAAAGATGAGAACCCGACCATCTGGGTCGGCAAAGAAGGCTTAACCCCTCAGTGTACGGGCGAGATTGAAAAACAGCTGCAGAGAAGCAAAATGGTAAAGGTCAGAATTTTGCCTGCTGCAATGCAGGGCGATAATACGGCTCAGGCAATAGCGACCAAGGCTGCTGAGCAGACTGGGTCTGGCTTGGTTGAAGTTAGGGGGCACGTGTTCATTCTTTTCAGGAAACGCAAGGCAGAAGAACCGGCTTAACAGCGCTTGGTTTTTTATCCAAAGTTTTATCAACATAGTTAGCGCGAGTAAGCTTGGAAGAGAGAAAATGAAAAATGGAACCTTTATTAAACTTCTAATTCTTCATCCCTTCAACCGCCTATGAATGGATCGAGCAAAC
Organism: Bathyarchaeia archaeon; assembly: GCA_049520735.1. Lineage (GTDB taxonomy): Archaea > Thermoproteota > Bathyarchaeia > Bathyarchaeales > Bathycorpusculaceae > Bathycorpusculum. The sequence goes on along the minus strand of JBEKPM010000002.1, from coordinate 16,295 downwards.
GGCCAAAACTGGGGTACATTATTACCCTTCTCGGTGGAATCGTCATATTCCTCGCAGCCATCGAGTACCTCGCGTGTGGCAGTGCAACCGTCGGCGTCGTCGGAATAATATTAGTCATCTTAACCGTACTGTTTGGACGAAGGGCTTATCTCACAACGAAAAAGAAGGACAAAAAAACCTATTGTATTATACCAATGCTCATCGGATTTTTCATTATGATCGCTAATGGGACTCTAATGCCTATGGCATTCCAGTTATTATCGGCGGCTTTCTAATGGCAGTAGGCGGCGTTTTTTCTAACTTCAAGAAAGTAGGTTGAGAAAAAAAGCCAATCTATTAACGCCCTTTTTCTTGCTTCTATTCCTGTTTTAGATACTTCAGCACATAGATTGCGGTTAGGTTTTGAGACTGTTTTTCCCGTTTAGGTAGGTTTTAATTCGCCGGGTCTGATTGTTGAATTGTAGATGCAGGCGTCTTGGCGCCTGTTACCTTCAAGTCCTTGAAATGGAGACTTGTTCATCGATTTAGTCAAGATCAATATTTCTTTCAGGATTGAAAAAGCATGACAAGCACTCATCAAACAAGCCGCCCGAAAGTGTGGTGGCAAGCCTTCCGCTATCACTTTGTGCCTCCAAGCATTTTCCCAGCCGTCTTAGGCGGCTTAGTCAGCTGGGCAACTAACAGCGGGTTTACGCCACTGTATTTTCTGCTTGTTCTCGTCGCCATCATCATCAACCATGTTGGCTTAAACATGACCGACGACTATTTCGACTACAAGCATAGTGTGGACAAGCTTGCGCCGGGCGAGAAAAACCCGTATTCCGGCGGCAGCGCGACTCTAAGCAGCGGGCTCATAGCGCCTAGGAGCATGTTTAAGGCCTTCACCCTCTGCTACCTTGTCACTTTGGCTGTGGGCTTCTACCTTACTTTAACGCGAGGCTTACCTATCTTGGCATTCGGAGTATTCGGTGTGTTCTGCGCCGTATTCTACACTGCTCCACCCATAAGCTTTGGCCACCACGGGTTAGGCGAGCTTGCAATGCTGGTGAATTTCGGCTCAATCATCGGTCTAGGCGCCTTTTACGTTCAAGCGCAAACCATCACGCTGCAGGCTTTTTTGGCGACGTTACCTTTGGGAGTTATGCTGTTTTCGATGATTGTGATTAATGAGATTCCTGACATAAAGGAGGACACAGCTGCTGGGAAACTCACGCTTGTCGCAAGGTACGGCAAACAGGCAGGCATCAAACTGTACATAGCAAGCTGGTTATGCACATACTCGATAATCGTCGCTTCCGCCTTGCTCGGCTTCATACCGCTCTACACTCTTGTCGCTTTGCTTTCCCTGCCCCTCGTAATCCACTCCATTAGGGTTGTTAGGGTGCATAATGACAATCCAAGGCTGATGGCGCCAGCCAACCTTGACATGATAGTGGCTCACAGCGTGACCGCCTTCGGTTTAATCGCGGGCTACGCAGTCGCTGGCACATTGAACAAGGCTAACCCGTTTCAACTCGTCTTCATCTTGGCAATGCTAGCGGTTGCATATGCTCCTGTGGCTTGGGTTTTGCTTAATTCAAGAAAAAAAGCTTAACCCTGCCTTGTCTTCTTGTGAATCTTCAGTCAATTCGGCTTCTTTCCAACGGCAAAAACAACATACTCGCTTGTTCCGAAAAAAGTTTTCATACCTGTCAAGTGGGATTTCACCGCTGCCAAATCTGCTTTGCGAAAAAAAATCTCCATTTCATGGGCGGAAGGCGTATAAAAAACCCTGTTTAAAGCCAACTTGCTGAACCACCCCAATTCTGGACCGCCAACAATAACGGTTCCGCTGGGTTTTGTGACTCTAGCAAACTCCATTATTGTTTTTTCAGGGTCAGGAAAATACTCGACAGCTCCAACAGAAATTACTGCATCAAAAGCGCAGTCTACAAACGGCAAGTTGTCCGCGTCGCCTCTTGAAATAAAAGTCCTGCCATTTTCTGGATGCAGATTTTTGACGGCTCTTTTGAGCTGCACTGGGTTCATGTCCAACGCAACCAATTCTGAAACGTCTTCGCGCTTCAAAACTCCTGATGTGGTGTAGCCTGTTCCGCATCCAACGTCGAGCACCCGCAGGTTTGCGCCGTTTGCGATTTGATTTACCATCTCGCTGCGCATGGCGTCGGTGTACAAGTACGGGTTCAAAGTGTCGTAGGCAACAGAGAATATTCTATAAAAATTCAGCGCTTTATGCTCATCCGCAAGGAAACCCATTGCTTTTTGGGGTTCATGTGTCTTTTCGGTCTTTTGCATTGCAAAGACAAAACCTAACGCGATCAAGCTTACTAGGCCCGTAAGTAAACTTGCGAGGAAAAAGAGGCATGAAGCATAAAGTTTTTCAGTGATTTTTTGTGTCACGGATTCACTACCACGTTTCCCCACATACCTAATTGTACGTGACCCGCAACTTGACAAATGTAGTAATAGTTCCCAGCTTTTGTAACTCTGAAAACAACCGATGCTGATTCGTTGACGGGTATGGGAACTTGGCTGCTGTCGATTTGTGCGCCGAACAGAACTTTGCCTGAAGTATCGTTGGACGCGACTAGCGCCCAGTTATGAGGCATGGTTCCAGCGTTGAAAACAGTCATATTTACAACGTCTCCAACTGTGAAGGTTAAGGTAGGACCTGGCGAAGTTATGGAAGTTGCACTGTTCCCGAATCCAAACAATGTAGCTGAAACCTCGCCAGCGTAAAGAGTCGGTGAAACATTGGGTTTAGGCAAAGTCACAGGAGCCCCAACGCCTGCCAAAACAGCACCCGCCAAAATAACTAGGATTCCTAAGGCTACGAACCCAGAGGTCAATATTTTCTTGGCGGCAAAGGGGTCTTCCATGTAGAAAAGGTAGACGAGCATGGCGAACGCGGTGAATTCTGCGCTCATCAAGAAACCGAATACCCTCCATTGCGTTATCAGGTTCAGAAGCCAAACTGCAACTCCGACAACTACCAGGAAAGCCAATAGGAAATAGGCGGTGACGCGCAAAGAGTCAAAGTTGCTCTTCATCATTTAGCCACTGCTCCCTCATACGCTAATGCAAACTTCCGTAGCATCCGACACATGAAAAACGCCGAAACGACGAAAGCAGACAACGCTAACACGAAGAAGGGCGCATTCGTTAAAACAGTGGGCAGCATGTTTACGGCTGACGCCAGTGAAACTGATGCAACCGCTAGGAAAACGGCGAAAACGGCGGTGAACGAATTAAACAGGTTTTGGCCTGCACGCTTTACAAGTTGTTTTTTCGACTGCGCAGCCCCCTTTGGTGAATGCATTGCGGTGGATGCTGTCGTCATAAGCGGGCTGGTTGAGGGTGAGTTTGCTGTCGATTGTGCCGGCAGGAAAGTTGCTGTGTTTGTTTTTCGTTGTAGTCGATAAACCGCCCAAAGCGCAGCGATAGTTGCCACAGCTACTCCGCCTAAAACAAGTAGGGCTTGGTAATCTGAGATTATTCGCCCAGGAGTCAGGTAACCCCATATGGTTAAAGTAATGAGCTCAATTATCAGCACGGCGCCGATGGTGGTATAGACTGGTCTTTGACTGATGTTTCTGCGTTTGCTTCTGTCGTAGAAAGGCATTAGAAAAAGAAGTACTCCAAAAGCAATCAGAGCGGCTATCACGTAAGCCGCGGCTGGTCCTTCAAAAATCTGGATTTTCAAGAGTTGGTAAACCCACAGCAGATACCAGTCAGGCTGGACGACATATGCGCCCGCGGTTGCTGCGGAATATGCTGGTGGCAAAACCAGCGGGAAAAGGGAAGATGCAGCCAGCAGTATCGCTACGTAGGCGCATGCAAGCATGACGAAGTAGAGGAAGATTTTCGGGAACCAGTTGTAGTATTTGCCTTTTCCTGGTTTTCCGTATGCTGACACGTAGATTGGGCCATGCACTTCATACATGTAAATCTTCAACGCCAAAAGCCCAATGAGTGCTAGCGGAAGGAAAACGGTGTGGATGTGAAGGAACGTTGTCAACTCTGACGCGTCGCTGCCGGAGCCTACCGCAACGAATTTTCCTAGGTTTGCTATGCCTACGGGGAAGAAGTTGAGGAATCCGATGGCGACGTCGCTTGCCGACTTTGAAATCACTGTCCAGGGTAAAAGATACCCTGTCACCCCGAAGCTGATAACTACTACAGCCAAAACGACTCCGACAAGCCACATTAAATCCCTGTTGCCTTTGTGGGCGCTGCCGAAAAAGTTGCGGGTGAGGTGGAGAAATGTCAAGATAATCATGGCGTAGGCGGTGTACAGGTGAAAAGTTTCAACAAGCGAACCAAGAGGCACGGAACTGATGATGGATGCCGTCGAAGAGTAGGCTTGGGCAGGTGTGGGTACATAGTAGAGAAGCATGAAGATTCCTGTTAGCGCCTGTAAGCCGAAAGTCACTGCTAATAGCAAGCCGAGCCAGTAAATCGGGTTCATGGTGAAGTCTGGAATCGGCTTTAGCGGGACCTTGGTGAAGCCGAACTTCACGTCAAACCAGTCGACGAGCTTGTCGTAAGCGGTCTTTTTGGCGGGCTCAGTTTGTTCAGCCATGCTCAATCATCCCAAAACTGTGGATTGCGTCACTAAATCTCCACCTTGTAAATCGTATTGCATCACCGACGTTGGATTCGTAGTTCCTGGAGGACCGTGCCCAAAAATCGTCGGCGGCTGCATCCCAACCGCACTTATGTCTCCTGTGGCTGAATCCAGTTGTAGTTGAACCATGGGAACGGGTCGTGGAGCTGGACCGCCGATTACTTTTGCGCCGTGGACGAAATCATACTGTGAACCGTGGCAACAGCAGTAGCCCATAGGCAGAACTGCTTTGTACGCTGCGTTGCAGGGAGGTGAGCCGCCTGGAGCAACAAAGCCATATTCGCATCCCAAATGTTGGCAAATCGCGCTGAAAGCCACTATGTCATTTTCTGGTCCGATGCCGCTTGTAGCTGCGACGCCCAGTTTTACAAGGTAGTTCGGAGTGCTGGTTAATGGGTAATAAAACACGACTGGCGTGAGGTTTGTCAGTTTGCTTATGTTTGTAACAGTGACTATTGGCCACGCTGTTGTTATGGTTGGAGGGGGCACAAATGTTCCTGCCTTCAAAGTTGAAAGCAATGCGGCTATAGTGATTGCGCCTCCCGTCGCAGCTGCAAGTTTCAGGAAAGTGCGTCTCTCCATAACTGCTTGAGCGGGGATGGGGGGCTGCACCTGTGGTTGGACAGGCTTTTGCTCTGCAGGCGGAGAAGACGTCGGCCCCTGCAAAACAGGTTCGGCTAATTCGCCAATATACGGAAATCTGAAAACGTTATCCTCACTATGTGGGGCAGTTTTTATTGCTTCAGTTAGATCGTCGTTTTTGTTATGCATGCTCATGTGCGTGCCCTGAAGCCAAAGCGGGCTGGCTGTAAGGTCGTAAACTTTGCCCTTGAAAATAACATACAAGGGTTTTCCATTTGACCCATCGAATTGCTTAAGGTCTTCAGCACTAAATTTTTTCGAATTATTCTGGCTCATAAAGACAGCTCGCGGTAAAAAACTGCCAACGACTTGGCAGTCATCTAGTAGTTCTGTTTAGGTTTAAAGATAAATCTTTTGGAACCCGACCAAGCACTTGTGCTCAACAGTTCAGCTATAGGTAACTTGCTTTTTTGGCCTCAACTTCTGTTTGCCAATATGGCTGCAACGCCGCTTGGCTTCTCAGCAACCTTAACCCCCGAACTTAAAAACGCGTCAATCTTGCTTTGAGCCGTTCCCTGTTTTCCAGTAATTATAGCTCCAGCGTGACCCATCCTCTTGCCTTCAGGCGCAAAGCGACCAGCCACGTAAGCCACAACCGGCTTAGGATAACGCGTCTGGGCGATGTATTCTGCTGTCAACTCTTCCATGTTCCCGCCGATTTCACCGATCAGAACCACCGCTTTCGTCTTCGGGTCAGCTTTGAATAGTTCTAAGGCGTCAATGAAGTTTAAGCCCACGACGAGGTCGCCGCCGACCCCAAGGCAGGTCGACTGCCCCAAACCATTGGCTGTGAGACTGGCTGCTATTTCGTAGGTTAAAGTTCCGCTTCTCGAGACAAGACCAACACTTCCCGGTGCAAAAACGTCTGCTGGCATTATTCCAAGTTTGCATTCGCCAGGCGTAATGATTCCCGGCGTGTTCGGACCAACAATCTTGACATGCGACTGAGTCGCGTATCCTAAGCTGTTTATCGTGTCTCTTATTGGCAGATGTTCAGTGATTACTACGACTGTTTCGATTTTGTTGGCGACCGCTTCCAAAACGGCGTCTTTCGCAAACGGTGCTGGCACAAAAATTATTGAGGCATTGGGAGAATAGGCATCGACTGTTTCACTTACTGTATCAAAAACGGGCAATCCGTTTACTACTGTTCCGCCTTTGCCCGGCACGATTCCCGCCACAATTTTCGTGCCATAATCAAGCATAAGATTAGTTTGGTAGCTGCCCTGTTTGCCCGTTGCGCCTTGAACAATCGCTCTCGTTCCAGAATCAACCAAAATCCCCACTACCGCTTCCCCTCCGCCGCATACCCAACTGTCTGCCTTGCTGCTTCCTCCATGCTGCCCAAAACGGATATTCCAGTGTCAGTGAGGATTTTTTGTCCTTCCCGCTGGTTCGTGCCAACAAGCCTAACAGCCACCGGCTTCCCTGAATTAGTTTCTTTGATGGCTTCAACTATGCCTCTCGCTACGTCGTCACAACGCGTTATTCCACCTAGAACATTGACTAAAACGGCTTTTGTAGCTGGGTCAGCAAGAACGATTACTAAAGCCGCAGTAATTGCTTCTGTACTTGCTCCGCCACCTACATCCAAGAAATTTGCTGGTTTGCCACCGAAAAAAGTCAACAAATCAAGTGTTGCCATAACCAACCCAGCGCCGTTGCCAACAACGCCTATGTCGCCGTCAAGCTTAACGTAAGCTAAATTGTGTTTCAAAGCCAAAGTTTCTTCAGGCGAAAGCGATTGAGCTTGCTTTGCTTCATACTCTGGATGCCTAAACAAGGCGCTATCATCAATAACCATTCGAGCGTCAGCAGCCACAAAACCTCCCGCTTCCGTTTCCACCAAAGGATTAATCTCTGCTGTTTCAGCGTCGCTTTCAACGCATGCTCGATAAAGTTTCTGAATAACAGTTGCTAATTCTAAGAGCTGGCTGCCGCTATAACCTAATTGTTTCGCGATCGCTATTGCCTGAAAAGAAGGTATGCCCATATGAGAATCCACTCTATTTCTGAAGATTGCTTTGGGAGTTTTCTCGGCGACTTCTTCGATTTCCACGCCGCCCACCGCAGAAGCTAAGGCAACATAACAACGGTTAAAGCGGTCAACCGTGATTCCCAAGTACACCTCCTTTTTTACCGGGAGCTTTTCCTCGATTAGCACTTGCTTTACGAGAAGGTTCTTTATTTGTGCTCCAAGAAGTTTGGCAGCGGCTTGTTCTGCCTCGTGTACTGATGAAGCAGGTATTATTCCTCCAGCTTTTCCCCTTCCACCTGCGGCAATTTGTGCTTTAACCATGTAGGGCAGCTTTAGGCTGCTTACTACAGCTTTGGTTTGCTTGGATTCAGCGATTAACGTGCCTTTCGGAATCGGAATACCGTAATTGAAGAAAACTTGTTTTGCTTCGTACTCTATTAAATTCAAAATAATCACTAGCTAACTTGTTTTCGTTGCATAAGAATTTTTTCAGGCTTATGCAGTGTGCTTTGCAGGGCTAAGTTTATTGCTTCAATCAAGTTTAACTAAATTGGACTGTTGCAAGGAGACTTGTTATTATTGACTTGTGTTGAAGGGCTCGCTGAATTTGTGCATGCGGCCCGGTTTGGCGACATGTCAAGCAAAGCCGTTGAGCAGTTAAAAATCAGGGTTCTCGATTCGTTAGGCTGCGCCATAGGAGCATTGCAAAGCCAACCCGTAAAGTCCATACGTAAGATCGAAAGCGAGTTCGGAGGACTACCTCTGTGCACTTTGATAGGCGGAGCCAAAACCGCTCCGGATCGCGCCGCTCTAATAAATGGCACCCTAGTCAGGTACCTAGATTTTAACGACAGTTTCCTCGCAAAGGGCGAAACATGCCACCCAAGCGACAATCTTGCATCAGTGTTGGCTGCTTCAGAATATGCTGGTGCATCGGGAAAGGAGTTTTTGGTTGCTTTGGCTGTGGCTTATCAGGTTCAATGCCGTTTAAGCGAGGTTGCACCTGTAAGATACAAAGGCTTTGACCATGTGACTCAGGGAGCCTACGCCGTAGCTGCGGGCGTATCCAAAGCGTTGAGGCTTGACACCGCCAAAACCGCTAACGCCATCGCCATCAGCGGTACATCGCTGAACGCGCTTCGTGTCACAAGAACCGGGAAACTCTCCAACTGGAAAGGCATCGCATACCCATTCATGGCTTCCTGTGCTTTGCATGCCGCTTTTCTGGCCAGCGAGGGAATCACGGGTCCGATGGAAGTTTTTGAAGGCAACAAAGGCTTCATGGATTCCATTGCCGGGCGCTTCGAGATCGACTGGCAAAAAGAGAACCTTGAGGCGGTGAACCGCACAATTCTGAAGAAATACAATGCTGAAATACATTCCCAATCCGCCATAGACTGCTTACTGTCTCTGCGTAAACAGGAGGGGATAAGAGCAAAAGATGTAGATTCAATCAATGTCAGCATTTTCGATGTCGCATACAACATTATCGGCGGTGGAGAAGAGGGAGGAAAAAAGCTGGTACGAACGAAGGAGGAAGCAGACCATAGTCTCCCATACATTCTCGCAGCTGCCCTTATCGACGGCAAGGTTACCCCGGAGCAGTATCTGCACCAAAAAATAATGAGAAGCGACGTTCAAGCTCTCCTCAAAAAGCTACAAATAACCCCTTCAGCCGAGTTAAGCAAGAGTTTTCCAAATACCATGCCCTGCGAAATAACGATTCATCTAAAAAACGGGAAAACGGTGACCAAGGCAGTTGAAGATTACGAGGGATTCCTAACCCGACCGATGAACTTGGCGGGTGCGATCGAAAAGTTTTCGTCGTTGGTTTCTGGGTTCATCGATGAGGAAAGAAAAAAGAAAATAATAGACGTGATAACACATCTGGAAAAGAAAGAAGTTCGCAAGATAATGAAGACCTTGACCTTCAGCTAGATCAAACACCCAAGTTCGCAAAAATCTTAATGCATTGGATTTACGGATAATTCACGGTTTTGCCCTGCCAGATTTCAGGGTCTCCCCAAAGCTTAGTTTTCCAAGCGGTGAACTCGACTATCTGCGAGTAGTCGATAAACAAATTCACGTCTCTGCCGAAGTTTTTGAGGTACCACTTGAACACCGGAGGATCCGCCGCTTCAAACATCAGATTTTTGGGTCCGAACTTGTCTACGATTTTTTTGATGACGTCAGTTTTCCATTGTTCAGGCGGCAAATCTTCGGTTAAGCCTTCGGATTCTATCATTATCATTTCTGCGCCTGCTTTGAGGTGGGTTGATACTTCTTCTGAGAACTCGTCGAAGCTTCGCAGTTTCATGCCTGCTTCGTACCCGGCGATGTGTGTGCCAGCACCTGCCCCAATCATCATTGTAACCTCGGGTTTAGGTTTCATACCCAACTTTTTAACCTGACTCATTATCTTAAGTTTGTCTTCCAGAGAAATCGGTGCAAGACCGCTTGAAACCTCGACAACATCAAACCCCAACTGCCTACACTCCTCAATGTACTGGTCAACAGCTTCGCTTCCTTGAACAATTACCCGCTCAACAAAGCCCCCGGTGGAAACGTAAAGCCCATGCTCATGGCATGCCGCAATGATTTGGCGCACTCTTGCCCTGGGAAGCAGCCGCATCGAGCCGCCGGCAAACTTGAACCCATCAACATAAAACGACCAATCATCAAGCAAATCTTTCAAGAAACCGTAACTAACCGAGTTATAGTACGGTCCTCTAAACTCTATTATCCCAGCGTTTCTCGGCCTATCAGGTGGCGTATCAATTTTTACAAAATCAAAAGCAAAATCCTTTCCATTCATGAACAAACCCTCTTTTTGAGAAAAAGATGAAAAATATCACCATTAACAAGAGGTTTGAGGCAACGATTTAAGGGTTTCCAAAGGGTAGTGCTCTTACCGCTGACTTGCAAAAGTTTTTTAGAAACGATAAACTTGGGATTAGTCGGGGTACAGCAGCCCAAAATCAGTTTTGTTCGGTGTCTGTTTTTGAAGTTGCTGTGCGGGTTCTGAAGGAACCAGACATGATTCACGAATTTGACTTTGTAATAGTAGGCGCAGGCATCGCTGGCATGACAGCTGCACTGACGGCTTCAGAAACCTGCAACATAGCCGTCATAAGCAAGGTGTATGCTTCCCGAAGTCACAGCGGGGCGGCTCAGGGCGGCATTGCGGCGGCTCTTGGAAACGAGGAGGAAGATCGCTGGGAATGGCACATGTTCGATACCGTGAAGGGAAGCGACTATTTGGCAGACCAGGATATAGCTGAAATTCTGGCTCGGGAAGCCCCAGAAAGAGTGATTGAGTTGGAGCATCTAGGTGTACCATTCAGCCGTAACAAGAAAGGAACGATTGAGCAGCGCCGATTCGGAGGGCATACCAAAAACTTCGGGGAGGCGCCTGTGAAGCGGGCTTGCTACGCTTCTGACAGGACAGGGCGAGTCATCATGGACACGCTCTACGACCACTGCATGGTTCGAGGCGTAAAAATATTCAATGAAGTCTTCGTTACGTCGCTTCTGATGTCTGATGGACGATGCTTTGGCGTCTCAGGATACGAGTTGGCGACGGGTGAACCCGTGGTTTTTCACGCGAAAGCAGTTTTGTTAGCTACAGGGGGCTGCGGCAGAATTTTCCAAACGACTTCGATGTCTTTTGCCGCCACGGGAGACGGCTTCGCTTTGGCTTTTGAAGCGGGGGTTCCGCTTGAAGATATGGAATTCGTCCAATTCCACCCGACTGGGATTCACGGTTTGGGCATCTTGGTCAGCGAGGCAGCAAGAGCTGAAGGCGGCGTGTTGCGCAACGGCAAGGGGGAAAGGTTTATGGAACGTTACGCCCCAACACTGAAGGACCTGGCGCCAAGAGACATCATTTCCAGAGCCATCTTAACCGAGGTTGCAGAGGGCAGAGGCATCGAAGGCTCTGACTATGTTTACTTGGATTTGACTCATCTTGGCAAAGAACTGTTGCAGCAGAAACTCTCGGAGGTCACGTCGTTTGTCAAGACTTACCTTGGTATTGATGCGAGCGAATCGCCGATTCCTGTTGCGCCCACTTGCCACTACATGATGGGTGGTATTCCCACCGACGCTCAAGGACGCGTCCTTGCTGATGAAAACTCCACTGTCGTTCCTGGGTTGTATGCGGCAGGCGAATGTGCATGCGTAAGCGTTCATGGAGCAAACAGGCTTGGAACAAATTCGTTGGTTGATCTGGTTGTCTTCGGAAAAAGGGCCGGACAGCACATTGCGACTTATGTCGGCGAGACCCCGCAAACACCGCTTGACGCAAATGCTGAGCAAATGGTTTCTTCAAAAATTGATTCACTTCTGGCTTCGACTGGAAAGGAACGTGTTGCTGAGATACGCCTGGAGATGGAGAAAGTGATGACTCATTTATGTAGCGTTTTCCGTGACAGAGCAGGATTGGAGCAGGCTCTAAGCATTATTCGCGGACTTCAGGGCAGATTGGCTAATCTTGGGCTCAGCTACCATGGCAAACATTTTAACTTTGAGCTTGAGGGAACGCTTGAGCTCGACAACATGCTGAAGCTTTCGGAAGTTATCGTTTACTCGGCCCTTCAACGGGAAGAAAGTCGCGGAGCTCACTACCGCAACGACTTTCCCAGTCGCAACGACGAAGCCTGGCTTAAACACACACTCTTATTCCGTAACGCGAAAGGGCTCGAAGCGCGGCACAAACCCGTGGTTGTTACCAGTTTTGAACCTAAAGCGAGGAATTATTAAGGTGCAGGTCAAATTGAAAATCTTCCGCTTCGACCCTAAAGCCGACAAAGAACCACGTTACGACACCTTTATCGTCGACGCGAAACCCACTGATAGGCTCCTAGATTGCCTCAACAGGGTTCGATGGGAACAAGATGGCAGTTTAGCCTACCGCATGAGCTGCGCCCATGGTATCTGCGGCTCTGACGGCATGACAATTAACGGGGTTTCAGCGTTGGCTTGCCAAAAACTGGTGAAAGACTACTCAATTGACAAAGAAATCCTGATTGAGCCGCTTAGCGTGTTTCCCGTTGTCAAAGATTTAGTGGTGGACTTGGAAGAATTTTTTGCGCAGGAAAAATCTGTGCACCCACCCCAAGGGATAAGCTTGACGGCTGTCGAAGAGGGCAGGGAGCATCAGCAAATGGTTGAGGAGCGGGCGCAGTTTGACGATGACATAAAATGCATTATGTGTGCCTGCTGCGTCTCCGCATGTCCAGTCAGCCAGAAAGAAGACCCTGCCTACATAGGACCAGCAGCCATCGTCAGGGCGCATAGATATATTTTTGACAGCCGCATCAAAGACATGCTAGGACGACTGCAAATTATGGATAAGACACATGGTGCTTGGAGCTGCAAAACTTATTACAGATGCACTGAGGTTTGCCCTAAATCTATTCAAATAACTAAGCATATTTTGGAAGTTAGAAAAAGAATCATGGATGAGCTGCGACCAAAAATCAGCGAATCTTCATAGCCTATCTCCTGTAAATGAACGAAATCTTTTCGATTACTTCGTCTGCTGTTGGCTTTCGATTGCCCGTTTAGCTATGGATTCGTATTTGCAGCCTATGACTCCACAGTAGTTGCCTTCGTATTGTGCGCTAGGACGGTAAAGTTCAGGTTTAATCGGCGGCGCAGGAAACTTCTCCTCAATTATGTGTGCAACCCATCCAGAAATCCTTGCTACTGCAAAAATAGGCGTGAACAGGTCATCTGGGATTCCGAGCATATGGTAGACAGAGGCACTATAAAGGTCAACGTTTGGGTAGATTTCGCCGCCTTTGCGAGCTAGGTACTCTCTTTGAGTGTTGAACTCGATTTCTTTAGTCATTAGGTACCATTTGGGCTCGCCTGTTCGCCGTGCCAGTTTCTCAGAGATGTGCCGCAGCAAATCCGCCCTAGGATCTAAGGCTTTGTAGACGGCATGACCCATGCCCATGACACGTTCATGATTGTCAAATTTCGCTTTAACCCAAGCTTCAACTTTGGCTGGATCATCAATTTCAATGAGATTCCGCATAACCTGCATATTCGCGCCCCCGTGCAATTCGCCTGAAAGTGACCCAATAGCAGCGCTCACCGCAGCGTACATGTGAGCTCGCGTTGAAGCAACGACTCTTGCGGCAAAGGTAGATGCATTGAACGAGTGTTCTGCATGCAAAACTAGGCAGGTGTCAAAATCCTTAGCCGTCTCCTCATCAGGCTCTTTGCCAGTTAGCATATACAGAAAATTTGCAGCCCTATTCAGCTTCGGGTTCGGCTCGATCGGGGGTTGATTTTTTCTGATTCTATCCCAGAATGCGACGACGGTGGGTAATACTGCGATGAGTTGAGATGCACGTTTCAAGTTAGCCTCTTTTGAGTCATCATGCTTTTCGGGATCAAAGTCGGCAAGCAAAGCCACGGTTCCCTGCAGGACATCCATTGGTGCCGCTGAACTTGGAAGTTTTTTGAGAACTTCAATTATGCTTGGCGGAAGTTTTCTTTCCGTTGCGAGAATCTTCGAGAATTCTTCAATCTGTGCCTTGGTTGGCAGGTTACCGTACAAAAGCAGGTAAGCAACTTCCTCACTGGTTGAGTAAGCCGCTAAATCATGTATGTCGTATCCTCGGTAGGAAAGCTCGCCTTTTACTCCGTCGATAAGCGAGATTGCCGTGTCAGCAATTAGGACTCCACGTAGTCCGGTGTCTTTGGCAGCTGGCGGAGCGGTTTTTTCAGCTTGGGTTGCCATCTCATTCAGCCCCTTTCCGCTTAGACTGGTTAGTTCGCCTGTTTGAAAAGAAGCATGAGTCGAGTGAACTTTCACGGTAGTCTACCTTATGAAAACGCATGAAAACACCGCTCAAAATTGAACTTAGCAAGCGATAAAAGGGTTTGTTGTAGCTGCCATACTACACCCGCGCCGTTCGCTGGTGCTACAATTTGAGGTTTTTTGTTAGATCTTCACAGGTGAAAACTACGCCTGGGTTCAAGAGCCCTGCAGGGTCAAAAATCATTTTTACTTCTGAGAAGTAGCGGTAGATTTTGTCTCCCCACTCATCGCGAAGATACAGTGACCTGTTTCTTCCTAGCCCGTGTTCAGCCGTTATTGTTCCGCCTGCCTTAAGTGCTGCGTCAAAGATGAGATTGGATAAGTTTCTCAGGTTTTCTTTCCAATTCTCAACGTTAATCATTGGCCTTATGTGGAGGTTTCCTTCCCCTGCGTGCCCGTAAATCACTGCAATTGTCCCGAAACTGTCCAATATCTGCTGTACGGCTGCTACGAAAATTGGCAGTTGCTGCAGGGGTACAGCTATGTCGTCTGCAAAGGGCGGAAACCTTTTCCGCGGTGTTTCCAGCGAGTTCATAATCCAAAGAAGCATCGACTCCCTTACCGTCCAAAGCGCAGTTTGCTTTTTCGGATCAGTTTCAACCGCGAATTCCAGTGATTTCTTCTTTAAATGGTTGCTGATGATGGTGCTTGTTTGTTCTAAGTCAGAATCTAATTCCACAAACAGAACTGCTTTGCAATCAGGCGGAACGTTGACTTCATTGGTTTTTCTTAACAAATCTACTCCGTAAGAATCCATGAGCTCGACAGCTGAAGGTTTGAATGTCACAAGTTTCTTCACGTCTTCGGTTGCTTCCGTCAGAGAACGGAAAAAGATGATGTAGAGGATTTGGCTTTTGGGAACTGGAACTGCTTCCAACTCCACTTCGCTGAAAACCCCCAGCGTTCCGACCGAGCCAGCCATAAGATGGGTGACGATTTCGTTTGGTTCCTGGTACTGGATGAGGCTTCGCAGGTTGTAGCCGCTGCTAGATTTGAGGCTTCCGTGGGCGTTTAGGACGCTCATCGCTTCTTTATCGTTAATGAACCGTTTCTTGAGGTTTGAAATAGCTTCTTCAACAGCTTGGGGCAGGCCGCCTTGAGTGTCAATTAGCCCGTGGGCGACGTCAAAAAAACGAAGGCTTCTTAGTGCCGAATCAACCGTCCCGTATTTTATGCTCCTAAGCCCGCTAGCCTTGGTTGCGACGTTTCCGCCGATGGTGCAAAACCCACGGGAAGTCGGGTCATAAGGGATCCTTAGCCCGTCCGCGGCAAGTTGCTGATCAAGAACCTTGTGGATAACTCCAGATTGAACTCTGACTCTCCGCCCATTGCCCGGTCCGACGGCGGAGCCTGATTGGTTAGAGCCTGCTCCACGCGGGGTAATGGGGATAGATTCTTGCTTTGCGTAAGCGATTAACTTGGCGATGTCTTCCTCGTTTGCTGGGACAGCGACCATCTGAGGCTTAATCGAGTAGTGGCTCATATCCATGGAATAAGCTTTCAAAGATGCCTCGTCCGAGAAGACTTCGCACGCTATCTGCAGTTTCCCAGCCAAATTTTTCATCCTTCAGTAAAGATGCAAAAAAGAAAGTGTTCTACGTTACTTTCGTTTCTGCAACGATCTTTTGGATGCTGATTTCGGCTTCTTTCGCCCTTAGTGACTCAGCCATCTCAACAAGGTAATTCTTAAATCGGGTTTCTTTCAGCGATGCTAAACTTTCAACTGCCCTGTCAACATACTCGTCTACCCTGTTTCCACAGTAAGTCAAGGAGCCCTTTTCAAAATACGGCTGTACTTCTCTTAGGAAAATACTGAGGTTTTGGCTTGTTTTTGCGGCAAGAAGTCTTCTAAAACGCACCTGCTTCTCTTTGTCAGCTTTTTCGTACGCGTGTATTATTGGAAGTGTAGCTCGGAACTTGTCGACGTTGGGTTGCAGATCATTCCCCCATTCCTGCGCATCCAGTATGTCGTCTTTTATTTGGTAAGCAACGCCATAGTTCTCGCCAAAAAGCCTCAACGCCTTGGTCACGCTGGATGGGCCGTTCGCTGCAAGGGCTCCACATTCGCAGGCTGCCCTGAAAAGGGCTGCGCATTTCTTTTGTATTTTTCCGAAGTATTCTTCTTCATTTAATTCTTCGCCGGCTAATTCGACGTCGCTGTATTCGCCGTCTGAAAGCTGCATGCAAGTATCAATAATCACGTTGAGGATTTC
>JBEKPM010000001.1:0-109708 GCA_049520735.1 Bathyarchaeia archaeon | reverse complement strand
AACTGAGACCCTTGATGATGCCTCACACTCTGTTCAAGAGGATCGACCTGATCGGGTTGTCGCGGCTATTCGAAGAGTTCTTGAGAGAACGCAGGGCTAGGTCGAAGTAAAGTAGTTCGAAATGTCTCATAGCTAAGGGCACTTCTTACCGAGGTCCAGCGCACTCAATCTTCTCCAGAATCTCCCACCGTTGCCGACTCCTTGACACAATACTTAGCAAACGCTAAAATTCCTTTTGATGAAAGAAATGCGAAGCAATAGAGTGAACTCTTCTAGAATGACTAATGCGAGCACTTCATCTAGTTCGAGTTTGTATTAGGGATTCGTTTAATAAAATAGGCAAATCCTCTAATTCTTTTGGAAAAAGCGACTGGCGGGCCCGCTGGGACTCGCTTAATTATTTAAGCGAATCCACAACCAGAAGCCACTTCTTGGCACGTGTTCATTGGGTGTGATGATGCGAAAGGGGCCATAATTATTCTGCGTAAGGTCGTATACAATATTTCAAGCAAAATTCAAATCGCTATATCATTCGTTCCATTTCCTAAAATTACATTATAGAAAATAAACTAAAAAATTTGTGTAGATAAAACGTCTATAATTTATTTACTTGAAAGTATATGTCAAGAAAGTATTTGCCTGTTGGTCTATAATGTTTCGAACGATTGTTTTCTTTCGTTTAACTGCGACTTCGTCAATAGTGTGAGCTCTTATTTAAACGGCGGTTCTGGTTTGTGTTGGGGAATTGCTAATTTATTGGAGTGCCGCATGTTGGGCAGAATTTAGCGTTTGTTGAGAGAATTTTTTCTCCGCAGTTGGGGCAAAACGTGGATTTCTTGGCGGTTAATGTAGCCGGAGTTGTTGATGCCTTTGAAGGAGTAAATTCGAGTGTTTGGGGCTGAGTGGTTTGAGCTGGCGAAGATGTTTGTGGCGGAGGTGGAGTAGTCGCGGGGGAAGATGAATCAGATAGACGAGTTTGACTAGATTTTGATTTCTTTCGCAGCATTAAGACAAGTGCAACAATAATTATGACCACAACTACCGCTCCAATTATTATAAACAGAAAGTTAGATGACGGGTGTGAAGGGCACTCGGTTGGAGTCGGAGTTGATGTTGGAGTGGAAGTTGGAGTTAATGTTGAAGTTGGATTTGGCGAAGGCGACGATTTTAAATCACCCAAAGCATAAATGTTGAAATTATCACCGCCAATATAAACTACGCCGCCGACGACAGCAGGAGACGACTCAACGGGTCCGTTACCAATATTGTAACTTCCCAGTTGGGTACCAGTAGCCGCGTTTAAAGCATAAACGTTGCCATCATCCGAGCCGATGTAAACCACGCCGTTGACAACTGCGGGGGATGAAAAAATATTGTTGTTTGTGGGGAACTTCCAGACTGTGACACCGTTAGATGCGTTCAAAGCGTAAATGGCATAGTCATATGATCCTACGTAAACCATTCCGTTGACGACTGCGGCGGATGACACAACTGAATTGTCTGTTTTGTGGTTCCAGAGTTTTATGCCATTAGATGCATTCAAAGCGTAAATATATCCGTCACTACCGCCGACGTATACTACGTCGTTGACGACTGATGGAGACGAAGTGACTCCACTGCCAGTAGGATAATTCCAGAGCGCAGTGCCTGTAGTTGCATTCAAAGCATAAACGTTGTTGTCATCTGAACCTATGTAGACTACACCGTTTACAACTGCAGGAGACGAAGCAATCGAGAAACCACTTGTGACAGTTATAACGGTGGTGAAATTCCAGAGTTGCGCACCGTTAGATGCGTTCAAAGCGTAAACAATGCCGTCAAAAGACGCGACGTAAACTACCCCGTCGACAACAGTGGGCGATGAACTGACTAATCCACCAGTAGTGTAATTCCAAATTTGAGTGCCTGTAGCAGCGTTCAAAGCATAAACGTTATCGTCATCCGAGCCGATGTAAACTACTCCGCCGACAACAGCTGGCGATGACTCAATTTGGCCGCCAGTAGTGTAAGTCCACATTAGAGCGCCGTTAGAAGCTTTCAAAGCATAAACGTTATAGTCATAGGAACCTACGTAAACAACGCCATCTACAACAGCAGGAGACGAATGAACTTCATCACGGGCAGAGTAACTCCAGTTTAGCGTGAGCGCAAGAGCGGGATTACCTACGCCTGCACCGCTATGAGACGGGCAAGCGCGGAACATTGGCCAGTCTGCGGAAGACTGAGCCATTACCTTCGGCGCGAATGCCGATAACATCGATAAACACAAAACGCCGATAATTATTGCGACTGGGATCTTTTTCACTTCAACGAACTCCTTTGAAAATTACAGATGCTATTTTTTGGCGTTAGGGGACCATTGGCTGAGGTCCGAGCCGCAGAAGGGGCAGAACCCTTTAGTGTTGAGAAGCTGGTTCCCGCAGTTGGGGCAGAAGGAAACCTTTGGTTGCTGGGCATCTAGTTTAGGAGAAGGCGGAGGTGGTATTCCCATTGTTGGTACTGTTGTTTTTGGGCTTTCAGGCATCACGGCTGCGGATTGGGAGATATTTTGATTTCTCACTTTTTGAGTGGATACGCCGGGTTGTTTTAATTGTTTTTTTCTTCGCGAGACAGTAAGAAGTGTGGCTATCACGATGATTACTACCACAAATATGACGGGTAAAAGTATAGGTGAAGACAATGGATTAGTGTTACCGGTTAAAGTATCTGTAGCTGTAGGCGTAGCAACTATTGGGGTAGCAGTGGGTGTTGGTATCCACCATTGGTTTATTGTGGAAGCGTCAAATGCAGATACGTCGGACTGCAGATCTTGTTGGCTGAACCCGCTCTGCACTCCAGATGGAAGCGTCAACATCTGATTTGCGTTTACGGTTATCGAGCTGTTTGTGTATTGATCAACGAATATGACTGAGCCGTCCATGACTTGAATCGTTGTCGATTCATTGGTAACGGTTACGACATAGTCGTCGGTTCCATCACCCATAACTAGTCCTTGCGGCACTGCTACAGGTCTCACGTCATAGGTTCCTTCTTGCGGAGACAACTGCTCATGTATATATGCAATTCCTGTTCCCAGCAATATTGTTCCCTCGACGACTAATGCGCCTCCTAAGGATAGTGGCGCTCCGGTCACCAGCATAACGCCAAGCCCGAAGCCGACTTCTAGTGAAAGCTGCAAACCAGCTTGACCAACCTCTTCATTTTCTAACGCCTTGTCAGACCAACTTGTTGTCTGTGGCACTGCAATGTACGTTATGTTTCCAGTTATTGGATCGGTTTGTGGCTCAAGATACACCCATCCCGCGTTAGTGTTTGCGCCCAAATAGGCGGTTCCTCCATTGTCAGGATAGTTAACGCCGACTACTGTATTGCTGTCGCCGCTTGTTTGAATTTCTGCTCCTGCACCTATTTGAGTTTGAGCGGTAATTGGCGTGCCAGTTTCCGAAAACCATGTTGTACCTTGAACTAGTGAAACGCTGCCTAAATTGTCTGATGTTGGCAGGGCAGGCGCTGGTGTGGGCGTGGGAGTTGGAGCTGGAGTTGTGGTGGGCGGCATTGTGGCTGATGAGCCTGACCGCAGTACAATTATGCCGTTGGTGTCGCTTGTATATAAAAGTCCAGTAAGCGTTGCAGTTATAATGTCAGTTGTAAATGTCCCCGACAATTGTTCCTGGGTTGATGAGCTATATGGGTACTCATCAGCGGTAAAACTTGCGCCTGAAACAGTTCCCTCAAACAGAATATCTCCACCAGTCGCGGGAGGAATGCCAGGCCCGTATTCTTGATAATATGTGTTGTCTGTGATCCAACTCGTCGGATAACTGTACAACACTATGGAGATCTGACTGCCCTGCTGCGTTATATCACACTCGAACGTTGCAGTTATGTCGTCCTCTGGTGTGGTACCATCAAACGAATCCATCATGTAATATTTTTCGGAAACTCCGCTTTTCCACTTTCCGGTTAAATCTCTAGCGGGTGTAAGAGCATGCAGCGGCGTTACAAATGCCGCAAATAACAATAGAAACAATAAAATTGAAGTCATAATCTTTAGCGGAGTAACAGTTTTACTCAGGAACCTAAATAATAAGCTTATATTTTTTCTTTTTTGCATGTGCACTTGCTCACCATTGACGAATTAAATTTAACTTGATTTTACTTGCTTATCGAACGAATATTCATTTAACCTTTAAGAATCCACAATCCTTACTAATACTCGCGGCTTTTGATTTCTAAAATCTCACTGTAACAGAGCTCACGGCTTGGTCGGTCGGTCTGGAAAACACGTTAAAAAATGGTAAAAAATTGTGTTATAGATTAAACGGCAATAATCTCCCGATAACTTTCCAAGATGATTTGGAGACAAATTGTTGTAAGTAACCATTTTCAAACGTGATTTCATTTTTATCTTCATCATAACCATAAATTTCAGTCCCAAAATTGCAAACAGGAAAATAGACGCGATCACTGAGAAGGCAATCGATAGTATCAGCGTGTAGGTGTTGATTACGAACAGCGTCACCGGCATGTGAATGTTTGGGTAATGACTTACGGTGTTATGCAGCAGCCAAGGCCAAACCAGGAAATAGTACAATGCCGGTCCTATGCCGAAGGGGATAAAACCTACGACGCTGAAGATGGATCCAAGCAGGACCAAGACAGCTGCGAGGCCTACACCGAGGAAACTGTGGGACTCCATGAAGACGAAAATCACGCAGCCGATGGTTAATGCCAGTGTTGTGGCGCCGCCGATTATGCTGATTGATTTCAGGTGGTTTCTGCGTTTTTTGCCTGGCAATTTTAGCGGCCTCCTTTGAGTTTGCCCATGCCGCAGTCGGGACATTTAATTTCGGTTTCGGTCTCAACTACTTTTGTGCTGCCGCAGTTGCCGCAGAACTTCAGTTTCATGCCGGGGATGAATTCGACGGGTTTGTTGCGTCTTTTGGGTTCCTGAACTGTTAGTTGCTTCATGAAAGAAAAAAGGGAAAGGCAGCGGACGCCTTTGAGGGGGAGAAGAGAGAGCGTGCTAAAAACGTAGGTGCCGCTGCCCAACAGAGAAACATCAATAAAAACCATGCTTTTACCGCAAAACCGAGAGGTCGCTCGAAAGCTTAAATATGCATTCGTTTAAATTCGAATTTAAAAAAGCCCTGGGTTGGGCGCCCAAGGGCAAGTGGTGGCTGTACCGTATCTACTAATAGAAAAAGAAGTGAGTGTGCTGTACGTGGTAACTGAAGATTTGAAGAAATTGTTTAAAATCAAGTGTCTGGATCAGGTGACTGACCCAGCGTTAATCGCCCAAGAAATGAGTTTACCTGAAACCGAGCTGCTTCAACTAAGCGGAGCTCTAGATCAACACTTGATCTCTGTGCTTCTTCCGTTGACGCCGGAGCGGCAAAACCCCCTTAGTTTTGAAGGCCTCCAAAGGATCTGCCCCGAATGTTTGTTGCCTACCCTTATCTCTGATATTGAAAACGACGAAAAAGTCTGTAACGGCTGCGGCGCCGTCCTTCCCGAAAGCGGTACACCTGACGAAAATTTGCCTTTCGGCGAAGCTTTCAAGCCGACCAGCGACTTGGCCAGCGACCGCAGTTTAGGATCCTGTTTAACCGCGACGTTCACGCCGAAGGCCCAGTATGAATTCCAGAAAAAAAGCGGCAGCACCAGCATGTCCCTTCGAGCATTCAAGAAACTGCATCCTGACTTAGCGCAGAAGCTAACTCAGGGGGAACCAGCCTACAACGGAGACTTCGCTTACCTGCTTGAAAAACCCGGCGACATCGTGTATTGGGCATCCAGCAAAGACATCGCCACTTACACACTTAACAAAAACCTCCTGTCGCATGGAGAACTCAAAGAAGTGTTCCACATGAATGATTTGCCTCTGCGTTTCTACCGTTTCCGCATCTTGTCCTCAACCGAAAACCCAGAGTTGGATCAGCTTTTGAAGGAGGCATTCGGGCTCAGCATCCGCTACGGCCTCGGCGGCAGCAAAGTTTTCAACAATAATTTGGGACGCAACCTTCGCCGTGCATATTTGCTTGTGCGTGAACTGAGGCTTAAGGTGCCAAAACACAGTATTCCCGGAACAGCTTTCTACTACACTGTTGCAGTCGCCAACGATTTTAGCGGCCAAACTTTGAACATCACTTTAAACGCGGCGGCCGACAAGTTGGACAAAGACAGTTTTCTTGTTGCTGTCCTGATGCATTTTAACGAGTTGCTTTCCGATGTGCGGAGGCTGGCTGAGCAGGAACCAAAAGCAGTTCTGCGCATGACTGCCAACCACTGACATTATTGGTGAATGGCAAAGACTTTTTCATAGCTGGAAATGATAATCCGCATTTGCAAACGTAAAGGAGAAAAACATGTTTGGACAGCCGTTTTTTGGCTGTTGACCTTTCTCAGAAAGAATTTATTTTCTCACTTTTTCAGCTAGCTTAAAAAAGCAGATTTTTTAAAATTTTTCTTTTTCTTCAAGCAATGCGTCTTCCAAATCGCTCAAAAGATTTAGAGCCGTTCTAGCGGCCAGCCAAGTCCTAAGGCAGTTTGAAAGGGAGCACTCCCGATCGGCGTCGATTACGCGGCCGCCCGGGAGAGTCATTGAAGACGCGCAGTCTTCAATAGAGAAAAAAAGATTTGTATTTTGTTGTTTTGTTATTTTGCTAACATTTTATATTAGTCTCTTGAGGGAAAACATTCGACTCAAGACTCTGAAAACGCTGAAAAAGCAACTGAACCGTTGAACACTCGACTGCCTAAAACTCTTCACACCGCCGTCGAAGTCCAAGCTGCAAGAGACGACTCGTCCCTTCAGAAGCTTTCACATGGCGCCTACAGGCTTTATCTCTACATCAGGGAAAACGAAGACTGGAAAGACATACCTGCAGTGCAGAAGAAAAAGGAAATCGAGAAGAAAACAATGTCGCTGCGTTGTCTTCTTGCTGCGAGAAATGACTTGGCTAAGCAAGGCATGGATGTATCCTGGCTAGACGTGGGCGTACAGAAAACCGAGGAGTTTCTGCTTAAAAAATTGGAGCTGCCGGCATGAACAAGTCGCTGCTTCTTGTTCTGCTTGCAGTCTCCGCAGCAGCTTTCAGTTTCTGTGGAGTCTTCTTCATCTTCCAGAAATCCCCGGTCTTAGCGGACTGCAGTTTACTCGGGTTATTTATCAGTGCAGTCTCAATGGTGGCGGCGACCAGTTTTTTCTGCCGCGGCATGCCCTCGGAAAAGTCGGAAAAGAAGAAGGCGGCGCCGCAAGATCCGCAGGTTAAGCTGGCGTCTGAAGCTGTTGAACCTGATTTCGAGCCAAAATTGCGCAGCACGATGCTTAAGGCCTCTGTGCTGTTAGAGGGCGCAACCGTTCTGTTTGATGAGTCACAGCTGGATCAGGTGGCTCAGATAGTTGTAGACCGCAGCAGCCAGCTTCGGCTGCAGATCATGCCTGAAACCAAACCTGCTGAGGCGGCGCCTGAGAAAACCGTTGAAGCCCCGCAACCTGCAGAAACAGAGCAAGAAGCAGAACCGGCTGAAAAGACGCCTCTGCCCCTAGTTATGCATAGGAGAAACCAACATTGACTGAAAAAACTAAGAAACCCGTTGCATCCAACAGACTTCATAGTGGAGCCGTAATCGCGTCAACAATCCTGTTTTTCGCAGCGTTAGCTGCCTTAACTTTGTCTTCGATTCTGTACCCTGGCGTTTCCCTGTTTAGCCTGCAGAACCCAATGTTCTTTCCAATCTGGGTATTAGCTGGCTGCACAGGCACAACCGCGCTGGTTGTCGAAGGCTCTGCAGTAAAAGCGCCCAAACCGGAGGAGGTCTCTAAAGTTGAGTAAGAAAGCTGCCACGTTGATTTTGCTTCTCTGCCTAAGCTGCTTATCAACAGCTTTGGTAAATGCGCAGTTGCTTTCGCCCTCAGCGCCGTCAATTTACCCCGTGAGTTTCCCAAACTTTGACATGTACGCGCCGACCGAAATCGTCGTTACCTACACATACACCCAGAGCTACCAGGTGACGGTATCCGACTTTGGCCAAACCCTCCATCAAGAGCTTAGCAGCCCAACATCAATGACCTTCAACACAACCGCCGACGACGTCTACAACATCACCTTCGCAGTTAACTACGACGTCTACGTCAACCAAACCGTAACGGTAAGCCTCTTCGAAACGGGACTTGGCGTCGCCAAAACCCTGGAGCTCGGCATGGACAGCAAAGGCTTCATCATCAACATGATCGTAAGCACAAGCACTCCTCCGACGTTTCCCAACGCAAACCAGATCGCCCAGCAAATCAGCGCCCTATTCACCAACCAAGTTAACATGCTGCAGAGCAGCAACAACAACACCATAAACAGCGTTATGACCGCTGTAACCTTCAGCTGCGCGCTCTCAGCAATAGCCATCGGCGTAACAGTCGGCGTTCTGCTGCTGTTTATGCGTGGAGCCGTCAAAAAAGCGAAAATCGACTCCTTGCTACATAAGAAAACTGACGGAGGCAAGCAGGCATGATGTGGTTCATCAGCTTCATGACTTACTTCGGCGTAACCGTGATGGTGGCCCTTATGGGCTTAATCTTTTTTGTTTGGTATCGGCAACGAGCAGCGCCAGGTCCAGGCGTAGTCCTCGGCGAATACGAAGTAATCGGCTGCTACGCCGGCCAAAAAATCCACACGCGAATAAAAGGCATGATGGTTGACGCAACCAGTTTTTTCTGTGCCTCAGACCTAACAGAACCCTTCAAGGACCTACTGTACGGCGACATCGACCGTTTAATCACCAAAAAACCCGCTGAGAAAGCTCCCGCGGAAGACGACAAAGAGAAACCTGAACAGATGAAACCGGATCCTGCATTAGCTGCGGAACAAGGCATGCTGGAAAAAATCAAGAAACAACTTAAAACTTTTCCCCTCGACAAGATCGCCACAGTAGCCATTATCCGCAACGGAGTTTTCGGCGAGAGACACTTACTCATAAAATTCGACGAAATCAACGGTAATGGACCGCGCAGCCTCACCGATTACGCGAGCAACGAGGAAGAAAGCCACTTCACATTTGCCTTCGGACCCGTAAACAAAGGCCTCATCAAAGGCCGAATGCAAACTTTAACCGAGCCCTGGGAGTTTTCAAACGAACGTTTTCCACTTGGCGACTTCCCCGTTGGCACTGTCCACGTTCTTGTACCTGACGACCCAGTTACCAACCAAAAAAACGAAAAAACCGAAAAAGCCGCCTGGAACCTTAACGCTGCCAAACTGCTTCTCCACGTGCCAAACGTAGTTCGCCAACAAGAACACATGAAGAGCATCATGCAGCAAGTGAAAGACAAAGACTTCGCCCTCGCCCAAATGGGCGTTAAATACTCTGCGCTGGCAACAGAAACAGATGTGCTCCGCAGAGCAGTTAAAGGCTTCATGACTGAAGGACAGAAACTTGAAGACTTGTTTCCGAAGAAACTTGACGTGCTGGATTGGCTTTGCATCGGATTGTTCCCTACCGTAGGCTGGGCAGCTGCAGGCGCCCTGGGCATAACCTCTTTAGTAGGCGTAATCGTCGGCGAAGCATGCGCAGGATTCATTATTTACTGGCGGAAGTAGAGGCTGAACCATGTCTTATGAAACCTACACGTACCAGGGCCAGCTGGACCAGCTTAAAAAAAACCGAGAAGACATGATTGACGCTCACAAGCAAGCCCGCGAATTCATTAATGGACCGAAATTCATTGATCCATCTAACCTCTTGCCAAACAAGAAAACTTTTGACGACTTGATATCGAAGCTCGAGGCGCACCTGATAACTTTAACTGAGGAAACACAGCAGCCGATGCCTACTGTACCCGGAGGCAACCAGCAGATCCTGCCTTTCCCCGGATCACCAAACGAAAACGGCGGTAACCGCCAAACAACATTAGACGAACACTTAAACGGGTCCGCCGCTGCATCATCCGGCTTCAGCCTCCCAAAAGTAATCGCGTTAAGCGTAGCCTTCGTCATATCAGGTTTGCTTGCGTGGAGCCACGTGATTCCGCCAGACTGGTTCGCAGGTGTACTGATAGTCGGCTTCGTTTTCCTCTTCTTTGACCAAATAAAAACCACGTTCGTCGACTTCTTCAACAAAACCAAGGAGCAAGAGGAAACAACCCGGTCTAACCAACTTGAAAACTGGATCACTGAAAGCTTCCAGTGGATCCGCGAGAGATACACAAGCGCCGTCCTGCTTGTGCAGATACAAACAAACAGCAAAAAAACGTTGCCTGACGAATGGGCGTTGCCTGACACAGCCGAAGTCCTCAACAACCGGTCAATCTACTTCACAACAACGTTGCCCACTGAATTTCTAACGCGCATCGACAGAATCATAATAAGCTGCGAAAAAAACGTTTGGACCCGACAACAAGTGCTAATTAACGCTATCGCAGTGACGAAGTCGGCGGCGGCCAGAGGGCCGACGCAATGACTGCCACTGAGGCTGAGGCGCCCCAAGGCCTCGCGCCATCCGTCCAGTTCTCGCTTGGCTTCAACAGTTTAGTCTGGGTTGAATCACTTTTCAAACGCATAATCGACGGCGTAAGCGGCCGAGGCGGAGTAGAAGCCTTATGCAGCTACCTAGACAACGTTGACTTCATACCTGAACTTGTTCCGCTGCGCCAACAGATGAAGGTAGACAGCATCTTCTTCGAAACAGCCCTGTCAAAATGCAACAAGGAAATGCTCAAGAGGCCTGAAAGCCAGCGGGAACAAGACGTCCAAGACATAATGGGCTTCGAATGCAGCGGCTGCCACCGGCAAGCAAGCCTGCTAACGATGGCCTCCGCCCATGGAACCTGCACATGCGGGGGAAAATACACGCCTGCATACGTCGACGGCTTGCTTAAGCTTCTGGCCAGGCACATGGCGCCGTCACCTGAAGCCGTTTTAATGAATGTGGCGTATGACCGAATCGCCAACGCCTACGTAAAAGCCTACGAAGCGCTTAAGCTTGTGATGGATCAAACAGCCGGGTTCTTCGGTTGGGACCGCTTCCGCATTGAAGATCCACAGCTTAGAAACTACCTGGACCAGTTCTTCCTGGGAAAAATGACTGGGGAAAGCAAGATTCCAAGGGAAGAAAAAGAGGTCCTGCAGTTCCTCATCAGAGCCAACTTGGCGGGTGTGGATCTTAAAACTGCAGGGAAAATCATTCGCTTAGCCATTGACGCGGTAAAATACGGTTACCTCTACGAAGTCCTCGGCTGCGCAGGAGCCTATCCCCTTTACGCGGAGACACTCGCCGACTTCAACCCCCTATACGACGAAGTTAACATGCGGATTCGCCAGGCGCTTTCGTCGGACCAGCATGAAGGCAAACACATGAAGATCCACGTTAAAAAAACGCTTGGCGGCTACTATGCACCGTGCCTTCTGATGCCAAGGAACTGCTGGGAATCAGGAAAAATCGCGCAGGACATAGAAATGGAGCCGATCACCAGGTTCCCGATTTTTCCAAAAGCAGACTTCGGCGCCCTCCAAACAGTTTATGCGCCAGTCGGCGGCGGAAAAACCGTCCTGTTGAGCGCAGTCGCCTGCTACTCTATTAGAGCCCGGGAAGAACTGATTTTCAGCCCGCTGGGCGACAAAAGCAACAGCTTCAGCTTGGCATGCATGCCACTCTTCGCCTATGACGACCGAACCAAAAAGCTCCTGCATCGACTAAAAGACACTTTAGGAGTGGAACCCGCGCCAGTTCCAGTCTTAACACTGAACATCCTCCAAAAAGGCGACAAAATCACAGACGAAGACAAGAATCCCCCCACAGTCTTCGACCGAATAGTGGAAGTTGACGACCCAAAATCCTTTGACTTGGACTTCAAAGAAGTACTGGAAGAACTCAAAAAAAGCGGCGAATTTCTGGATTTAGGGTACAAGTCAACAACAGGCATCATCGTCGCCCGCAACTTGGACAGGTACTACGGCAAAGCAAACGTCAACATCGACGTGCAAAACGCAATCACGCTTCTCCAGCAGTTTGACGCCTACCGAAAAAGCCATCTCAAACAGGCCTCACGAGTCTTCATCGACGAAATCAGCTACCTCGCCTCGGCGCAGGTCACCTTGTACGGCAGCGACGCCCTCAAAAGCGGCGCCACAATCAGCGACTTCATAAAAGAATCCAGACGAAACAAATCCAGCGTTGATACGGCCACCCAGCTTCCCCTGGAGGTGCTTCCGGAAATACGTGACTCCGCAACAAACGTTTTCTTCCGGGACCTGGCGCAGAGCAAAGACAAAAGCCGCAGCCAAATAGACTTCCTGCTTGAAAGCTTAAAACTGAAGGAACCCACGATCAGGCCAGTGATCAGAGACATCAACGAACGCGGCCTGCTGCCGAAAGGCTACTGGTTCTGGTACCACAGGCCAGACAGAGAGATCCAGGTGATTAACCCTTGCCCACCAACCTTCTGTCTGCAGGATCCAAACAAGACGCCCAAGCAGCTCTTCAAAATGTGGCATAAAATCTCTGGGCAAAACCTGCTACTGGAAAGTTGGAAGGATGTGCCGCGCCTCAGCGTGCACCAAGGCGATAAACAAGAGAGGAAAAAAGTCAAAGGGTACGCATAATGTTTTTGCCAGCTACCTTCTACGCTTACGGCGCAAAACACCGACGCATCGCCCTGCACACAATAAAGAAAGCCAGTGAATGCCCCACAGACTGGGCGCAACTCAAGTTGCTTGTCACCAACGACTGCGTCCCCGTTCTTTTCTACGAGCACAAGTTAACCTCCGCGATCATGACGTTTGAAACTCACCTTTCAGGAAAATACACGGTGCACACTGAAGGCGGAGTCAGAGTAGCCAAGGGCGGATACGGCGACATGCGTCTTCGCTTCCAACGTGGCGTCGAATGGACCGGCAAAGTAGTTTTGAACCCCAAGAACATGAAAGTCACAATCAGCAACTGCCAGTTTGGACCTAACATTTGGCTGCTGACCGCCGACTACTATGAGGAACGAGGCGTAAAGTACAGGTCTCCAAACATTATTCCCAGACAGCTGCCGAAGCCAGGCGACCCCAAAGGCCTGCTTATGGATCCAAGCGCTTCCCGTTACGCCGATTACTCCAGGCAGCCCAAAGGACCATACGATTTCGAGCAAACAAAAAATGTGGACCTCAGTTACCGCATGGAAGCCGACGTCAGAACATATTTGCCTGAAGGCTTCTACATCCGCGAAGAAAAAGAGAAAAAGAGTTAGTCAGGTTGCCCCTTAACTTTTCCCTGCTTCTCAAGGTCCGTTAAGCTATCCAACACGTCGATGATGTTCAACTTAAGGTCCTCAGCGATCTTCTCTTCTGTCTCGTTCGGGTGCTCTCCAATGTAGTCAAGGATCCGCTCGTTATTTTCCTTATTCGCCATTCCATCCCCCTCTAGAATAATGATGGAACCACTGGTTTGTTGGCTTTCTGTTTGCTTGGACCCGGCTCAGCAAGCATCCATCTTCGTCTCTGCCGCTTGTTCTCTGCCAGCATGATTTCAACGCCGAATTTGCTTCCGTCCTTGCTCATTATGGGGCGCAGGAAACCAACGTACATTTTGCCGTAGCCATGACTGAATTCTTTGATCGCACCCACTTTCCCAGTTTTGATAAGGTCCGCACCCATTTTGCGCAGGCCATCCTCGTCAGATTCGCCTTCTCCCCAAACCTCCAGGAAACTGTAGGGCAGAAAGTTCGAAGGCACATCAGCATCAACCGGCTCCACTTTAATGTCCTTGGTCTTTGAGATCTGAACCGGCTGCAAAGTGCCATCCGGCATCTCCTGAGCTGTGCGAACATCGGCTTTAGCGACTTCGTTACCTTTCTCATCAAACCACTTCTCAACTTTAGAGGGCCCAATCAACTCTTTATGCACGATCTCGCCCTGCGGCCCGATATGCTTGATTTTCACAAGTGAATCCGTCTTCTCCGTTTCGTAGCGGACATCAGCGGAGACGCTTATACCGCTGTTCTTGTACTCCAGCTTCGCCTTGAAACCTGGCGGCAACTTCTCCTCAATAACTTCAGCTGATGAAGCTGTCTGAGGCATCTTAAGAACCATAGTCTTCTGTTTTTGCCTAGCAGCCGCTTTAACAGGCTGAATTTTTTTAGCTGTTGCCTGAGCCTGTTTGGTCTGGGTCTGCTTCTTAAGCTTCGCGGAAACAACGTTTTTAACTGTAGATTTCCGCTTCAAAACATACTGCTGCTTACTGGCCGGCTTCTTCAATACTCAACACTTCTTACAAGAAAAAACAGATTATTCCAGGTTTTGGCCGATCCGCAATTCCCATTCCTTATCAAAATTGCTCATCAACGAAAACAATTCGCCTTCGTCAGTGTCTTCCACAGGAACCGCGAACCATTTTCCGCCTTTACTTAAAACTATACGTTGACCCTCGTCAGTATCCTGCGTTCGTGCTGTGACACCCATCAGGATTGTCCTCTTCTGCTTTGAATCTAACACCTGGCCAAGTCGCTTCATAGGGCAAGGTCTTCGCCCATACGTTTTCTTGCTTTCTTTCCTATACACTTGAGACGCCTCAAAAGAAAAAAGAGAAACTTAGTCCGGCAACTTGACTTGCGTCGCCGGTTTATCTGGTCTTTCCCTCAAAAAGTCAGGCATACGTAGGATCCCGTTTGGCGTGCGATTAAGAAACTTGACTTCAATAACCATTTTAGGCTGCACCCAGCCCTGCACGTTAACGTCGCCGGGAACAACAACCTGCGGCGCCTTCGCCTGCATCGACTTCATCTTCTTAAGCATCGCGCCTAACTCGGAGTTCTTCAGGCCCGCCGTTCTGCCGACGTAGTGTAGTTGACCTTTCTTATCTCGCTGCGCCAGGATCAGGGAGCCGAAGGTTGATGCACGTACGCCTTCGCCTTTAGTGTAGCCGACGACGATTGCTTCGTCACTTTTCCAGTTTTTGACTTTAAGCCACTCAGGCGTTCTTGCGCCCTGCCTGTATGGACTGTCAAGGTCCTTGAGGACGACGCCTTCAAGCTTTCGCTTCTCAAGTTCCTTGAACTGGGTTTCCTTCGCTTGGACGCCTCTTACGCTATCTGGAACAATGATGTGCGGCGTGTTCTTGGGAATGATTGTTTTAAGGATCTCCATGCGGTCCTTGTATGGAAGGCCTCGCAGGTCCTCGTCGTCGACGTAGAGAACATCGAAGATAACCAGCTTCGCCTCAACGCCTTCTTCCTGGATCTTCTCGTCGTTGGCCAACGCGTTGAGGAAATAGTCCCGGTCCGTACCCTTCTTGAAAAAGGTGAATTCGCAGTCGAAGATTGCCCGGTCAACCGGCAACGCTTTGACTTCAGCAACTATTTCGGGGTGTTTGAGGCCGTAGTCGTTTACCCAGTTTCTGCTTCCGATCAACTGCACACTGTCGTAGTCCTTGATTCCTGCGGTTCTGCTTCCATCGTATTTTCTTGTCTCGTCTTTTTTGGGGTCTTTAATGTCAGCTTTGGTGCCGTCTTGAACCAGCATTGGACTGATTTTCTGATGGTAAATCGCTGGTGCCGGAGGCCGCTTTTTTCTGGCGCCATATTGAGAAGTCGACTTTGGGTTGTAGGACATGGCTATCGGAAGAAAAATGATTTTTGTTACGCCGGCAAAAAAAGGTCTAGACTGCGGTTTCTCTATCGCAACATTTTTAGAAGGCCCAAACCAGTTTGGGTACGCCTAAAGCTTTGGCTGCTTCGTCTCTGGCCTGGTCGGTGCCCACGTTTCCCAGGTTCTTTAAGCCCTGAGGCGTAACCAGCTGATAGGACCTGCCATAATAGTTGTGTTCTCTGCCTCCGCTGGCCTGAGAAACCTCCAGTACGGATCCGACTGGGTAGCTTCCGCTGAACTTGAACTTCATCAACGTTTTGGTTTTCTTTTCTGCTTCCTTCTTTTCCTCTTCGGTTTTGGCTTCGTCAATGGCTTTTGTATCCTTGATTTTCCGCCAGATCTTCGCTATGTCGATGAAGGACCGTGTTACTCGGCCCTGAGAGTCAACTTTCAACTGGGCTGCCCAGCTTTTTCCTTCCCGCGGATCCAGAAACGCGCTTTCAAAATTAACTTGCGTAATCTTCTGCACCGGGGCGGCTGGAGGCGGAGCAAGATGCGGTTTAGCTGGAGACTTGACTGGAGACACAGGTGGCTTCTTCATGGTTAAGTTTGGAAGAAACGTTTGGCGTCTGACGCCGTATTGAGATGTCTTTTTAGGGCTGTAAGACATGGTCCCACGATAGAAAAAGAAATCAGTCGCTTTTCGGCTTGATTGTTAAGGTGATCAGCTGGTTTGTTCCATTCTGGTCCTCTTAGCGCGCCAGTGCGTTGCTAAATTAGCTTTTTCGTGTTAATTTCTACTCATTTTGCGAGTAAACTCATGAATCGAGCCTTTTCTACCATATTAAGCCTAACAGCGACAACTGCGTTTAGAAGCATAGCAATCAAACAGAACAACTATTTCTGGTTTAACTTCGGGCGAAGATTACCTGAGGCGCGCACACAAGGACAGCACCCCTGAGCAAACTTGTTAACAGTTGTATTAAATAGAAAAGTATAGGTTGTTAGTAGTTTTCAACCCAGACTTCAAAGTAGGCTTTTGGATGATCGCATGTTGGGCATTTGTCGGGTGCTTGTGGTCCTTCGATGACTAAACCGCAGTTTCTGCATTTCCATTTGATCGGCTGATCTTTCTTGAAGACTTTGCCTTGCTTCACGCTTTCGAGCAGTTTATTGTATCTTCTTTCATGGTATGCTTCAACTTTTGCAACCATTCGGAACGTTCTGGCTGCATCTGGGAACCCTTCTTTTTCCGCGACATCGCCAAAGCCCGGGTAAAGTGTTCCCCACTCAAGCTTTTCTCCTTCAGCTGCAGCCTTAAGATTTTCAGCAGTTGACCCGATTATTCCTGCCGGATAAGAAGCTTTGATTTCAACCATACCACCTTTAAGATGTTTAAAGAACAGTTCCGCATGCTCCTTCTCGTTGCCTGAAGTTTCCTCGAAAATACCCGCTATTTGCTCATATCCCTCTTTTCTAGCTGCACTAGCAAAAAACGTGTATTTATTTCGCGCTTGAGATTCTCCTGCAAACGCTGCTAAAAGATTCTTTTCTGTTTGGCTACCAACAAAATCCATATTTCTCACATCTTAACAATAGTTGTTTGACTTAAAAATAAAAATGTTCCCTGTACAAAATCAAAAGTTCATGTCAATCCTTTTATTCTCAGCTACGCTTAATGGCGTATAGAAAGGATCACGGTTCATGCATTAATCTGCATGATTGCTATGCTGCTCAACGCAGTTGCTGCATTTCGGTTGAACAGAATAGAAAAAGTACGATCGCTGCTGATTTGTAGGAAATGGAATCACGACTCTAATGCCAAGGGAGGAAGCCTGGCCTCTGAGGTTTCTGCTAGAATACTGAGAATCTGCAACAACCAGTTTCACAATGCGTTGAGCCTACGTTTGACTTTGTCTTCATATGGACATTTTGGGTATCCTTCCCTGCCATTAACTTTGAGTCCTTGCGAGGTCTTCCACTCATAATATTCGTGACATACTCCGAAGCATGCTTCAGCACACTCCATAAATCGTTTGTAGGAACCGTGAATTTCAATTTCTTCGTCAGGCGCTAAGCCCGCGCCACAGTTGCTGCATTCAAGGATTCCGTCGCCTTGAACCGGTGAAACGTATTCATAGCAATATTCACAGTAAACTTTCGGCAACCAAAGTACCCAATAGATAAATGTTAAACGAACTTTCTGTTTTTTCTTTCAGTGACTGACATGTCAGTGTTTGACCCCCAAACTGAAGAGTTCCTGGCTGCCATGGGCACCTCAGCTAAAACGTACCGACCAGCCCTAACAAAATTTCAAGCGTTCCTTGTGAATTTGCCGGATCCTTCCTGGAAAGATTCAGCTGCGCCGCTGCAGCTGTTTCTCGATAAAGTCGAAGAAGACATGACAAGGCCAAAGAGGCAGCGGCTGAGAATAGCGCGGAAAACCCTTCAGGGCTTTGTCGACTACTTAAAAAGCAGCGGCAAATCGTGGAACACAGTTAACACTTACGTCGCCGCCGTCCAAAGCATGGCGTCTTTCTCCGAAACGGAGTTAACCCGAAAATTCGTTGACATACCTAAGCCGAAAGCCAAAACAAAAGCGTATCCCTGGGGAGTGCAAATGCTTGAGAAATTCATCAAGCTCGAGAAGAAACCAATGTACCAGGTGATCACAGGGCTCTACTGGCAAAGCGGCTTAAGCGTCGGCGACGCAACAAGAATCCTGTATGGCGGCATAAAAGACGAGTTTGAAGCGGAAGTCTGCCCTATCTGCCTGGACTTCACCAGTGAAGGCCGACATAAAACAGGCGTGGAGTTCCGAAGCTTCTTTGGCCCAGAAACCATCGAGTTATTCAAACGCTACTTCAAAGCTGAAGGAACCCCCGAAGCTGAGGACCCCGTTTTCCCAGTGGGTGAACGCGCCATCCAGAAGAACTACGCCTGCATAGCTGAAGAGATCCTTGGGTCATACGAGGGACGCAACCCAATGGCGGAGCACACGATCCGCAAAAAGTTCCGAACCAACATTGTCAACGCCGGCTGCCCCGAAAGCTACGCGGAATACTTCATGGGCCACAACCTAGGCGGTGACCTGCGGAAAACCTACACGTTGATGAGCAACGACCAGTGGCGTGTAGAATACAAGAAAGTCATGCCTGCAACAGCGTTCAAACTGCCCAAAGTGGCTGTCTAATGCTCGAATTGAGGGAGAACCCCGAGAATGTTGGCGGCTCTATTGACTTGCAACTATTTCGCGATAGCGAAAGAGACGAACTTTTTTCATCTTTGCAAGGCTTTGAGGTTATTGTGCCCCGATTAAGCGGAGCGAAGAAACAACATCTTCGCATATGGGGCATGCAACAAGGATCAGCCATGATTAAACTTGCGAAAACAAGGGAATCATTAGAATTGCCAATTCTGTGGATCGCCCGCAAATCCCTTTTTTCTTGAAGTCAGCTGGAAATGTCTCTCAGAGGTCTTCTTTTATTTTCGGTACCCTACCGATAGTGTTATTAATATTATACAGGAGACTAGTATCTCGTCATGTTTTCCGAGAAAAGAGTCGTAAATACGGTAGGAGAAATGGAAATCTTGACTTGTTCACTGGAAGACCTTATCGGTCCACTGAATGATGTGGAAAAGAAGTTTGCTCCGAAGGCTCTCTACGTTGCAGGCAAACTACCGATTCCGTTACCAGGTCCGAGGGCAGCAGTAATAGGTTCACGAAAGGCTTCTTCAGACGGTTTAAAAGCAGCTAGTGAAATCGCAAGAAATCTTGCAAGAAGGGGGGTGACAATCGTCAGCGGGCTTGCTGAAGGTATCGACACTTCTGCACATTGTGCTGCAATTGAAGCAGGAGAACATACCATCGCGGTTCTTGGAACTCCACTTGACCATGCCTACCCGAAGCAAAACGCTCAACTTCAGGACATAATCATGCGTCATCATTTGGTCATTTCTCAATTTCCAATAGGGTATCCCATTCAGCCAAAGAATTTTGTAATTCGAAATAGGACTATGGCACTCATCGCTAATGCCTCAGTCATCGTAGAGGCCAAAGATAACAGCGGTTCTCTGCACCAAGGATGGGAGGCACTCAGGCTTGGACGACCGCTTTTCATTTGGAGCTCTATCCTAAACGATTCCTCGTTGAGTTGGCCCAAAAAAATGATAATGTATGGCGCATTAGAACTCACTGACCCCGAACAAATACTGGACGTCTTGCCATCTCAAGAAAGAACCATTGAGGTTGCCCAATGAACCATGGAGCTATCTAGACTTGATTTCGGTTCACTTTTAGCATATTCACCTCGTGGAATGTCGGCTGAAATTATTCACTCAAGAAACATAATGATCAAACTCAAAACTGATAGTTTTGTCTCTAACCCCCAGATTTTGATGTCGCAGTGGATAGCCCAGGATATAAAGAGAAAAAAAGACTCACTCCCTTTTGCTTCATACTTCAAAGCTAACACGACATTGGTTCCTACTCCGAAGAGTTCTTTGATGCAGCCAGGTACTCTATGGGTTCCGCTACGAATTGCTAACGCCCTTGTTGGAATGGGACTCGGAAAGAATGTCTTTCCCTGCCTTGTCAGAAACAAGCCTGTTGCCAAAGCCACTTCATGTGCACCAAGCAAAAGGCCGCTTGTTGCTGACCATTATGAATCCCTTAGTGTTCAAAAGAGTCTCTCCAACCCGGATGACCTTCTATTGATCGATGATGTGATAACACGCGGCGCTACGCTCCTTGGCGCTGCGAATTGTTTGGCAGACGCTTTCCCTCAAGCTGAGATCCGCGCATTCGCGGCAATGCGAACTATTAGCAACTCCGCCGATTTCGTCAAGGAATATGATCCTTGTATTGGCGAAATAGAACTTCGGGAAATTGGAGACACCTTAAGGAGACCTTAATACTTCGAATTCAAAAGGGGTTGCTTTTTGCCGAAACGGGTAGAGGTTTACAGAAGATCAAGGATTTTTTCTATCAATGGTTTGATCCATCTTAGAGGGGTGGGTAATGAACTCTCAAGGATCTCTGCAATGCGCTCTGTGGCTCTTCGATGCTGGCACCTTAACTTTGATTGTTAGGGCTGGCCGGTAACTTGACTTTGAACCTTTTTGGTAACGCATGTTAACCTTCAACAGAAAAACAGAAAAATTAGTTTTTTGGGAGATACTTGAAGTACTCCACTACGCCGCTTGCTATTCCGGTTAGGTTGTTTCGGCTTGCAGCAGTATGTCCGTCCACAAGAACACGATCGTACTTCACGCCTTTCCTAACAACTATTCTCGGCCCAGGCAACCGCACCTGAGTTTGTTTCGGTCTCTTTTGCTGGTAACTCAACGATACCTCACCTACACAAGAAAAAAGAGGTTTACTTTGGAATAACAGCGACTACCAAGCCTTTGAGACGATTCATACGTGTTTTTCGGAAGAAGGTTTTCGCCTGGTAGCTGCGTGCGTGCTGTCCGCCGCATTGGTTTAGATTCTGGTAATGTCTTGAGCATCTTCTGCAGCGCCATCGTGGACTTATGCGCTTCCTTGTCCAACCTGACTATTTCATCCATGAGGCTCTGCAGGTCGTCGCTGGGATTTCTCGACGGCAAGATCCTGGAGAAGCTTGGTTTTAGTCTATGGCGCTGATACTTGTAACTCATTTTCGCTCAAAAGAAAAACCTGAAATGGGCGAAAATTATTTCCAGTTTTCTTCGCCGTTGAAAACGTAGAGCTTGCCGTCTGTACCCAAGTCGCTGATTACTTCGGCGTTGGTTGGAAGAGTCACGGTGTTT
The DNA here is from genome assembly GCA_049520735.1 of Bathyarchaeia archaeon. Taxonomy (GTDB): domain Archaea; phylum Thermoproteota; class Bathyarchaeia; order Bathyarchaeales; family Bathycorpusculaceae; genus Bathycorpusculum. The sequence continues at coordinate 88,352 of JBEKPM010000001.1, read as the reverse complement.
ATGGCGCCGGTGCGTTTGCCCGTTTCCAGGTCCCGGCCGTAATGCTCTCGCGCGTCAGTTCGGCTGTCGCATAGCCAGATCGCTTTTGCCTGTGGACCCCACTTGTCCGTTATAGCTTTCTTCACGGCTTCCAATGTAGCTTCGCATTTCAGGGCTTTGCTGGCTTCCTCGAGAATGTGCGTGTTGCCCAGCTCTTCAACTTCGAAGGGAACAACCAGGTTTGCAGGATATGTGCCTTGGCCGCCGACGCGGAAACCCCTGCTGTTTTTCCTCAGCGATTTTGGTTGGTGATTTCGGCGATGATTCACGTAGCTCATTTTGCTTCCTCAGAAGAAAAACAACTGCACTTAGAAAGCATGGACTCTTTCCCATGCCCAATTCTCTTAATAGCGGTTTTTTTCTTCAAAAAAAATTTTGGAAATACATATACTTATTTTCAGTCTGTTCGTTTAATAAATAGTTAAGCGAACGTTTTTACCATGCTTTTTTGAGGGGGGTAGCCAGAAAATATTTAGTCGCATGCGCGAAAAGTGGCTTTTTGGGCGGGTAGTATAGTTGAATATGTTAGTTTGCTATGTAGCTAGCATGCTAACAATTTCTATATTTATCTTTTGAGAACGATGCCCAAGATACCCGTCACGATAACGATTGATCCCCAGAAGTGGAAGCTCTTCCAGACCCTCTCCAAAGAGAAGCTGGGGAAAAAAGCAAGCCCGCACGTTGAGCAGCTTGTCGACAAATGTATTGCTGAGATGCAGGGAACCAACCCAGATCCTGCATCATTAGAAGCTGACCTATCGAATCAGCACGAAACGCTCAAAAGCCGGGCAGCTGCACTCCGCAGGACGCTCAGGGAATACGGCACCTACGAAGAACTCAATACCTTGCTGAGAGACCTTGGACTTAACTTAGTCACTTTCGCTGAGGCTGATGAAGTTATCGATAAGCTTTCAGACGCCATGGATGCAGGAACCCTTGACTTTACGGATTCCGATGTTCTCACGATAATAAAGCTGGTTAAGATTGATGTGCAGATCCACGCCATCACTGAGAAACTGAAGGATAGGCTTAGAGAAGACCGCGAGAACCGCGGCAAGAAGTAATTTCCTTTTTTCTTCTGTGATAAGATGTCACAAGTCACTTGTCCCGAATGTAACAGCCCCCTGGAACGCTACCCCAAACATGATATCCCTGGTGCCGTCACAAGATACCGCTGCCAAAACAGGCACTTGATCGGCTTTAACGTCAAAACAGGCAAGCTCGTCAGCGTCATTACTCCTTTTGAACACGAAAAAATCTGTCCGGAAAAATACTGCGGTCTGCCAGTTCACATCGTAGGCGACCAAATCAGTGAACTCAAAGACGGGCCAGGCATAGTTCGACTAGTCGATTACATCTGTTCAAAGGGGCATCAATCTCGTAGACGCGTCATTATCCTACGCAAAATCAAGGAGGCCGCGTCTAATTGAATTACAAAAACCCCATAGCCACCTTCAAGTACGCGAAGCGGCTCACATCAGCGAAGCCAGGCGTACACAACTTCAAGTTTTACGGTAAATCCGTAAAAGGCGTCGTCAGCGCAGACGGCCGCACACTCCAGATCGTGCGGGCACCAGCAAACGTTATTCAGGACCTCAAGAAACTTGCTCCTGGAGCAAAACTGGTGCCTGAAGGGAAAAACCTCCGTGTCTCCAAGCCCAAAGTGAAGCCGACGGCGCCTAAACCGAAACCTCAGCCAGTTCCCAAACCCACGCCGGCCCCTGCGCCACCTGCCGCACCCACGGCAGCACCCAATGCGACCCAATCAGCTCCAACTTCTGCGCCTTCTCAGCCGCCCGTGGAAGAGGAAGCGCCAGAGCCCGCGAAGAAGAAGCTTAAGGAACCTTGGAAACTCACGGAAGCAGACAGGAAAGCAGCAAGAAACGTGCCTGTGTCGTCCAGCGGAATAATCGAGTCGCCCTACATCGACTGGGACGCGGTGCCTGAACAGTGCAAGCTGAAGCCTGAAGACGCGAACTACACTGATTACCCGACGGCTTCGGCGCCAGGCGGAATGCTCAAGCTCCTGCGGGATGGCTTCAGGGCAAACAGGCTCTTCCAGAAGGTGAAGCCCACCAACGTCGACATCGTTGGTCCCCCAGGCGGTGGAAAATCCACCTGCGTCAAAGCGTTCGCTGCTGAAGCAGGCCTCCCCTACTACCAAGTGATAGGCCAGGACGGCTTAACCTCTGAGGACCTCTTGGGCAGAGCACACATAGAAAACGGTAAAGACGTCTGGACAGACGGCATCATTACTAAATGGGCAAGAACAGGCGGCATCATGCATTTTGACGAAGTCAACGTTTTCCCAGCAACCGTTATGATGCGGCTCAACGAAGCTATGGATGCAAAGCGTCAACTGAACATGCAGGACCTGAACGGCGAAATCATCAAGTTGCACCCTGACTGCTTTATTGTTTTAAGCCGCAACCCCCCTGACTACGAAGGCGTCACGTCACTGCCAAAACCGGTTCAGAACAGGTGCAAAGAAATCTGGCTGCCTTTCGCGCCCTTAGAGATTGAGCACAAAGTTATTGTTGCACAGGCAAAAGGCATCGGCGTAAAACCCTCTGAACTGTCGCTTACATCAGGCGGCAAACTGTCAGGGTCCCTTGCTTCTGACGTGGCAGACATCACGAGCATCATCACGGGTTTGCGAGCGGACAAGACGTTGCCCCATCACCCGAGCATGCGGCAAACCATGGATTTTCTCATAGCTCGAAAGCAAGGATACAACTTCAAAACCGCGTTCCAGCAGACCATAGGAGACAGCTACGTCGCAGTAGACGAAGATACTTACGGCCCAAGAATGCAGGAAGCCTTAACGTCAGTCGGCCGAAACTAAGGAGCTGCATAAATGTCGTATCGCCGCCCAGCAGCCAAAAGCTACGCGCCGACAAGGCACACGCAAATTCACTCACAAGTGCAGACGCCTAAGCTGTCGCCGAATCAGTTGGCCATTCAACAGAGCAAGGCGATCCAGGCGAACATCTCCAGTATCTCTCTTTTCTTAGCAAAGTACCTGAGCGGAAGAAACAACATAGTTATTTCGCCTCAACCAGACAGCAGCGGCTACTCTGTTGGAAAACGAAAACTGACGGGCGGCCAAGAGATCTTCGAAATAAACGTGCCCCACTGGGAAACCTACAAGCTGCCCCTGGACGACAAGAGCAAATACCGAATTTACCGAAATGGCATTTGGCATGAAGGTCAACATATTGATTCGACACCTGCACAGGTCTACGGCTACGGCGTAGACAAAGATATGCAGGTAACTGAGCCGTTAGCGCACGACGTAATCAACATCATTGAGGACCGCCGCATCGAAGACATAGGCATCGAGAAGTGGCGTGGCTACTCTTCAGAACGTTTATTCTCAAACGGCTACGCCTGGACCAGAAGAATGGATTGCGGAGACTTCTGGAAAGCATACCTGGAACAGCACTTTGACGCTTCAACAAACAAGTACAGCACCGCAGGCATGTTTGTGACGCAGAGACTTGGCCACATGCGCCACGAAGCTTTCCTGCAGAGGCTGCTTGTCATGAAGATCAAGGGCTGGGATAAACTGCCCATTTACGAACGGGACCTCATCGAGAAAGAAGCAAGAATGGTTGAGCAGGAACTTGCAAAGATCAGACGCCCAAAAATGTCTGACAAAGAAATCTTCGAAAAGCTGGCTTCTTTGACGCTTAAAGTCATACATGACTTGGAACTCAAAGATTACAGGCCAGAAATAACTAAGGTTGGGGAAAGCAGCTGGGACCAGTCGTTCCAATCTGACCCGAACGTTCACCGGCCCGAAGATGAGCAACAGACCCGGCAGGGAATAGACGATTACTTCGACGAGCTCTTGACGGTTGAAGTTGTCTGCGCCGACTGCGGGAAACATTACACGCGGAAACTAGGGACGAGGGAATAATGGCGTACAACCGAAGAGCCCAAAAAGCCTATTTGCCGAGAAGACGAAGCCCAGTCGCGCCCAGGCTGAAGAGTGCAGTTGCCCCGGCACCTGAAGTTGTTTTTGACATTGACGAGTTAGCCCGGAAAGCGAAGGAATCCAAGCAGACCGGCGTCTGGATCCCGCCTGTTTTCGATGTTTGCCCATCCTGCAAAGCAAGGAGGGAAGCTGAAGAAAAACAGAAGAAGCAGCAGCCGCCTCCGCCTTCGGAAGAGGAGCCCCCGAAAACCGTGGACATAGACGAGCAACAGAGCGGAGGCACATCGTCACCGCCGCCAACCGAAGAATCCGAGGAAGAGGGCGAAGCCGAAGAAGAGCAAGAGAACAAGCCCGAAGAGTCTGGAAAAGAACCTCCAACCAATGAGGAAGCTGAAGATTCTGAGCCTGAGCAAAAGGAGTCTCAGGGCAAAAGCGAACCTGAAGGCGACGAGGAGGAAGGTGGCGAGTCTGAGGAAGAGTCTGGAGCATCCGAACCAGAAGAGAAAGAAAGTGCAGAATCGGAGTCGGAAGAACAAGAAGAGGAAAAGCCAGGCGGCAAAGCTAACGAGGAGCCTGAAGAAGAGGAGATTGAGGAGCCTCCGCCAGCTTCTCCCGAAGAAGTTGAGCAGGCCAGGAAAGGCGCTGATAATGTTAACAACGAGTTTGACCAAGCCAACAAAACCACCGTTGACCTTGACACTGCCGAATTCGAGCCGGTGGCTTCTGCTGCTGACCCGATGATTTACCGGGACCAGAAGTTCATAAGCGAAATGAACACGGCCCTCAAAGACTGGAAGACAGGTTACAAGTCGACAGCTGGCCCTTCAGGAAGCAAATTCAAAGTTAAAGAGTTCATCCGAAGCAAAGGGGAAGAACCCTTCATAACCAGAGAACAGAAGTCAGCGAAGGGCAGAAAGATTCTGGTGATCGGCGACTTCAGCGGATCCGTTGCGCCCTTCGAAGACGAGTATAAGAAAGCCATAGTTTCAAGCATGGAGATCCTCGACGGCATAGGCAGCAAAACAGCGTTCTTCGCCTTCGGCGGCCAAACAGGAGACGGCACCTCGTATCCAGGAGGCAGTTTTGACGCTCGCGCAAGCTTCTTTAAAATTAAGAAGTTCGAGGAAGCCAAGTGGCTTCAAAGCCACTCAGCCAAGACTTCAGCGCTCACTAACGCAGGCGGAACACCGATGGCTACGGCATACGAGAAAATAGCTTCTTACGTGAAGACGCATCGGCCCGAAGTGACTATCACGTTAACTGACGGCGTGCCTGACGACTCGCGAGGCATATACAACAAGGTTGGTGGCAGAGTGCAGTTAGTTGGCATCGAAGCGCCCGAGACCCAAGCAAAAGTAAACGAGCTGAAACGCTATACAAAGATGGTTGCGTTCGGCATAGGCGGCACATTGGAAGGCGCCGCAGAAATCACAAAGCGCCTGAAAACCATAGGGTACAGCAAAACCTTCGGGGTAGCCTCCGTCCGGGAAGTCCCTAAAAAACTCGTGGGCATGATAGCGCCCACTTAAATCACGGTGACCTGAATGTACAACAGCAAAAAAGGAAACAAGTCTTACGCCAACAGGCGTCGAATGTCCGTGAATCCATCCGCTTTCACAGCTGGTTTTGAAGGCGCTGTCAAGAAAGCGGAAGAGTTAGCCGCGCAGGGCTGGCTCATCGACACCGACCAGGGCGCATTGGATCCAGAGCAAGCCGCTAAAGCCCAGAAAGAAGCTCAGAAGCAAGGCTACGACACAGAAGTCATTCCGATCGTGAAGGAAGGAGACGACGTTTTAGCCCAGTTCGTAGCTGTGAAACCAAAATCTGCTGCACCCATGCAGCAAACTCCTCAGCCTGCATCAGCAGGTCCGCCCGTGACAACCAACACGCTGCTGGATCCGCAGGAGGCAGAGGCCGCTTTCGTCAAATCCTTCTACAAAGGCAAGAAGCCGACTGCTAACCAGATGGACAACGGCTTCGTGATGATGCCGGGTAGAGTCGGCGCCTTCATCAGACGCGACGCAACGCCGCAGGGACAAACCGCCCAGGAACTCGTCAAGATGGCTGAGCAGGGCTTCCAAGACAATCCATGGGGCACCGTAACCGGAGAAGCCTTAAACGCGTTGAGCTACGCGCAAAAAGACAAAAAGACAGGTTTGGTTCTTGGAGCTGCAGGCAGCGAAATCAAAGTTCCACTGGACAAGTTCGTGCAGGGCGTCAACGCTTTAGGCGGCGCCGGAAGAGTCAAGATGGCAGGGCAGAAGAAGGACGGCTTAGCTTTCCTGCAGAACACAGAGGGCGACAGGATCCTGATTGCGCCGCTCGTCGGAGACCCACTGCCCAGCGACGTCAGCTACAACGATGCCTTAGCTAAGTACCGGAGCAACCCCTAATGACCTACCAGCAGAAGCAAAGGAACCACAGGCCAGCGTCTTCCTTACGTGTTGCAAAACACACGGCGAAGCAGAAGCCGTTTAACCAGTGCAGCAGAGCCGAGCTTGTGCAGGAAGCCAAACGCCAAGGCGCCGTTAAACGCGCAGAAGAACTGTTTAAACTCAGGGCTCCCGGCGGATGGAGCAAAGAACTGCTTGAAAGCCCCTACATAGGCAAACTCCTCAAAGAACAGCACCTCGATCACGTGAAGAAAATCCTCGGGAAGATCCAGCCGAAGAACTACAGGCAACTGGAAGAAGCCATTAAGCAAGCCGCTAATTCGCCTCAGCAAAGATTCCTACTTCTTAGCGAAGCAAGCATGCAGGGACCCTTGACTCCAGAAGCGTTCCAGGAATACTTCACGCTTGTCAGGGAGATCCTGCCGAAACAGTTTTGGCAGCAAATGTACGGGAACAAGACGCCTGCGCAAATCAGGCGAGAATGCGAAAAGCAAATGCCTCAGGCGAGGAAGAAATGAGTTACCAGCAGCGCAGACGGAAACCCCATCAATACCAGATCCATCTTCCCGGCAAAGCCTCAGACCCCAACATGAACCGCTGCCGCTTCTGCACCAACATGCAAGACATGGATAATGGCGAAGGCGGAATGGAGTGCAAACTTCCCGAGGACCAACGAGACAAAAACCGCAAGTGCTTCTCGGCTCCAGACGAAATTTCCTGATTTTTCTATTGGACCTGATCGAATGAGTTATAGAAAAGGCGCCAAGAAACCATACCGAAATAAACAGATGGTCCTTCCTTCTCTAACTGCAAAAGCCAAAGTGAAGTCGGCTGTAGCAAGAGCCAAAGCCAAACAGCCCGTAATGGCGCCTCCCACGCCGCCCACGGTGCCTTCATCCAGCTTCGACGACGTCGACATCCTCCACAAGAACAGCGAAGGATACTACGCCCGATTTAAGAGCAAAAGCAACCCTTCAGCGAAGCCGTATGTGACGCGGATCTGGACTGTAGCCAGCGGCAGATTCCAACCCGGCGACGTCTCCTGCAACTGCAACGGCTGGGTGTACAACCACAAATGCCACCACACCGACGACATCCAAGACCTGTACCGTGAAGCTCAAGCAAACGGCACACTCACCAGGCTTCCAGCCTAAATTTCCCATTTTCCCAGTTTCCTGTTTTTCTTTAGGATGAGAACATGCCTCCAAGAGGAAAAACCAAACATGCCCCAGGCTATTATGCCTCACGAAGGAAGAACGGCGAATTCAGCAAATTCACTAACATCGGCAAAAGTATTCGCGCAGACATGCGTCAAAAAGCTGAATGTCACCCAACAAAACCCGGATACGGCAACGTCGGAGACTACGAGAAATAGCTTTCCTCTCCTTCTTTTTTTGTTTTTCAATATTTTAAAAATTTTATGTAAACAATAACTGGAAGCCGAGCCCAGTGCAGGCCGTGGTTGCAATCCCCGCGGACGCCCCGCCCTTTTAAGGTTACCTGCTTCCAATCAAAGGAGAACAGGAAGAAATGCTCCAAAAGAAAAAACAAAATTCTCTGCTTTTTTCTCTTAAGAGGCGTTTAAATTGAAAAACTCACTAAAAAAAGCATTAGCGGCAGCAGCCATTATTTTAATTGCAGCATCTCTCGTAGTAACCATAGTAGAGGACCCCGGGCTTTTCCATTTGCCAAGCAGCCTTAGTCTCGTTTCACTGAGCCAAATCACCGTGGACCCGCAGGGTGCTTCAGTAGGCAGCAACGGAGCACTCACAGGCGTCTACTGGAACTTGCTTGGCGCAGTGGATTCCGCCGACGTCATGCAGGGTTTTCTGCTTCCAAACGGCACCGCAGCCGCAACAACCGTAGCCGGCATCAACCAGGAAGTCACAAACACAGCATCCGTCGAAGTCGACATTACGCCGCTGCAGCCCTATTTTATCCGTGACTTGCAGGTGCAACAAATGACCTATGCTCCCGCAGCGCAGGGCAGCACAGGCTCCACGCCAGCTTCCGCCGCAACCACAACCTACTACGCCTGGAACGGGCCGTGGGAAGTCTACACGCCCTATCAGGTGACGGTTAAGCAGAACGGCAACGTAATCGGCACGGCAACGTTGAATACGCAGGGTAACAGCGGCAACGCCCAGACTATACAGACAAACGACGGAGACATACTCATCGATAACCTTGGCGGCTTAACAGGAATATATGCCGGTCCTCCAGATTTGCCTTCGCAGATCTGCATCCTCAACAACAACTACGTTTACGATTGGGGCGTGATTCAAAGCTACATTGACTGCACTACGCCTGGCCCAGTTGCAGGGGCAAACGCAAAAATCTACAGTGACTACTGGTACGGAACAGCAAGAACCTCAGCTAACGTGGCTTATGACCCGACAATAATCAGCCCTACTTTCGGCATCGGCAACGTGTATCTTCCGTCACAGTACGGTGGCTGGGAAGGATCAGATTCAGGCGGCAACGTATCGCCGGTTCAACCGGTTCTCTACAGCAGCGACAAAGGCACATTGCCCAGCGACAAACGCAGTTTCCTCAGCTTAACTGAGTGGCTGCAGAGCCAGGACATAAGCAACTTGGCAGCCTATGGCAGCGGCGTCCTCAGCGAATACCCAAACTATCAGCTGGTCACCGACACAAACGGCGAAGCAGCACTCCAAGTAGATATCCCATGGGGAGCCTACGCAACTCCACTGGTTAACATCAGAATCCCCGTTGAGATGGCAGATACCTTCGTTGAAAGACCACAAATCAGCGACGTAGCAGTCGACGGCTACTGGCAACGCAACGGCGAAAAAACACTTCTAAACATCGGTGCCCAAGCAACTTTGGAAGTTGACTTAACCCAGAAATCCTCCGTTACCAGCAGCGCACTCATCACCGTTAACAGCACGGATCCACGGGCCGAAATCTACCCGTCACAGACCACGGAAACACTGGCGCCGGGCGCAACCCAAACAATAGAGTTCACCGTCGCGCAGGCAGGCGGATCTCAACCAGACGGCACCGCAGCGAACCCCATAGCCATAAACATCGACAGCTACGAAACATACAGCGGCACATTAATGGAGCACGATACCGTCTACTGCACCTTCGCAGCGACCGTCGGCAGCAGCCTAACCACAACTTTGTCGATCCACGTGCAGGACAATTCTACCGCGCATTCGCCAATAGTGGCTGAAGCCTTGAACCTTGAATGGCCACCATCTAACGGGCAAACCCTCACGGCGTACACGGATTCTGATGGCAACGCAGTCGTTACGCTTAGCACTTCAGCTGGAGGCGGCTACAGCGGCCAAGTACAGATCGACGCGGCAGCTATAGCGGCGACGGCGAAAACCCCCGCGTACCCAGCGCAGTACATCACCGACACCGTTAACCCCGGACCTAACAGCCTCACAATCACCATGGGAAGCACCCCAAACAAAGCAGGCACAAACTGGATCCTAATCGCCATAATCATAGGGTTGATTGCCGCGGTAATTGCGGTTGTGGCAGTTCTGGCATACGCAATGAAACACGCAAAGAAGCGGAGGCGCTAAACACGAAGACCAAAAGCAAAATCGCGTTGACCGGCGCAGTGATGATGCTGCTCGGCATCGCATTGATCGCCGGCGCATCCTACGCGTACCTGAAAGCGCCTAAACTCGACTTGTTCAACGGCAGCGGCCAACTGTCAGCTTACTCAATGATCTTCAACCCTACAGCACCAACCATCAACGTAAGCGACACAGTAAACTTTAGCTACACAATCACCCCGCCTTTTCCATCAACACCGCTAAGCCCCGGATACGCCATATTAACCTCGATCTGGATTGACGGTTCCGAATTAGGCAGCACAACAAGCGGCGTCACATACGCAGACAGCGGCGGCGACAATAACCAGGGCTGGTTCACGTTAACCTTCAATTCAGCAGGCACCCACACAGTCGAGTACCAAATCAGCGCTATCTACGGCGGCCCATCAGTCGGCATGTTAAGCGGCGTCAGCACAGTAACCGTGAATACGCCACCCGTAAACGAAGCTTTAACCGTGGAAGCAACGGCAGGCGGCAACGTGCTGCTTTATTCCTCAACCGGCGGCACCACAGCGCCGGGCTCGCTCGGATCCGTCGGCGGCGGCGAAACAGAGACTTTCCAGATTCAACAGTACACGCAAGTAGACATGAAAGAAACAGCGGCACCCAACTATGTTTTCCAAGGCTGGATTCTCCCAGACGGATCCATACAGGGAGGCAACGTTTACTCAACCACGCTGAGCGGCCCAGAAACCGTTAAAGCCGTCTTCAGCCAGCAGGGCGAGTTAACAGTGACTGTGATCGGAGGCGGCTGGGTAGTTCTCACCCCCGCAGACACCGCGGACCAGGCAACCAAAGGCAGCGAACAAGCAAACCAGGGCACAACCAGCTACATGTACACGCCGGGAACCACAGTTACTCTGCAGGAGTACTCGGACACGACCCAGTGGCAATTCACCGGCTGGAACGGCGGCTCCACAGCGGCATCGGAAACATGGACCGCATCGACTGCAGACACATCATACACCGCAACCTTCGTCCAGGTTCAGCCGACCCCGACTCCCACAGCGACGCCTCTAGGCAGCACACCTACGCCGACGCCGCAGACGACACCAACACCAACCCCCACTCTGCCGGCATTAACTCCTACGCCGACGCCGTGGATTCCGCCTTCAACAACGCCTACACCGTCCAGCGGACCCAACACATTGACTCTGACGTTAAACGCTAACCCAATGGAATGCGCAAGAATCGCGATGCAGGATACAAACGGCGCCTCAACAAGCTACACAAGTTTCCCAAGCACCTTCAGCTTCCAACCAGGCGACGTAATCACAGTGCAGGCCTACGCACAGGCAGGCTACAGCTTCAGCGGATGGACCAACAACGGAGCAGCATCGTCAAGCAGCGCCTCCTACACTTTCACAGTGAACGGCAACACCGCTTTAACAGCCAGCTTCATAACTTCAACACCCAACAGCCCAACACCGCCACCAAGCGGATCGCCAACCCCAACACCGACAGCAACTGTCGCTCCAAGCAGCAGCTTCACATTGACAGTGCTCGACAAGGAACTTACGGCTGCTGCAGGGGCAATATTGACAGCTGCAGGTGCAGCAACCATAGCCATCAGCAGAAAACTCAGCTAAACCTCCTCTTTTTCTTGTTTTTCTCTTTTGTATGAACACGTCCAGAACTAAAGCCAAGAAACCGCAGCCTCAGCAACCCCAAAAAGGGAAAGGCAACAACCTCAGGGCCATCGGCGTCATTATCCTAATCTACGCGGCCGTCGCGTTACTTAACAACTGGGGAATCTGGCACCCTTGGTTAATCAGCAATTTGACTTGGCTTTGGAATCCGCTTTCGCTGTTGACGCCGCATCTGGTAGGCCACACTTTTCTGTTAAGCAACTTCGCAGCCTGGCTGCTCAACGGCATATTTACAGCTTTCTGGCCATTCATAGCAGGCATAATCGGCTTAGTCCTCGTGAAGTAACCTTATTTTTTATTTTTTCAGGACTTTAAAGATAGCTACAAGGGCGACTGGCAACGCAACAAATAACCATAGAATGCTCCAGACTGCTTGGTTAAGGGTTGTCCAAGATCCATGGAAACCGACGAGACTGCTTACTGAAGGCAAACCGAATACGCCAGTGGCTTCAAGCATCCACGCCCACTGAAGGTTTATGCTTGGAAAGGGACCGTGAAAGAAAACAGTTCCAACGATGAAGTAAAGCCAGTCTTCAAGGTTTCCGAAGACAAAGAACAGGCAGGTGATGAAGACCGCGAGAGCCAACGTGTTTCCTTCCTGCCCCGGTATCGAAAGCTTGAGGAGCACAGCGCCGAAACCGCCGAACGCTAGCATTTCAGCGGTTAAGCATTCACCGTAGAGTGCGTTCGGCTGATAACCGATTCCGATCACCCAAGAAAGCACCACATAATCGAGAACAGCCGTTACTGCGATGCAAACGGCTAAGCCGATTACAACGGCAGCCATTACCGCGTGAACATTGACTGGCCTGTACCTGATTCTGACCATGTCTCCATCAAAAGAAGAATTCCAAAAGAAGCAAAGTTCCCGTTTTTCTCTTAGGTGACAAGAAATGGGTTGGTCTTTAAGTGATTTAGGCGTTGCAGGCGGAACAACCGCAATAACGGTTCTCGGCGTGGTCCCCACATTGATCATCGTAGGCTTAGTCTTCGTTATCGGAGCAGTAGCATTATACGCTTTAGGCTTAGTCAGCGCAGTAATTTACACTTTGGCAGCCGTCGGCGTACTGTGGTTCGCAAGTTTATTCGGCGTCTTCAAAAGTCTCTGGGCTTACCCCGCAGCAGCACTGTTTCTGTTAATCGCCTTTCTCTGGGGCTGGGGCACCGACCACATCAAACTCTTAACGATGCTGGCGCCAGCGCAGTTCATCAGCAGCAACCCCTCAGTAACAGTCGGCCAAATGAGCCTAGAAGGCAAAACAGTCTCTTTCATCATGACACCCCAAGTCTTCGGCGGAATCCTAGTTTTCGCAGGCGCAGTAATCCTTGCCGCCGTAATCATACTGAAGAAAAAGAAAAAACATAGGCGTTAACTCTCCCACCTTTTTTTGTTTTATATTATTTTATAGTTTTTCTCTTAGAGGAATTTGAATTGAAACAATGGAAAAAAGCAGCACTCGCAGCATTATTAGTTCTAGTAGTCGGAATCGTAGGATTCGTCGGCGTCATGGACGCAGTTAAACCCGATTGGCTTAACTTAGCAAGCTCCAGTTCATCTAGTTCATCGAAGCCAACACCGCCGCCTATTGGCTCAGCGCAGAGCCAAGTCGTAGTCAGCGACAAAGGATACAGCAGCCTAAACATCGCAACCAGCTACGTGGACACAACCAACTACATCATTGCATACTACAGCCTAAGAAACGGCAACTACGTGCCCTTGGGCACAGGATCAGGATCCGCGACAATCACAACTATAGCCTCAGACAACGGCTACGTCTACGCCTGCGTGTACCCGGCAAGCGGACAAAGCATCTACATTGACGCGGCAACAACCGTTAAAGACAACCCATGCGTCGTCAGCTACAGCTACTTCGACATAGCTAACAGCGGCTACCCACACTTCGTCTTCAAAATCACCGTTCAAGGCCTCCCAGTCAACAGCAACGGCCAATCACTGTTAACCTTCTACCCGTACTTCATACCCTACGCGACCCCTTCCCTTAGCACTCTTAGCGACATAAGCGGCATCGGCACAGGCGCAACTACCCAGTACCTACAGTGGCAAGCAACCTTCAGCGCCGCCGGAACAGGCTTCGCAGTAACCAAAGTCACATTAACCCTTAACACCACAGACACCACACAGATCAACCTGATGCAGATCAACATCCCCGGCATGCAGCTCACTAGTTCCGGCACTTCGCAGGCAGTCGGGTACCTGAGCGGCAGCAGCCTTGGTGCACCAACAATCGGCGCCACAACCATGTACTGGACCTGGGCGGTAACACCCTACAACCCATCCGCAGCGGACTATCTGACACTTAGCAGCAACCAACTGAACCAGTTCCCATTCACCACTGAAGTACAAACAACCCTAAGCTACACAGACACCATTCAGGCGACGCTAACAATCTACGGCCAAGACATGAACGGCGTAGCAGTCTCACCGATCACAAGCAGCGTACTGATTAACCAGTAAGCCAACCCCCAACTTTCCCTTTTCTTTTTTTGTTTTTTCAGTTCCCGCAGCCAACTGTCTAGAAACTGCGGTGGAAACTAATGAGATAGCGCTACCCATACCGACACGAGAACTTCTAACTCGCTACAAAAATTCAGAAATGCCCAGTTTTGAACATTTCAACATCGACCCAGACGGCGCAAGAATAACCGACCGCAAACGCCACATGATAGCAGACATCTACTTCAAACCAGAGGGAATATTCTGCGTCCATTCTAGTGATTCTAGCTTGAAGGATCCTTTGGCTATTTTTTTAATTGCGTCTGTAAGGGGTTTTGCTATTTCTGGGTCGGTTAGGTTAATTTCTAAAATTGCAGTCATCTTCGCTCACTAAATTAAACGGAGTTCCTAAACGTCAGGCAGCTTCCAGCCTTCTTTTCTTTTCTGTCTTATTATGTCCTGAATTTTTGGTGATTCGATATGCCAGAGCTTCCGCTAAAGCTTCACTTTAAATGCTAAAAAAGTGAATAAGCGCACGCAAATAACCGAAATCTTAGGAAAGTACAAAGAACACAAAAAGATAAAAAGAAAAGCTTCACATCAACGAATAGAGGGTCATAATATGCGTGCAGAGATAGTGCTCGACAAGAAAGACTTAGAATTTTTTGAAAAAGCGATGTTGGACAGTAAGGCTAAAAAAAATATCAAGAAGTTACCGCCAAAGGATTATTGGAAGAAATGGGATAATTCCGATTTCCTAGATTTTATGGTAGAATGCATATGCTCTTCACAACAGAATTCTGATTCGAAGAGTTATCAGAAGTTTCTAGGATCAGAAGTGTATAGAAAGCGCTTGTGGGCGAAGCCTGAAGGCGGAATCGAGATTGTACTTCGTAAATACGGAGTAAGATTCCCTAAAAGAAAGGCTAGCGAAATAGCAGCTAATAGAAGTGTAAATTTCGTTGAATTAATGAAGAAGATTTCAAAAGATCATCCTTCGGGAAAAATTGATGAAGAAAGAAAAGCAAGAAGAACTTTCTTACAAACGGTAGAGAAAGGCTTTGGACTTAAGCAAGCTTCGCATTTCTTGATGTATGTTGGCTATTCCACAAGATTGGTACCTATAGATAGTCGCTGGATTAATTCGGTTAAAAAGATGGGCATTGATGTTGAAGATTTGAAAGAATTGGGATTCCTGATCATCGAAGAAGCCGCGAACAAGGCTGCCGACACTTTGAGCTTTAAGCCAAATGAACTTGATGTGGCAAACTGGACCGTATCCGGCAATTAATCATCTGCATGACCTATTTCAGAACATACTCCTTTCCCTGTTCGATTTTTTGCATATTGCTACAATAAGTTTTGAATAGCTGCTGATTCTCCGTGTGAACTGGAAACGCCTGCTTAGGTTGAATGTCTTTGACCATTTCCACCAACTGGTCTTTGCTCATGTGTCCTGAGGCGTGGACTTGGTGGAATTTTATTTTGAAGTGGTTTAGCCAGTTGTGCATGGCTTGGTCTTCGATGTCTTCTTCGCTGAATGGTTCGCTCATGCTGTGTATGAAGTGGCTGCCTGCTTTGGGTTTAATGTCGATTAGTTCAGCGAATTGGTAGAAGTCCAAGTCCATTATGAGTTTGCTTTGATTCTTGTGAACATACTTGCCATCAACCATCTTATCCATGAATGTGCGTTCCCAAGGGAAATAGTCCTTCTCGACATAAGTGCCCGACTTTTTTTTCTTGTAATACACACGGATGCAATCATCTTTAAGCGGGTCTGGAACGTTTAGATGCTCGTCTCCCAACAGTTTGGTGAGGAGATAAGCAGTCTTTGGTGTAATTACCATTTTTCTATTGTTTTTCTTGGCAACTTCAAAGAAGCTGTTGAACCTGTCTATGTCTCGGCTGGCATGCATGGTGAATACTGCTTTGTCGGTCGAAACAACTATCTTATCACTGAGTTGTTTAACCTGTGGTTCAGAATAGTTTTGTCTCGTTTCCTTAACCGCCATCCGGGTTCCTTCACAAATTAACGCTGTGGGCTCAATTTCTTTAGCTTTTTCAAGAAAGTTTTCTGTGAGATCTTTTCTTGGGCCATGTCGTCTCAGGTCTCCAGTATAAACAACTGCACCTTCCGAGGTGTGGATGATGAAGCCGTAAGCTGCTGGAATTGAGTGGTCAACTGCAATCGGTTCAATCGTTAAGTTATCGATTTTGATTTTGTGCCCTGTCCTAAATTTGTTGCAAGGATGTTCGCCGTAATTAGCAAAGTAACCTGTTTCCTCCATCGACTCCATGAACAGTTTAGTTCCAACACCCATGCAAACGGGAATACCTGGATCTAAAAACTCAATGTGGGTTATGTGGTCAGAGTGTGCATGTGAAAGGAATACGCAGTCGATTTCAGGTTCAGCGTATGCAAGGTTTGTTGAAGCAAGCATTTCTTTTGAATAAAGACCGCTTATCTTAGGCAGAAGACCAAACTCAAAGTAGTCTCCAAGACCGTTAAGGCCTCTTGGTTGAAGCCAGCTTGTGAAGAACTCTTCACCAAAAGTAAAGGACCGCCCGAAATCCAGAAAGATTTTGGTTCCTTTGTCTTCCAAAAGAATCTTGTTGCCGCCGATCTCATTAACGCCACCGTAAAAAACCAGCTTAACCAAACTCAAACCAGCACTTATTTCTCTGTGGTCTTCATATTAAACTTCATCGGCTAGCTCAAAGAAGTGTTAAAGTTTTTCAGGCGGCATCCAAACGGGTTTGCGGTCCACAATCTCACGCTCAGCAGGCAACGGACAGTGTAAGCCTAACGCTTCAAACACTCCCTTCTCGGTTTCCCCTGCGATTACGCTATTGTCTTTGAGTAGGCCTTCGCTGTACTTGATTCTCATCCCTTTTGAAATGGCGCAGCCTGCAAGCCACACGTTATGTTCCGCTGAACCTGTACGGACAAGCAGAAGAATTCCAAATGTTGAGGGCTTCGCACGGTAGAAGTCCACTTGGAAAAGCCCATTTTGACAGGGCAAAAACGATATAATGACGCTGTTTCCTGAGCAGTTGGGTTTGGCTTTTAGTTTTTTGAGTTTTTCGTTTATCTTTTGCCATTCTGCATCATTTTTTGTGACCACAACCAAGTCTATGTCATGTACCTTGCTTTTTTGTCGTCTTATGCTTCCTGCAACCTCAAGACTTTCACATATAGGCTCGACTGCTGTTTTGACTTGAGCCGCGATCTTTTCAGCTTCCTTTAGGTCCAGTTCTGATATCACTGTGACTTCGTTTTCTGGAAAAAGCGTTGATTGTTTCTTCATCATCTTTATTCCCTTGAGGTTTTCTCTTAGTTTACTTTATAATTTTTTTGAATCTACAGGTCTTTTCTGAAACAGTCATAACAGGATTACTTAAAAATATTAGAAAGATTTGGAATACCTTGTTCAGATTTAGCGAGGTTAAGGCTCGGGTTTTAGAGTTCGGCGTCTGTTTTTTGGAGACGTTTTATTATTGGTAAGAATTATTTTCAAATCTTCGCCTTCTTGTACGACGTCGATATCGAAGTCTTTGCCCATTAAGGGGTTGAGCTGGTCATCTAGTTTTGTTGGGAAATAAAGCTCATAAGAGCCACAACGTGTACGGACTATTCCACCGTAGTTCTTATCTTTTTCAAATTTTTCGAGGCTGTCTGTCCTTACTGTTTTGACCTTCAGTTTAACCGTCTTTGTTCACCTCCCCACTTCTTTGCCACAACAAATCGTTTAGCTTGTACTCGAGCTGCTGAATTTTCTTCTGCTGAGCCAGCAGTATGCACATGGCCATGGGTTCGAAGATTATGGGTTTGCATGCGCAGCCGCCGGCAGAAGCAAGATTCCTACACATACCCATCAGCACATCAAAGGCCCTGTTTTCCTTCCTCGTTTGCCAATGCATTTCTAAAGCCTCTCCAGCGGTCAATCTCCCACTCCACTGCCAAACGGTAGGAAGGAACTGTCTTACCCATTCACGTTAATCCTCCATTGTTTGTTTTTCATAGGCGTTCACTTGGCGGCTTACTGCGTTAGGGGAAATCGCATAAAAAGCAAATGTGGAAACGAACTTTTGAAACAGTGGAGGGATAAGTGAAAGTGAAAAAAGAACTCCGGCTTGAACTCATGATTCAAACTCGGAATTCATCGAAGAACATGAACAGATCGGCTACATTACCAAAGAAGAATTTGTAAGCTACGCCATACGCTTCAGGCTAACCTGGCTCAAAGGCGACAACCAATGCCTCGAAATCCCGCGCGATCAATTTGAGAAATCAAACGAAGCATTAAAAAAATGGACAGCCAAATAACCGAGATTCTAGAAAAGAACGAAGAATGCAAAAAGAGCAAAAAGGATACTGGGGCGTTAAGGTATATATTTAGCATTTAAGGCTTTTGGTTTTTCCAAAGTTGCAATCAACAAGTACATCTTCAATTCTACTTGTTGTTGGTCCTCTGAAAAAAGAAAAAGAACATGTGAAATCATACCAACAATTTATTTCTTTTTTTATCCCTTTACCAGTTATACGAATATTACAATGAAATTGTGGAAATTCCCAAGGCGGTTTTTTTATTTCTAATCCTGAAAAAGAACCTATCGGAATAGGAAACCAACCACGATAAAAGAGTCGTTTGTCCCTTCTGCTAGTGCCACTTAACTTGTTATATTCAATAAAATCTTCAGTCATGGAAACACATACAATTTGGTCCTTACGAGTATGCGCAACATGTAACTGTGTTAATTCTTCATTGGATAAAGTGACCCGAAGTTGATATTTATCAGTCTTATCTAAATATTCCCACTGTGATGCACTATCCTTAAACTCCTCATCGGATAAGATGATTTTGAATGGGTAGAAAAAAGCTATACCGCCTACATGAAGATCCTTAATTACTTCTTCATTTCCGTCTTTCAAGTCAATTTTTACTTTATTACAATATACTTCTACATCTTCTATATTCTCATCCTTTACTTTAACAGAAAATCCAACATCAGACTTTTTGGATATTGGCGTTATGATAATAGTTGGTTCATTTAATACCTTAGATAACTCATTAAGAAGCAATGTAGCAATCACCACAGCTTCTATTCCAATTAATAATTCTTCTAACGGGGTAGGTAAACTGCCCTTGTATGCAAAAATTAATGTAAGAAGAGTAATTAAAATGGTAATTATCCAAGCATAGAGAATACGAGATTTTTTCAATTCTGGTCGGATATTTGTTTGTTTGCACTTGATATTTAGACTTTGGGATTTTCAGCCCATGTACCTTAACGCACCAGTATCAGCAAAAAGAAATAGCTAAAAGGGATCTGAAAACGAAAATAAATTTGGAATAGTCATCAACGTAAAATTCCTACCATCCAAAAGGAGATTCTATAGCTGCTTATGTAATCTTAGAAGTGTTTCCTTTGAAGTCTATCTCATGAGCACGCCACTCAACAGTATTCTTTTTTGTTAAGAAACCGAATATGATTAGATACGACTCTCCAGTTACTGATGTTACTGATTTAGTTATCAATTCTATGCATTTTTCAATAGTTGCTTGTTCCTTTCCCTTGTCCGGGTAAAATATACCGACTTTCAGAGGCGAGATGATTTCGCCAAGTTTATAGAAGGTGTACTCTAAGTTATTGATATCATTTTCATGTTCTATTATCACATCAAGCTTCCAAGGCAGCTCTTTGCATTGTTCCAGTTTAGGGAGATAATAATACCAAACTTGATCGATTCGTCTCCACTCTGCGTCCACTCCATAACCGAATGTCTTGCCAATTTTTCCGATAAGCCCATAATTGTTTTTCTTCCTGCTTACTGAATCTCCGAGCATGTCCTTTGTCCATTCACCACTTTTATCCCAAATTGGAAGCCATGGTCTTTGCTTCTCATAATTGGCAAATTCTTCTAAAAACTCTTTTATAAAAGCTCTACCGCCTAAAGTCATATAACTGCCTCTTCTTACTTTGCTTACCCGAGTGTATATTTTGATTATTATAATTTGTCATAAGTAAAAATGGAGACTCGCACGTGATATTTTAAGAAAAATTTTCAAAATCTCTATGCAAACCTTTCGCAATGAAACCTATTCTAACTCTTCTTGTTCACTTTCAAAATAGTCTCTGTTATGTTGCAAATTAGTTTCATCATTTTGCTTAAAAATGGTTGAGCACTTCGCATCTTCTATGGTTGATTTGTCGAGACCTTGCGATGCATGCGGAAAGATGATTGGTGGAGCTTCTAAGTACTGTACAAAATGCCAAATATACTTCTGTTTTGATTGTTCATATCAATTATCTTGTTTCCAAAACAAATTCCCTGTTGAATGCCCTATGTGTGGTGAAAAGCTCCTATTTCCAGAATAATAGAATTTGTAATTCTTTCTTTGAACTCACAGCCAAAACGGTTTCTTTACTGTGTTTGATACTTATCCCTCAAGCTCTGCTCTATGTCTTCGATATGACAATATGGATATGATTAAAGCTCTTGGCGCCAAAACTTAAAAAGAAATAACCTGATGTCTAGGACTCAATTGGAGTGTGTCTCAAGTTGACGTTTGCTTCATTGAATGCGGAAGATGCCGGGATTATTCTCAAAAGTGCGATTGAGTCATTCAATGCAGGACATTTGGCAAATGCTACTAAAAACGTTAAGCATCGAGAGCTTGCATTAGTCAAACATGTCACCTCAAGAATAATTCAGAGTCAACAAATCTTTTATGCAAAAAAACACTTCAAAAACATTCACAGAGATTTTGGAAGCATCAGGTTTTTGCATCAACCTGAAATTGATATGTATTTCAAATATGGGGAGTTTCTCCATGGCGTTGAATTTAAGCTTCTTGGGAATAGTTCGGTTTTCTATAATGGAATTGAAGAAGCCCTAGCGCAATCGACTTATGGAATAGATTTTTCGTGGATAGTTCATTTCTATCCGATGGATTTTGAAGATATTCCGCATTATCAGTCATGGATGTCATACACAATAGAACACTCCAACTGCAGAAGCATTGGATATATTGCTGCAACAACAAAAGGCTGTAAGATTCTTATTTACCCTACCATTCCATTTTCCCGGCTTAAGGGCATTCAAATAGATAGAAAAAAGACAGTTTCCTTAATGAGAAAAGATCTCATTAGCAGACTGAAAACTGAAAAAGAGTTAGGCGACAAACGCGCCGTTCTAAAACATAAGAAACCCAGAAGTTGAGCGAATGAAAACAAAACAGGATTTCTTCTTTTGCAGCCCGAAGCTATTACAAAATATTGACCAAATAAAAGAAATTGATTCTTGTCTATCACGAGTGCAATGGAAAGAAGAATTCGTTGTGACAGTTGGCAACAAGAAATTCAGTCATCAAATGGGGTATAACAAAGCATTTCAAATTGAATTCCAAAAACTCGGGTGGAAGCTGTTTCCTTTCTTATATGAGAATCCTAGACTAATCGGGGATTTTCAAAAGGACGACGTGTTCATAGAAGTGCAATTTGGAAACAGCTCAACCCTTTATCGAGACTACTACAAATTTCACTATGGCTTAACCCATAACCTACTTTCATTGGCTGTTCTTATAGTTCCGACTAACCCGAAAAAGTTCTTCCCTAATAGACCAGCAAGTGTTTCTAATATGGCGGAGTTTGACTTGGCGCAGAAATATTTTCGATTACTTCCCATACCCGTCCCCATTCTGTTGATTGGTTTGTTGCCCGAGAATTAGTGCCTCTTTTGCTTTCTCAATTCAGATATAATAATAGAGAAATATGAAGCAGTCAAACTAGGGCTTTAGAAATCTATAGAAAAGGTAAAATACCAAAAGAATTCACATCAAGTTAACATGTCATCGACAACATCCACTGACATAGTACACGAGACTGATGAAATGAAGGGGTGCATTCAACATTTTACCCTCTGGCCACGCCAATGGCAAACATATACTCAGACTCATGAATGGAAAAATGAAAAGCTTGAATCTACTAGAGCAGATCAAATCCCGGAAGATCCAGGAATTTACACCCTTATCATTTACCCTGGAATAGCAGGCCACCCGTTGTGTTCGTATCTAATGTATGTTGGAAAGACTGGTTGTTTACGGAGAAGGTTTCGGGAATATTTGGGTATGGAACGTCGGGAAGATGGCCGTCCAAAAATATCCTATGTCCTTAACAAGTATGACCAGTTTATTCGTTTCTGCTATACTCGTGTACCATTAGCAGCCTTGGATAATGTGGAAGGTGGATTAATGAATGCTTATCTACCTCCTTTGAATGAGGAATACGAAGGAACAATTAGCACTAGTGTGAGGGCATTTTCTTGAGCGATACTGAGAAGAAAAACCTCTTAATTCTCCCCTCCTTAAGAGCTCGAATGGGCGATTGGACATATTACATTGCTTTCATGAAAATGAAAGATATAGCGCAGAGAATAGATTGCGCGAATTCATTCTATTCTAGTAAGACTTTGCAGGAACTTCTGCAACGACAAATTCTTCCTGGAAGAGCTAAAGAAATTGAAAACTATCTTTTAATGCAAAAACAGCGTTTCTTCAATGCATTAGTGATTGGAACATATGGGGGAGATCCACAATGGAAGGAGCTTGTCATAAAGCAGACATCAGGCTCGGTACTTGAATTGCCTGCAGAACTGGAAGGTACGATGGGTTTCCTTTTTCTTGATGGTTCTGAAAAGCTCTTTCCCATAGATGGTCAGCATCGAATTGAAGGAATCCGACTCACTGTAAAGAACAACACTGACTTTGGTTCTGAAGAGGTTTGCGTAATCCTCGTAAGCGGAATTACCGGAGATCACAGAAGCGGCGATGAAGAAGGATTCCAAAGAACTAGGCGCCTTTTCACAACCCTCAACAGATATGCAAAACCTGTAAACAAGAAAGACATTATAGCGTTGGATGAAGATGACGCAGTCGCCATCATCACTAGAAGATTTGTCGAAGAATA
Organism: Bathyarchaeia archaeon; assembly: GCA_049520735.1. Classification (GTDB taxonomy): domain Archaea; phylum Thermoproteota; class Bathyarchaeia; order Bathyarchaeales; family Bathycorpusculaceae; genus Bathycorpusculum. The sequence goes on along the minus strand of JBEKPM010000001.1, from coordinate 65,310 downwards.
TTCATTGTTCTCCGAAAAAACTTCGGTCAAAGGCGCTACAAGCATCTCAGTCAGCGATAAGCGAAGTTTCACCAGTATTAATGCGCTCTATGATGGATTAGACACCTATCTTATTAATACTTCACGACCCAAATGGGCTAAATTTAAGAGATTAAATCCAGGAGAAGAAGAAATTGAAAAATTACACAATAATGCAATTGATCTTTGGGAAAATTTATGCCAGTTTTTCCCACAGCTTAAGGAAGTAAAGGAAAGCGATCCTAATGCTGAAATAGCCAGAAAATACAGAACCGCTGAAGGTGGGAACGTTCTTTTCAGACCAATCGGACTTCTAATGTACATCAAAATAATTCGTCAATTAATAGATTATAACGGGCTGGCTTTGAAAGAAGCCGTCGAGAGAGTTTCAAAAGTACCAATGGAGTTATCGGGAGAGCCGTGGGCTCATCTAATCTGGAATCCTCTTAACAAGAAAATTATCACAGGATCATTATATCGGAAAGCTGCCGAAAAAATGCTTTTCAATGCGGTAGGCGGAGACTTATCCATCATGAAATCAAGCTCTGATATGCTGCGACAAGAAATTGCGGCTATCAAAAATGTTGAAGTCAGCGAGGTTACATTACCTTCTTATATGCGTACATGAATTCAAAGCGAGCGCTTTTCTACATATCCTTGACATCATCTGTTGTTTCACTGTGGGTTTTGTTCTCTAAAAATATTTAAGCATTTAGGACAATATTGATTATCCATGCCAATTCCAAGCTACGAGCGAATGCTTCTTCCATTTTTAAGATTTCTTGGCGACAATAAGGAACATTCATTAACTGAAACAGTAGACCAAATCTGCAAGGAGTTTAACATCAGCAATGAGGAGAGACAGCGAAGGTCCGAAACTGGAAAATTGCTGGTTCAAGGTAGAGTCACATGGGCAAGAACCTATCTTGGCAAGGCAAAGCTTCTGGAGGGAACAAAAAGAGGGCATTTTAAAATCACCAAAAGGGGTCTTGAGGTTCTAAGTGAGAAACCTACAGAGATTAACTTTTCCTCTCTTAAAAAATTCCCTGAGTTTGCGGCTTTCCTTTTACCTGCCTCGAAGGAAACACAAAAGGAAATCACTGTAGATACCTCACTGCCAAAAATAGAGGTTGCTGCCCGGGAGTTTCCAAAGCATAATGATCTTAGGGATTTAATTTTGGAAATAGGAAGATTTGAGGGAAAGATTGTAGAAGGAGAATATAAAATTGATAACTGGCGTCTTGATGCTGTGTGGAAAACAATCGCTTCTGGAAACCCGAAGTGGGCTTTTGAGGTGCATTTGAAAGGGAACTTCCTCGAAGCCCTAGCAAAGTTAAAGCATGCCTGGGACAAATGGAATAGCAAGCCTTTTCTTGTAACAACTGATTCTGACGCTGCCTTAGCGAGGATTTTAATTGAGGGTTCATTTCACGAAATGATAGAAGACGCGAGAATTATTACCTGGCAAAAAATTGTTGAGCTCCATAAATGTCTTAAAGAAGCTGATCAAATAAAGTCTGAGATTAGATTGGTCACTTGAAAATCATTCGAATCTGCGCGCGAATGATCAACTTACAGAAGAATCCGATAGCATGTTTGACGATATGATGTAAGAAATCTTAGATTCAAAATAGTAACTAACAAAATATAAAAGTCGTCGCAATGCATATAGGATGACTTAGTTGCCAGCGCTAAGTGGGCTTACAAAATGAAAAATACGCGTGAAAAACAATCTCTTGAAAGCTATTATTCATGTCCTTTTCAAATAAGCGCCAAAGAAAGATTGAATTCAAGAGGAGGCTTATTTTTTTGCGACTTAAAACAAAAGGATTCAAATGAAGAACAGAGTGAGGACACAACCGATCAACATTGCGATTGCGGTATTTCAACGGATGAATACCTAAAAATCCCGATTATAAATTGTTCTCTTATACAAAATGTGGTTAAGGCATTTGAGAACAGAGAATATGAGGTAATTCATAGTTTTTTCAAGAAGATTACAGATTATCAAGAATGGCAGAAATTTGTAGTTTACGCGACAGGAATCGGTTGGAGTCGATGGGAAACACATATTGGCTCTTGGCTTTTGAGGGAATGCCGGAGCAATCCAAGCTCGCCTTATAGAGCATTACTTCCTGAAGCTGAAACAAAGAGCATCATTGAGGATGATGCACCTTAATTCCATCCCAATTTACGCTTAATTGAGCAGTTATGCCGACGAACTCCAATTCCGTTTTATATACTCAGCCATATCAACGCCGTCTAATCGTCGTTTTCCATTTCCGTCTCGTATCCAAAGTTCTTGGATATCTCGGTTACCGACCTTTTCTTTTAGAAACATAGGCGCGCTGGATTTTTCGACTTGAACTATACATACCTCTTCGTTGCCTACAGATTCAAAATCAATTTTTACTAACCTAGGAATATATGGCTGTACATTGTGAACTAGGCTTTCTCTCAGATAGTTTTCAAACCCATCCTTATCTTTCTTCTTAGGGAGAAATCTAAAGTCATTTTTGAGGCCAAATACTTTCTTATCATCATCTTTAACTCCAATAATTAGCGTTCCGCCTTCTGAATTTAGAAAAGCACAGATTGTGCTAAGTACTTCTTTTTCCAAAACTGGATCTGCCATTTCATGACCATCATCGGCTGCTTTAATATTGTATCGCAGAGTAGCTTTGAATTCGAGGCATTGCCCCTCATCTTTTAGTAAAAAATCTTTCAGCTTTGAGTTTGGTTGCTGAGGTTGATGATTTAGAATTGGCTTAACGACTTCTTCCATGAATTCATGTTGGGCATTGGAAAATTCGCGAGAGAGAAACTCTGGGGAATAATCAGCCAATTCTAGCTTTACAATATCACTGCTTGTAAGCCTGTGTAAAAATGAGGAAGTTCCGCTTTCTCTTTCATCTGCTTTATTAATATAGAATGGTATTAGCACGTTTCGGTAGTAGTCTTCATCCAACAGTTTTTTTATGAATGCATACAGGTCTTCTCGATATTTTACGTTATCTTCACAGGAATCTGGGAATCCATTCTTTTTAACCCATAAACAGAAAAGCAAATGATTTAACAAATCATCAAATTCTCCAATTTCAACGCTGAAGTCTTTCTTTTCAGAAAATATTTTTATCTCTTCAACCAGAGGTGGAAGTTCTCGTGATTTGTAAAGTCCGAAATAAGTGCAAATTAAAACTGGGTCTATCTTTCTTTTGAAAAAAGATATGTTTGCCAGAGATTTCTCTGATAATCCTTGTTCGTCTGCTTCAATCGGTGGTATTGCTCTTATTATTTGTTTAAGATTTTCTGGAACCTGAATATTTCCTTTAAGCTTCATCCGTTGTTCCCTCTTCATTCACTATTTTTATTGGATTGGAAGATATGAAAGGTCCAAAATCATTGATTTCAGTAGGCAAGCACAAGAGGACTATCTGTTGATGATTTGCAACCAAGTGTTTTGCCAGCTTTTCTCTATGGCTTCCAATGTTTCCTGATGGTGTATCGACGATTATAGGGTCTATTAGAGTCATAGCTTCGGCAAAACAATAGGACAAGATGAGACGACCCGAATATCCACCTCTTTCCCGCCCAAAGTGCCCATCTTCGCCTAACACTAGTCCTTCTTTGACCGAAAGCTTTGCAGAAAACTTTGGTCCCAAAATTGATGAAACTCCTTCGGAAATGACGCCACTAATTATGTCAATAGTTTTGGACTTTATTGTTTCTCCCACTGCCTCGACTTTGCCAATGGATTCGTCTATTCTGTCAATAATGATTTTGTTTTCCTTTAAAGTCGAGTTTTTGCTTTGTAACTCCGCGACTTGTTGTTTCAGCTCCGATATCCACGAATTGTGTTCATTTAGCTTGCTCTGTAAATTGGCATTATTAGTCATAATTATGGAGATGTCTTTTTGTACTAGTTCTCTCTCTATGAAAAGTTGGCTGTCCTCGGTAGTGAGCTTTATACCTGATATTTGATTTTGAATTCTCCTACAATCATCAATCAGAGTCTTGATTTCCTTGTATTCTTTCTCAGTATCTAACACATTGGTACGCGAATCAAGCGTTTTTGATAAAAAAGTATGAACATCTGGATCAGCTACGACGGATTCCAAAGCCACTATATGCTTTCTTGACGGTTCATCTAACAATCTTCCACAGATTTCACATTTTCCGGAAGTTAGACAATTTGAGATTAGATTTTTTCTATATGGTTCGGGCAGATTTCCTTTTTCTCGTACTATTGTTTTAAGCTGATTAATTGATCCAGTATCTGCATTGTACCATTGAGAGGCAAGGGCATAGATGGTAGAGCGCTTTTGTGCAATTTCAGCGGTTTTAGCAGCTAAGTCGTCCTCGAGCCGTATCTTTCCCACAATTTCGTCTGCCTTGGCCTGAGTTATCTTGTTTTCGAGCTCGTTAAAACGATCCTGTTGATTCTTTAGCGCTAATGAATTTGCAGCCATTTCAATCTTGATTGCATCCCGTTCTTTTTCTAGTTGACGCAAATCTTCAATTGCTGTTCTTAGGCGTCCGATCAATATTTCTAGGGCTTTATCTGACACCTTTGCATTAGCTTCTTCCAGAAGTCTATTTTTTAATCCATTAAGTTTTTCTTTGTACTCCTCAATTCTGGGATGAGTTGCCCTTTGGTTTACAAGGAATAACAAATCGCCCACTTTCTCGGAGTTTGAAGAGAGTTGCATTAACTCGCGTGCTTTTTCTCCGTCAAAGCAGAAAAAGTCGGCACATTCTTTGAAACGCAATTCATCTTTCAGAAATTCGAAAACAGCGTCACCTGTTAGTATTTCTTTGCCCTGGTCTATCTCTAGGGTATCATAAACCTCCCTGATTATGTCTGAAGTCGGTTTGTGCTCGAGATCGGAAATTCCATCAACGGATCTTGTAAATTGATAAAAATGCTCTTTGTTTTTTTCGTCAAATGCCGAAAATCTAATAAGTATCTCGCAATGTTGCGGTGAGTTTTTGGATTCATCAAGAACATAAGCTGGGTAAAACCATGTGTGACTAAAATTATCGATACATCGACTTTGGGGATATTTGAAGCACCATCTCATTAATTCAATGGTTGTCGTTTTCCCTGTGTTGCCATCCATTACAAAAATAGTGTGTTGACCTCGCGGATTCATTTTTAGAGTAAAGTATCTTCCACGATAACCAGATACTTTTATCAGCGAAAAATGAATGTTCTTCATTTTTTATTCACCTTTAGCAACTTCTTGATTTCCTCTAATGATATGGAATCGATTTTGTTTTGACGGACTAATTTTAAAAGAATGTCATCACCAGCTTCGACAAGAAGTTTCTCGAATTCAGCATTCATTACTTCTTCAATCCTGTTTTGAATAGCTATTTGTTTTTTATCATTATCTGCTCTTTTGGTCATTCATATCACCCGATATTTGATCAATAGATAACAGTGTTTCATAGCGCTCCCTTTCCAAAAGTAAGGGGACGCTGTTCGTTTCGCAAAAAACTATGTCGATAATTTCAGCAATAGTGTTAGGGTTTTTTGGATCAAAGCGCAAAGCGCGACCTATTTTTTGTATCCAGTCTCTTTCGGATTTGTCAGAGCCGTGAAGAATAACCCTATCAACTTTTGGTAGATCAAATCCTTCTGAGAGCATTTTTTCTGAAATTAAGCAATAACCTAAATTCTTTTTAAATTGACCGAAAGCATACGCATTATGGTCCTCACTTTTTGAAGAATCATAAACGTATGTAGATGCGTCTGGGTTCCAGCCAGGTTGCTTAGTAATAAAATCCCTTAAGTGTTCTGCGATCTCGTGTGTCTGCACAAAAATTATTGAAGCTTTATCTGAAAAACCATCAATGTGTGAGGCGATATAATTCTGAAGAATTCTAACACCCCCTGGCAGACTTCTCAACCACCTTGCACGCTTAATAGCAGCTGTTGGCTCATTTGTTCCCCCCATGTTAGATTTACCGAATTGAATGGCTACATTTTTGCTGAGGGTCTTAAATTCGTCCATTTCTGCGAGAGTCAAGTTGTATTTTAAAGGAATATACCTCAGTGGTTTCAACACTAAAGTGGAATTGAGCCTATTCCAATAGGAGTAGAATCGTTGCAAAGAAATTTCAAAACGATTGTCATTTCCATTCATGAAACTAACAAAGCTCTTAACTTCATCTTCCCTGAATGAATCAATAGTTGCTGAAAGACCAAGTCTATAGGTTTGATTTCCAAATGATTGAATTAAATTATCAAATTCGTACAAGTTATCTAAATGGCCATAAGAATTATGGCATTCATCTAAAATAAGTAATAATGAGGGCCTTAGAATTTTTGCTCTCTTATAATACTCACGATATTGGTCAAAAAATCTACTATATAGAGTTACTAGAACTCGATGGCTAGGGTCTGCGAAATATGGACCTAAGTTGTTTAAGTCGGTGCCCCACTCTAAGTTTGGTATGTTTGCTTGGTCCAAAAGCTTTCTCCATTGGTTCAAAAGCGTAATTGTAGGAACTAATACTATAGCCGTCATGTCTGTATCTTTGCCAAAAAGATATTGCACGTAAGTAAAAGCAATCTTGGTCTTGCCGGTTCCCGGCGGGATGTTTACAATTGAAGAAGTTTTATTCTCTAACCACATTAAAACCTCTACCTGGTGTTTCCAAAGAGAAGAGAGTAATTGGGGATCAATTTTCGGAGTTGATTTTTCTATTGGTGAACTTTTAATCGGCAAATCAGTTTTAGGGATCAAACTCAGATCGGCATAAATTCGAGGGATACTGCGCCAAATTTCGTCGCAATTGGATGTTAAATAAACAAGTGATTCAAAATTTAAGTTAGAATACTCTGAAAGATTAGGAGAACCGAGAGCCAAAAATTTTATTTGTCCTTCTTTTCTAAACAGGTATAATTTGCCATGAATTAACGTGACGTTTTCGGGTACAGTGAAGAATTCAAGTTTCTTTTGTTTCATGATATTGACTAATTCATCATAGTGCTCCGGCGAATAGGTAATTTTCTCGGCATTTGACCATATAGATACTTTTTTCAGTGAAGAATACTCTTTAAAAAGTCTTAAAACAAGATCAAGGTTTACATTATAAGCCATACATTCAAGTTCATCACATTTCTCACCAGCAAATCCTTTGGTGAGCATTCGGTGAAGAACGTTAAGCCCAAGATCATGTTCTATTTCCGCCCCTATTCCTCCAATTGGAACCCCACTATTAATATACCAATAAGTTGATTGAAGTTCAAACTATTGGCATACGGCTTACAAGATTGTAGACGGAATAGATAGATTAGCTTTGTGTATTTTTGGTCATTCTTAACTATTAAGGTTTCAACTTTCTTAGTTTCTTAACCTTTTCAATAATGTAATCGGCTGAGAACTGAATTTCATCAAAAGTATTGAATCTTCCAAGCCCTAATCGAATAGCACTATATGCTCTTTCTGCACCTAACCCTAATGCTATAATGACATGCGATGGTTCAACATTAAGTGCAGTGCAAGCTGATCCAGTTGAAATAGCCAATTTGTCGTTAACTGCGTGGACTAGCGCTTTGTTTTCCACATTATCGAACGAAATATTGATGTTGTGCGTGAGTCTTTGAAGCGGATGACCATTTAGCTCGGCAGGGCTGGCTTCTTTTAGAAAACCATTAATCAAAAGTTTAGACATTTCCTGGTATCGATTGTTCTCTTCCTTCATTGAATTAATTGATAGCTCTAATGCACTAGCCAAACCCACAATCCCCGGGACGTTTAATGTACCTGAGCGCACGCCACGTTCGTGTCCCCCTCCAAAGAAGAGCGGCAAGGGTTTTCCAGCTAAACCGTCGCTTTTAAAAAATAGGGCACCAACCCCTTTAGGACCATAAATCTTATGAGCTGAAATTGAAGCGAAATCTATGTTGTAAGCATTAACATCAAAACGTATGTGGCCAACTGCTTGAGTCGCATCAGTGTGAAAGGGAACGTTATGTTTGTGCGCTATGGCACTCACCTCTTTTATCGGCGCTATAGTACCAATCTCGTTATTTGCAGTCATTACAGATACCAAGGCAGTTTTTTCATTTATTGCCTCTTCGAGAGCTTGGAGATTTATTGAGCCATAGCAATCCACTGGAATGAATGTAATTTCTTTACCAATAGTCTTAAGGTGTTTACATGTGTCTATGATCGATTTGTGCTCCGTAACACAGGTAATTATGTGGTCTTTAGCAGGATCCCTTTGAGCCATGCTTTGAATTATTATGTTGTTTGATTCAGTTGCACCGCTGGTAAAAATAATGTCGTCAGGCGAGGCGTTAATACATTTGGCGATTCTTCTCCTTGATTTATCAACCGTGTCTGCGGCATCGACCCCAAATTGATGATCAACACTTGCCGCATTACCAAACTTTTCCGTAAAATAAGGCAACATCTCCTCCAGAACTCTTGGGTCAACTGGAGTTGTGGCGTGAGAGTCCAGATAAATTGGGAACTTCAAGCGGTTCTCTCCTTGGGAAGTAAATCTTGGAAGTCTTCTAGCATCTTGACCCTATCGTATAGATTTATTGCTCCACGATTCATGTGAGCGCGTAACTGTGGAAATAAGTCACTGTTGATATCTAATCCGTCTTTGAGTAGGCGTTCTTTCATCAGAGCAATGAAAAATTTGTCCCATTCGCCTGTTAGTGTATAACGATTTATTTCTTGTCCCTCTTCGTCATAATTTTCTGGTTTAGGCACAATTGGATCACGAAGCGAAAGACAAAATCCAATTCTACAAAGTATGTTAGGCGTGATTCCAGTTCGGCCTTTTAACATTGATAAGCGTTGAGTGGCACTTTTGCTTAACTTGATTCTACTAAAACTCATTATTACCCTCCGATTTTTCCCAGAAGTAGCCTTCGTTAACGATTGTCTTGCCCTTGGATGGGTCAAATTCTAAATTGTAAGCTTTAGCGATGTACCGGTTTAGCTGATTAAAGTAGAGCTTATCTATTTCTGTGTTCGTTGAAAATATTATCATTTGATGTGAAGCGCTGATCAGAAAATTCTCGAGAACATTATTTCTATGGTCTATATCGAGACGCCCCAATGGTGTGTCAATAATGAATGGTAATGGTCTGCCGGACGTCTTTGCCAGCGCCCAGATCATTGCCATCGCGTAAATCTGTCTTTCTCCAGCAGAAAGTTCACTTTTAGCAATAGGAATCCCATGTGGTGTAAACAAAGTAATATCATAATTTGTCGAAGCTACACTGGCATTGCCAACCATATTCTGTTTACCAATCAATAAACTAAAGCATTCGAGGAAGTTCTCCTTAAACTCGTTAATCTTCTCAGCTCTGGCAAGCTGCAAATATTCTTCTAAAACATTCTGAGCCTTAGTTGCGAGCTGAACGCGCATGTTACATTTGTCAAACTGGGTTTTTTCGTTTAGAAGACTGTCTTGCTCAGCGACAACTGACTTTAATTCAGCAGTAGTAGATTGGTATTCAGTTTCTAAACTCGCTTGTTTTTGGACTAGTTTTCCAAGTTCTTCATGCAATTGGCCAAGCTTCAAAAATAAGGGTCTAAGCATTTCATCAGAAGGTGCATTAAAAATATAACCTCTAATAGTTTCAGCCTCAGACTCTAGAGCTTTCAAACAAGATGAAAGTTCCTGAAGCTCAGACGGAGTCCTTTTTAGAGCCAGTTCAATCCACCTAAGAAGGTCACGGCGTTCGAGGGAAGAGACAGCATGAATATTTTCCCCATGGTGATTATTCATTTTTTGGATTCGATCTTTCATAGCCTTAATTGCTTCACTAGCTACGAGCTGCTTTTCTTCTTTAGATAGTTTAAGTGCATCAAGAAATAGCGTGCTTCCTATATCTTTCGTTAAGTCATTTATCGCAAGGTTAAGATAAGTTAGTGCTGCCTGTCTCTGCTGCTCTTTCTCTTCAGCTTCGAGCCTATTTTTCAAAGCAACGCACAATTCAGGGATAAAAGAAAAAGGCAATAATTCAGCGCATAAGGAACGAATTTGTTCTTTGGTTGCTTCAATTTTACCCTCAATTTCTTTCGCTTTTTCTTTATATTCTTCTCTCAGAGAGGCAAAACCTCCGCCCTCTGTAGAAATGGCTAGTTCCTGATTTTCGATCTCTACGTTTGCGCGAGTTATCTTGTTTTGCAATGAAGCCTTTTCTTGTAGCAAGTACTCTATTTTTAGCTCAATATTCTTTTGTCGGGTCTTTATCTCCGATAGCTTGCCCTCAAAATCGTTCTTTTGCTGAGCTGACTCTATTGCGACATAGGTCTTGACATCATATCTAAGTTCTTCGATCAAGTCGAGACCAAGCAGAGTGTTGATTGACCCAATGATATGCTGGTTTTCGCCTTGCCCTCGAGCCAGGTTTTGTATTTTTTCTCCGTCAAACAGGAATAGCTTAGAAAGGCCAGGGGGAATAAGCTCCATCAAAAAGTCTTGCCATTGTTCTTCATTAACCTCTTTTAAAGGTTGATTGTTATGCATGATATCAAGCGTTTCAGCTATATCCCTGCCGTCGAATTTCCATGTGCGTTTTACTAGGAAACTATCAACGATTCCAACCCTTGCGAAATCAAATTCCACAGTTATTGACGCACTAGTTGTTTTTGAGCCGTCAATATTTCTATGCAGACGTGACATTACATGCCTGTTGTATTTGGTACGAGGCATTCTTTGCCCCTTGAACGAGTTGCCATATAAACATATTTTGAAGGCTTCAAGCAAGGTAGTTTTTCCAGTTCCATTCTTTCCACCAAAAATTATGATAGGTTTACATTCGTCAAAGTTTTTTACGGGCATTAGATCAAATGATTGTTCTTCAGAAAAAATTCCAAAATTTGTTATGCTAAGTCGTTTGAACCTCATGAAGATGCTCCTAAACTTGTATTATCGATTTTTTTGTTTGAATTAAGGAGTTCTTCTTCTGTTCTCCATTCTTCAGAAAAGACCCTGCTAATCTTTTTCAGCATTGACGCTCGCCGAGTCATTCCTTTCGATTGCATCGTCACGTCCAGAAGTTTCATAAGCATTCCAGGAGGAACAGCTTGTTTGGTGCAAATGTCCTGCAGCAACGTTTTCTCCTTTATTGAAAACCTAACGTCGTCCTGTAACCATTCGAGATCATTTCCTGTTACGTCCCTGTAGATTTTTGGCACCGAATCCTCCCAATCTCCTTCCTTGGTTCTCCATAGACGCCTTATTTCATACAATTCTTCCGGAAGAATTAAACGAAGATTATGATTTGGGTTCTTTGCCACGCTAATTTGGGCCTTCAATAACATCGACAAGACCTGCTTACGAAACTCCATAACGTAAGGACCCCTTGAGATTATTCCTGAGCCGTCGCTTTTGTAATACACATTGCCGTCTTTTCGTTTATAATCTCTATAGAGATGTTTATTTTCAGGATCTTGAGTTTTTACAAGCATGTCATGAATTTCTAGAAGGGGCTGAAGCCAAGTTTCCCCCGAATCGATAAGAGCTTTGAGCGATTTGTCTTCTATAACTAATGTGCAGACCCAACAGCCGAATCGACTATTCCCGCATGGTGGCGTTGAATCGTCCACTACTAAAGGACACTCTCCGGTGGCCGTCCTATAGAGCGCCACTAGATCTCGATTATCATTCCCCCATGGCGAGGGAACCTGGAGAAGATATGACCAAACATCGCTGATGCTCCACTCCTTGATTGGAGTATAAACGAATGCACCTGAAAAGGTAGAGTGCCTAGATAAAACAGAGTTTTGTATTGAATGAAGATTAATAACCTGAGCGCGTGTTGAGCTTTCTTGACGCCTAACTCCGAGTACTAGAATTACTTCACCGTACTTTGATAATTGTTCAGTTATAAACCTGTTTGCGGGTCTGATTTTAAGACGTTCAGTGCACCAACGAAAACGTTGTGAAGGCGCCGGGTACCCTTTCCCTAGCAAGTTGACCCAAAAACTATCGGCGATAGGCGGCTTTAATCTGTGCGTCACAAACGGTATATTGCACTCAGCAGCTTTGTTGCTTATCCTAATCAGCGTGCTGTCTACTATATCTACCATTAAAGGAGTTTCAACCAAGGTGTCAGTTGATATTACATGAATAGGTTTGACCCGCTTTTCCGTTGGTAACTCAGAAATTGCATAGAAGATAAGTTGAATGCAAGTGGTTGAATCTTTTCCGCCAGAAAAACCAATTACCCATGGTCTATGATCAGACAAATAAACATCCTGAATTTCTTTATAAATATCTTTAAGGCTTAGCCGATCGAAAACTGACGGCTCAGTCTTTTGGTCTGCTATCGTCTCCATTTTAGTCAGCTCTAATTTCTTGTTGTCTATCTTTCTCTAAGTCTTCTTCAGCTTTTCCCAAAGCAAGTCCCAACGCTTTCTTAATCAAAATCGAGACAAGAGCAACATTCTTGGTTGAAGCGGTAACTCTACCAGAGTTAATGATGCACCCTTGCCATAATTTATTTGACCGAGACCAATCAATTCCTTGTAATACACTTAGTCTATCTCTCCAATCTCCCCAGTGTTCGTCAAGAAGAGTGCGACCAGCAATACCTAAGGCTTGAAGTACAATTCCATGAACGTCAACATAGTTCTTTCTTAAGTCACATGCGGTAGCTTTGCCTTCTTGAACTAGTTGCCAATTTAGCATGTTTTTAGAAACCTCGGTCCAGTACTGAACAGCCATCGACTCACTTTTTTCAGTTATACGGCTTACTTTTTGATTTGTACCGAGTAGGTATTTCGTTGCTTGATAAAGACTGCTCAAAGTAAACAGTTTTAGCGATCTATTGGAAAGAGAGCTTTTCTCCAGCTCAATTTTGTTGATAAAAACCGGTACTGAATCAGAAATTCTCTTAGTTAGCCGTGCCAAGTTTTCGCGATGATTATATAATATTGCAAGAGACATTGTAGGTCTCAGAGCGTGCTTGTTTAAATCCGAAAACATTTGCTGGCTTCTTTTTAGCCCACCATCAACGAAGAACACCACTGATATGTGTTCTGAACCCAGCTCAGGCATTTTGTTAAGCGCTTCCTCAATGGCTGCTCTGCGGTGTTGGCCGTCATTTATCAGGAATTTTGCTGATTGAGGTATTATTAGGTGACCAACTTTGCTAGCCGCACCATTTTTGCTGAATGGAACAAATTCAACGCGGCCGTCGATAGAAGCCGTGATTGAAGAGAAGACATAATTCTTTGGGTCATCTAGAATGTAGCGACTGATTGCTGGGATTCGTGAGCGATTGAGTTGCCGTTGAGCCCTTTGTGTTGGCGGCAATTGTTTTTCATCAAACATAAAAAGTCTTGGAATAACACTTAGTTGGCACATTACGGTATAATATTCTCGCCCTGCTTGAATGCCTCGAAGTGCCATGAAAGTATAGTTGTTAGATTCACAACCGTCAATTCCGCCTAACAAATCATTAATTTGCCCTTCAGTCATCCTTTTCACTGTCTGTTTATTAAATAGGAGTAAGATAAAAGCCTTCTGTAGACTTCCAAAGGCATTACATCAGACTTCCAAATTATGTCTAAAAAATGGCTGAATCTCAAAAATAACCCAGGATTAGAGGCTGAATCCAATCTCAAAATAAGAATAAAGAGGCGGAAACATCGAGAAAAATAAGTGTGCACATTTATATATTAAAACACAAGCTTGGCTTCTCCTTTCTAGCCATCACAGAGTGCAGAAATTATTTAAGCCAAGGCCCTTTAATATGAGTCGATAACTCATGGGTAGGAAATACAGATTAATAATTTTATTTATAGTCGCGTTACTGGGCAGCATTCTCGCAATTCTTTTAGCGAATTCTTACATTACGACAAATGCAGATTTGACTGCCAAAGGGGCTATAGCGGCTAGCGTTGTCACACTTTTCGGGGTTACTTTTTCCGCATTCTATAAAGAATTGTCCGCTTATTACAAAGAAAGAAGCCGAAGTATTTCCAAAAAATGGAAACTAATATTCCCCTTCATTAAGGATTACTATAACCCCTGGGTTGGTTCCGCTAAGTCTTGGTTAAACGCGATTGAACAACTAAAGGATAATGGGTCAAACCAAATCGTGTTAACTAGAGTGTTGTATTTGACAACTCTATTCTATGGACTGAGAATTCGACTTATACGTAATAATGGAGGGGTGTTACTTCTTTCATCGAGCAAGGACGAAGATAACGTCAGCGATGCTTACGACAAATTAAAAGAGGAATTTCAATGGGCTGAAAGTGAGACAACCAAGAGAGTATCTTATCTTCAGGATTTCTTCCTCAGCCACGACAAAAAAGACGCGCCTTTGCTTTTTGACGCGTTTTACAATGAAGTTGAAAAAAACGATAACTTAAAAGAATGTAGAAATAAGTTAGGGCAATGGCTTACTCAAAAAAACAACGCTGAAACCCTCACAACCAATGTAGAAGCATTTTATACTTGTTTCAAGGGAGCGATAAATAAGTTATATACCGCTTGGAGTGATTAGCTCCACTTCTTTTTTTACAAGGTTTCGCGAAGTCATTCTAAGACTTTCAGATGTGCACGGTAAATAGCTTTCGCTAAAACAATAAATTAAATGCTGAAAAAAAGCGCCGTCATATCAATCAGCCACTAGAATTCAGTCTATTTGAGCAGAGCAAAACGAAAACAAAAGAGATATCTTATTGAAAATCAAGAGAGGTAGATAGATGATTTTATGAAAGAAACCAAAGAAAGTCTCGTGAGCTGTGTATTTGCAGCATTAGAAAAAGGAGAACTGAGAGAACCGTTCGATGCTAAAGACATTGAGAAAATCTGCCCGGGATTTGCTGAACAAACTTATAAAAATACCTTAGTCCATCACAGGAAAGGAAACCCCATAAACCAACCTGAATACTTTGAACGCCTAGATTCAGGAAAATATTGTTTAATAAAAAAGAAATAGCCCAAAGATCGAGCAAAAGACTTCTGTTGACAACATAAATCTATTGAAAAGGCAGAATTTGCCCAGAATAAGTCATACCTTCCTCTAAGAATTAATTAAGTTTCTAAAAATAGAAAAAGAAAGAAGAAAAAAATAATTCTTAAGACGCTGGAGGTGCAACAGGACCTGAAGATGGCGGAGTTGTAGATGCTGATGTTGGTAATGGATTCGAATCAGGTATTTGTTTTGCGGCTGTAGTAACGATGCTTTCTATTTGGGATAGTAGTTGGGTTGGGACTTCTTTGATGTAGTTGAGTCCTTTGCTAAATAGCAGTCCTGCTAGTGCCGATGCGAATGGGTTGACTGCAACGTTTGCTAAGGGTGTGCCTGAGATGTTGAATTTGAAGCTTTGACAGAGGAACATGAGCGATTAACTCGATGTTATGAAACCCCCGTTAGCCCCAGTCAACGGATAGAACCTGAGATCGGTATCAGGCAGTAATTTTTCCCTGCATTAGAACGGAAAAAGCACTCAAAAAAAGATAGCTTCCGCTACCCCTAATTTTAACTGCCAAAAAACAGACATTTGCAGCTATAAAATAGCTACAAAAAAAGAAAAAGGAAAGAAAGATTATGAAGTTATAGCTCTGATGGCTGAGTTGCCACCCCATCCTGCCAATAGAGCAGTTACTAAGAACGCGATTGTTAGGCCTGAGAAATCTGCTGGAATAGTTATGGTTACCATAACCTCGGATGCAACGTAGATTACTACAGCCAACGCTATTATGAGGGTAACTGCGTGGGCCTTGTTGAAGAAATCGTAGCCGCCGAGTTGCTGCCCTTTGTAGATCTTAGCTAACGCAAAGAATGAAAAACGGAAAAGGCTAATTAACAGACTTCACATAGGCGCCGCCACGAATCAGTCAGCCACTTGATACAACTTACTTTTTTCTTTTAAGGAGAATGGAAAACTTGAAAACAAAATTGTTAGTTTGCCTCGTCATAGCCGTCGGCTTAGCCGTCGGCTTAGGCGTTGCCTTCGCCCTACAATCCTTAACTTGGACCCAGAACCCCACAGTCACGGCGGGAGCCGTAAACTTCGCGGTAACTTCAGGCGGAACAGCCATCGCCGCAGGCGCAGACCAATCAGCCTCTTGGACCTGGAACAGCGCATCCGACACCTTCACAATGCCCATATCCATCATCAACAGCAACAACGCCGCTTTAACGCCGACAGTTACAGCCGCTAACGTGCCTTCAGGCTGGACCTTCAGCACCTCAACGTTATCGGCGATTGTGCCAGGCGGCAACCTGCCCGTAACTTTAACTTTAACCTACACTGGCACCGGTGCACCTGCAGCTGGACAAATAGGCGCCTTCACCGTAACCGTGGCTTAACCACAAACAAAACCCTGTGTTTCTTTCCTTTTTTTCTTTTGGGATCACACATGAAAAACAAGTTAACTATACGGGAAATCGGCCTAGCCGTTTCATTCGCCGTTTTAGGCTTTATCTTCTACACAAGAACTTTTCTGCAGATGCTTAATGGGCTTGACGCAATTGAAGGGTTAGCCGTGTACTACATCGTTATCTGGACAAGCATCTTTGTCCTCAGCAGACTTGACCTCGTGATCTTCGGAGTCAAAATCAAAAGCATACAGCAAACCCTTGGGCTTTTGCTTATTACGTTCAGCTTTTTCGTAGTTGTGGATTGGTCATCACCTTATGTTCAATGGGCAACAACAGGACACTTCACCGGAGCTAGTGGAATTTTTTACCAAGATGAGGATGGCTTTATGTGGTCGGTTTGGTCTTGGATTATTCCAGCGACATCAAGTGCTGCTATTTGGGTTGATCGAGTTCTTGCTTTTTCTGTTTCCCCTGCAATTCTCGCAATTTTCGGTGGAATATTAACTTCGAAGAAACCACGCTTAGGTTAATCAAGAAAAATTTGTAGATTATGCTTTACTCCCATTTGTTTTCTTAACTTCAGATATGCTCTTTCTGGTAGCTCTCTTTTGGCTTGAGTTAGTATCTCTATAGTCATTTGAGGAAATTGAGCCGCTTCCTGTTTCTTTTCTTCGATATACTTAGCAAATTTATATTCAGGTCTTTTAGGTTTCGGTAGTCTTCCTTGTCGGACTGCCCTCCAAAAATTTGTTGAATTTCTTCTCGCACTTTCGGCTTTAGCATCGGGACTCCATGCAGACTCAAGAACTGCTTTTCTTGCTTTCTGAATCTTGGCTTTGTAATATTTATTGGGTTTGACGCTAGCTTGGCTAACTTTTTCAGCTATGTCCAAGAGCTTCAATGTCATTTCTTTGGGAACTGTTTTGCGAAAATACATTGCTTTCAATTCAAGAAATTCATCCAACAAAGCAAACTGTTTGCTTTTTACATGAACTTTGTCTTTAAGCATATTACACACAAATTTTTGATGTTGATAACTGGAAACATTGACTGAGTATGCTCTTTGCGTCCAATTGATATTATTTGTTTTTGTATGATGACCATTACTTACAGTATTACCAATATTCATGAATGCTTGTATTTCTTCAAGTATTTGCTTATCTTTCTGAGAAATTTTAACTAAAGGTCTAATATCGTACCCGTAACCTGACGGGTTTTCAATAATAGAGAAAGAAACTGTCCCTTCTCCATCAAAGAATCCTGCGATATAATCCCAATTCATTATTTTTTTCACCTGTTTTTGGTCTTAGACTAAAGTGTCACTAAGTCACTATTAACATTTAATTCTTGAAGGCGCGATGTGGCAATTGTGGACTGGGCTGATTCCGGCGACTTCGAACGCTGCGATTTGGTGGGACCGTGTTCTTGCTTTCTCAGTCAGCCCTGCTCTTTTAGCGATGGTGGGTGGCCTGTTAACGTCTAAGAAGCCACGTTTAGGCCTCTAAGTCTTCTTTTTTCTTATGAGAGCTGAAGAATATGGTTACTAGATCCAGAGTTGCGGACGTCATTATCTTTTTGGTCCTCACGGTTTTCACAGTGACTTTTTTTCTGCTGCAGGTCACCAACTCGAACTTGTTGGCCACAAGCTTCGGCAGCGCATTCATCATCATTGTCTACTGCATCATCGCCATCTTCAGCTTGGTGGTTCTGTTATTTGCTAACTTGTTCAGCGACGCCGGCAAAAACTACTATCAAAACCTCAAGCCCCTCTACGTCTTCTACATCTTCCTTTTCGCCGGCCTCATGTACCTGGTATCTGTAATATCCGCAAGCGTTTTTCCCGCTTCGCTGCAGCCTCTGAGCAGCATCCCCGGCCAAACCAGCGTCACAACAAGCGTAATCAGCGACATACTCTTCACGTACACAGTGGTTGCCCTCGCCGAGGAACTCCTCAAATTCGCGGGGTACACTGAGTTTAAGGCCTACTACAAGAAGCTGGGGCCGTTCCTGATGTGGTTGATTGCGTTGACGCCTGTTCTGCTTTGGGCCGGATTCCACGCGATACAGGCCTACAACAACTTTTGGTACCTGATTCCCGCCTTCGTCGATGGCATGCTGCTGCTGGCGTTGCTCGAGCTGACACACGCGTTCCTGGCGCCGGTAATCGCCCATGGAACCTACAACGCGATCCTCACCGTCACCAGTTACCTTACAACACCGTCGAATTTGCCGTTGTTCCCACCGGTTTTCACTGCCTCAGACGGAATTCTGGCTCTGCTATGTCTCCTCTGGATCGTGCTGGGCATCGTGATTCCAGCGTGGCTTGGCGCAAAAGAAAACAAAGCAAACCACCCACGTTTCCGCTGATTCCAAATTTTTCTTTTAGAGGAAAAAAGTGAAGAAAGTTGTCGAGTACCCGGCAGATTTTTCTCTTTTATCTCTTGAGGAAATTAACAAATGAAGAAAAGTGTATCCGCAGTCATGTTGTTTTTTGTTCTGTTGTGCGGAATCAGTTTGGCAGGGATGCATTCAGCGAAAGCTACAACATCCCCCTTTTACTCAAGCGCCTCTAACGGCTACATCTACAGCTACTTAACCAGCTACAGCGCGTCTCAATCTTCAAGTTCAGGAACCGTGGATAACGGCTACACTCAAATGATGTGTGGGCAATGGCAAATCGTTGCCGGCGGCACGTACTATTACGTTGACCGCAGCTTTGTCTTCTTTGACACGAGCTCAATACCATCGGGAGCCGTTATCACAAGTGCAACCCTGAATCTGGACATAAACGCCTTGGGCTCTGGCAGTTCTCCCACTGTAGTCATTCAAAATGGGCAGCCTACTTACCCGCATGATCCGTTAGCAGCCGGTGACTTCTATAACGGAAACTATAATGGAAACGGCGGGTCGGCTACAGTAAGCTCAACTGGCTGGAACAGCATTTCCCTCAGCAGCCAAGGCTTAAGCTGGATAAATGTCGGCGGAGAAACAAAGTTTTGCCTCAGAACTTCCGACGATATTAATGGCGTTTTCAATAATGGTGTTGACGCAGCGATCGACACCAGTCAATCAGGCAACGCGCCGTACCTTTCAGTGACTTATCAATTTCCAATTACCGCAAGCTCAGATTCACATTCAACCATTAGCCCATCTGGAACGACCTATTATGACCAGGGTAGCTCGCCGACTTTCACATATTCAGCTAACACAGGGTACTCAATCAACAGTGTTTTAGTTGACGGCGGTTCAGTTCCAATAACGGGTTCTTACAGCTTTAGCAACGTCCAAGGGCCGCACACCATTTCAGTCTCGACGTCACCAATCACTTACACCATTACCGTCTATTCCAGCTATGGATCTGCAACAGCGTCGGGAAGCGCCAATTATGGAGGATCCTACGCAACAAGCGTTACTTCGCCATGGAGCGGAGGCAGCGGCGTCCAATACGTCTGCACCGGGTACAGCATCGACAACGGCGGCGCAGGAGCCCAGTACAGCGGAACCAGCTACACCTTCACAGACGTAACCGCCGCACACACGATCTATTATTACTGGCAGAAGCAGGTTTCTCTCACAGTAAGCAGCAGCTACGGATCCACGTCGGGCAGCGGATGGTACAACGTTGGATCCGCCGCCTACGCGGGCCTCAGCACCGGAACGGTTTCTGCGGGTTCAGGCGCCCAGTACGCTTTTACCGGCTGGTCAACCGGCGGCACAAACTACGCGCAATCCAACGCGATCACCATGAATACGCCGGTGACTGCGTCGGCAAACTGGGTAACCCAGTATTACCTGACAGTCAACAGCGCGTATGGCGTGCCCTCGGGTTCAGGCTGGTACACTCAAGGAACAACCGCCTATGCCGGCTTGAACGCAGGCACAGTCAACGGAGGCAGCGGAATCCAATACGTCTTCAGCAGCTGGAGCACGGGCGGCACCAGCTACGCACAGAGCAGCGCCATCACCCTGAACCAGGCGCAGACGTCCACAGCCAGCTGGACCACCCAGTACCAAGTATCTTTTGCGCAGTCAGGCCTGGACAGTTCGGCGCAGGGCACTGTGGTAACCGCCGCCGGCAACAACGAAGCCTACTCAGGTCTGCCCTACCAGGTCTGGGTTAACAGCGGCAGCCAAGTTATCTTCAGCTGGACCAGCACAGTCAGCAGCAGCACAGCCGGGAAACAATTCGTCCTGTCGGTTTCCTCGCAGACTTCGCCTTACACGGTTTCTGCAGCAGCCACAATCACGGGCAACTACGGAACCCAGTACTATTTGACGGTGACTTCAAGCTTTGGTTCCCCTTCTGGCCGGGGCTGGTACAACTCAGGGGCTTACGCAACCTTCACTGTATCCACGCTTGCTGCAGGAGCAACCGGGACCCAGTATGTCTTCAGCGCATGGACAGGAACCGGCACAGGATCATACAGCGGCTCAACCGCTTCGGATTCCGTCACCATGAACGGGGCGATCACTGAATCCGCAGCCTGGACTACGCAGTACCAGGTGACTTTCGCGCAGACGGGCCTTGACAGTTCCGCAACCGGAACAGTGGTGACGGTGAATAGCGCCTCCAAGGCCTACAGTGCACTGCCATTTGCCCTCTGGGTTAATAGCGGGGGAACCGCGACCTTCAGCTATGCGTCGACTGTTTCGAGCTCGAACAGCGGTGAAAGCTTCAATCTGCAGACTGCGTCGGCGACGTCGCCGCTGACAATGAACGCTGCAGAAACCGTGACCGGCACCTACACGGCGAGTTATTCCCAGAGTTCAGGAAACTTAGTTTTGACACTGCAGGCCAAGGACACCGCGGGGAACCTGCTGCCAAACACAGTGTTCACGCTTAATGGCACCCCTTACCCGGCTTTATCTGGCCAGATTTCCCTGACCAACATCACAGCCGGTACATCATATCAAGGATCCGCCACGTGGAATGGGGTTTCGGTTAACGCCACCTTCAGCGTCACAGTAACCAGCAGCATGACGTGCCCTGTTAGCTGCACGGCGTACCCGTACACATTCAACAGTGTCACCCACCATGTAGCTGCCAATAGAGGCATAAGCAACGTCGCCTGGGATGGAACGGACCTGGCAGTGAACTTCAGCGCGTCGACCTCGACGTGCACCTTCGTGACTGACTGCTGGCAGGTCCCAACCTACGTGACTGGCGTCAGCTACGTGCTCAGCACCGCCTACACCGGTGGAGTCTTCAGTGTTTCCGTCGCCAACAGCAGCAACTATGTGTCAGTCAATTTTGATGCGTGGGGCAGCAGATTCTACGTTGAAGAAGCAGATACGCCACTGTCGACATTGTCCTGGAACGGCGAAACCTTAACAGTCAACTTTGTGAGCACAGGCTCTGGCACGTTAGTGTTCAGTTGCGGCAGCTACGGGGTACCAGTAACTGTGACGGGAATGTCAGGAGCATACAACACCGCAACCGGGGTCCTCACAGGATTGTACAGCAACTTTGCCTCTGTTGTTGTCAGCTGGGCGTCGTCTAGTTCAGGCGGGTCCGGAGGCTCAGGCGGATCCTCAGTCGGCTCAACATCGGTGACTTTGAGCAGCCAGAACCTGGGCACAGTGACAGCGGGTGCTAACCAGACGGAAACTTTAGCGTTCACGTTTGTAGGATCCAACTTCAACG
Source organism: Bathyarchaeia archaeon (assembly GCA_049520735.1). Lineage (GTDB taxonomy): Archaea > Thermoproteota > Bathyarchaeia > Bathyarchaeales > Bathycorpusculaceae > Bathycorpusculum. The sequence goes on along the minus strand of JBEKPM010000001.1, from coordinate 43,324 downwards.
TGGAATCAGTTTCCTTCACGGGTTCTCTGGCCCAGTACGTGACAGCGGTTAATTTGCCAAGCATCTTCTACGGAAGTTCAGGGCAGGTAACCGTGGAGTTCAACCTTCCAGCTGGAACAGCTGCCGGCAGCTACAGCCTCACAGCAACGTTGACGGGTTTGGACGCGAACGGCGTGCAGCATCAGTCAACGGCCCCAATCAGTTTCAGTGTTGCTTCAGAAGAGTCAGGCTACGGCGGCTTTTTGGTTCCAACCGGCTGGGTTCCCTTCGCAGTCGTCGTCGCTATACTATCGGTTGTGATTGTTGGCTCCCTTGCTGTGCTGACGAAAAGGCGAGCTTAGCAGATTCCAGATTTCCTTTCTTTTTTCTTTTAGAGGAAACGTGGATTTGAACAGCAAAAAACTTGCGTTAGCAGCATTAATTATTCTTTCAGCAACTTTGATTTATGCGCCTTTAACACATGCAACAACAGACTGGAACTTAACAGTCACCGCCTCCAGCAGCGGATACAGCAGCACCACAACCTTCGGCATAAGCAGCACGGCGATTTCTGGTTTTGACGAATCCAACGACTTAGTTGTCCCTCCTGCGCCGCCGCAGGGCGTCTACAGTTACCTGTACGAAAGCGGAAACCCCAGCAGCCCAGTTAACCTGCAGGGCCTCAGCCAGGACATCCAACCGGATTCGGGAACAACCTGGCTCTGGACCTTATACGTTGAAAACGTGGGGCAGTCAGGATCGCTGACTCTGAGCTGGAGCACAAGCGTGCCAGCATCCACATTGACTCTAACCCCTAGCGGAGGCAGCCAAATCAACATGTTGACTCAGGGCACTCACACTTTCACTGCGAACACAGGCACATTATACAGCTTCACGGTAGACGCGTCGGAGACGTCGACCAGCCCTTCACCGACGGCGGCTGAAGGATCAGGGTCAGAAGGCGGCAGCGGAGGCTCAAGCGGAAGCGGGTTCTCCAGCAGCCCATCACCCACACCCACCTCGACACTACAGCCCACTTCATCGACACCCAGCCATCCATGGTGGATGTTCTGGTACGGCTGGAAGCTTCCGTCTTTCAGCATCGGGTCTTTCAGCGTCGGCGGTTCAAGCATAGTGGATGTATCCGTCAAAATAGCAGTGTTCGTTATGGCTGTGGCTGCTGTGCTGCTTGCGGTAGCGGTGATTCTTAGAAGGAGAAAATAATGCGGCGATCAGTTCTTGAAAACATATCTAAAGAAATGATGAACATACGCCAACGCCTTGACGACATCGAGAAATGTTTCGCCGGGTGGAACCCCCAACCCGTAAAAATAACTGAATCACAACTCATAGCTCTGCCGGACCAGGACAAGGACAAGGAAGAGGGAGTTAATTGAAATTGAAGAAGAAAATAGCCACTATTGCCCTCGTCATTTTGGTTACGGCCACAGTCTTCTGGGTTTTCCGCAGCGAAAAAGGATTCCCAAACTGCTATTCAACTGTCAAAGCCGCCACCCCGTCTTTAGCAGTTTATTCAGATTCAGAAGCCCAGTCACCGCTTACAACAGTAAATTGGGGAACCGTCACTTTAGGAGTAGCAAGCACAGCCACATTTTACTTGAAGAACACTGGATCCTCTTCTTTCCTGTTAGAGTCGCCCACAGCATCCGACTTCGTTTATGAAGACGCGTCAGACAACGTTTTATCAGGCGATTACTCACAGGACTTCACATTAACGTTAAACTGCACCGGCGTACAGTTGAGCCCTGGAAGCATCATACCAGCGCAGTTATCCCTGGTTATTGGGTCCGGCATAGACTCAAGCATTGTTTACTTCAGTTTCAACATTGGACTTGGAATCTCAGGCATACAATTAAATGCTGGCTGGAACCAAGTGTCGTTTTCAGCGGTTCCTGCAAACCCGAACTTAAGCAGTGTTCTCAGCGGCATCTCAGGGGCTGAAGCCGTGACTTGGAACGGATCCAGCTACACGACGCCGACAACAGTCACAGCTGGGCAATCCTACTTGATATTTGTGCCGTCAAGCCAAACGCTGACTTTGACAGGCACCCCGCAGACCACGTGCACAGTGAACCTGAACGCCGGCTGGAACATGGTTGGCAGCGTATACGGGCAAACTGTGTCCGCTTCCTCAGTATTCAGCGGATATTATCAGCTTGAAACGTGGGCGGGCACAAGCTACCAGGCGGCAACCACAATCCAGGACAGCAGCGGATACTGGGTGTTTGTGCTGTCTGCGCAAACCATAACCCTCCAATAGTGTTTGGGCGGGAAAGTCTGATCTAAAGGCAGAGATAATAACAGTGCAGATACGCCGTCTCAACGGAGACGTGTGGGAAACAGTTGGCAGGTTAGTTCCCCTTCTTTTGTTATTCGGTATATTTTGTCGATGAAGCCTTCCAACCCGCTTTCCTTACTACCTTAATCCTTGAAAAAAGATTAGTTCTCTCTTCTCAAAACAGCTGATATGCAGCAAGACTAAGTGAAGAAAGAAGGTAACTGACCTACTAACTAACTATAAAGAACCGTGGGCCATTCAAGATAACAACCAAATCACATATTAGAGGGACAAGGCAGAGCGCCGCGCTTTTAAAGAAATATTAGTTGAATCAGGGCATCCTATGCTGAAAAAGTTCGTAGCTCGGGCTTATGGAATTCTAGCTACGTCTTTGAAGCTGAAAAAAGGTTTAACACATATGACCTGAAGAAACTGCAGGAGCTAATAGGTCAGACTTTGCACCTTTAGCGCGATCCAAAATGGCTATTTTTTCTCTGGAAGATAGACGGCTTTCGCGGATATCTCCACGCTGCAAGAGCCGGGGTGAGCTTTGCAGTAGTCCTCGCAGTCTTGAGCGGTCTTCTGGTCTGAGTATCCAAGGCCGCAAATGTCGCAGAGGAAAACTGTTTTATCTCCAATCTTCTTTTCTGTAACCAAAAGCAGACGTCCCTAAAAATAATTAATATTAAAAGTATTTAAAAATATTCAAAAACTGCGTCTTCCAAAAAAGGATTTTGCAGGTGATACCTCCAGGGCTTTAGGGTTTCGAAGCCACCACCACGGAGAATATGCTGGGAGTTTGGATACTACATCCTACGCTTGTCATCTTTTCTGCAAATTAGGAGTTAGCTCGGACTTCTGGTCGGATGGAATTAGGGGACTTTGGCGCAACCAATTTTTGGAAAGAAAATAAAAACCCCTGAAGCAACTACTTATCGAGAACGAAGAAAACAAGAACCCTGAAGACACGCGGACCAAAATACATATTCCTTTTGAAACATATTCTATCATGGTAAACAATAAAAGAAGTGTATAACAAGATGAAAATCATGAAAAAATCGATAGGCGTCACAATTGGAGAAGAACCCCCTAACCCTAAACCAACCCCTAACCCTCAGCCAAATCCAATCCCAAATCCAATTTAGTAAAGATAAGTGTCTACTAAATGGCTTAATTCTCGCACCTATGGCTTAATGGCTCTTCCGTTTGGTGTCTCAGGCATCTTGTCACTAGCGGTTTCGCAAGTCTATTTGCCTACAGGTTCATTGTATTCTTTTCCACTCTTAGTTTTAGGTTTATTTCTAGTTGTGATTTCAATAGTTTTCTTGTTCTTTTTCTTTAGCGCGCGCAGTAGAGACCGTCTTGAAAGTGAATTAGAATATTGGAAAATACCTGCCTGAATTGATGACAACACAAGTGTTAAATCTTCACAGCAAAGAATAGAGCCAAAGAGGAAACATCAATGGTTTACAATCGAAGAAGAGGAACTGCGATTGTGGAGTTTCCTGAAGGTATTTTAGTTGTCAGTCAAGGCAGTGAATCTTTTATACTTGCAGGTGGTGGTGCAAACAAAGGTGAAACTCGAAGAAAAGCTGCCATGAGAGAATTGCAAGAAGAAACAGGGTTAAAGCCTTTAGACTCAAAGTATTTATTTTCCTACAAAGGCAGACTTCACAAAGACATCAAGGGCAGAGGGTCTTTTCGAGATTACCACAAGGTCTTCTTAATCAAGGCGCAGGGTACTCCCACTCCTCAAAGAGAAATCAAACAAATAGCATTTTTCAAGGAAGGCTCAGGTCTGAAATTATCATATTCAACACAAGAAATCATTGAAAGGTTCTTGGCTATGAGAAGCACAGAGATTATGCCCTTAAAATGTTCACAATGCGGAGCGAACCTTACAATTCTTGACCCTTCTCAACCAATAAAATGTAATTATTGCGGAACGGTCTACACGGCAGGAATTAAAGTCAAAAATAAACATTCACCTGCTTGTTAGAATTGGCTCAACGGAACATAATATGTGGCTTGCAGGCTACGCCATTTCAAAAGGGCTGAGGATCAAGTACAGCGAAGGCCTAATCAAAGACAATAGTATAATCGCAGGGGAAGACGAGAAAGGAGTGTTTGAAACTTTAGGCTTGTCCTGTTCGTTGCCTCACTCGCGCGCTCTGCCAATAGAGGATACAGCAAGATAGTACATCAAATTGTTCAAAAGTGTTCGGGTGATATCTCCACTCTGGCGGGGATTCAAAACCCAGTTTCGCAAAATGTTGCTGACGTCGGCGTCGTTCGAGTTTCTATGAAAGTTTAATTAGATAAGAGGAATTTGGATTAGATGTAGATAGGGTTCTGAAAAAATTTTGGACTGATTTGAATGAGTAATAAGCGTTTGAGCTTTACTTCTTGGCAAAGAAAGATGGGGTTGAAGCCTTCAAAAAACAAGAGGAAAAAGAATAAGCATTCGAATCCACAAAAGCGAGACCTCATATCAGCAAATGAGAAAAAGCGTATAAATTCTCGAAAGCGGGAACTGCTGCCAGCAAAAAATGAAGATCCTCAATTCTTTAATGGAATTGTAAAACTGAAAGAACAAAAAGGTTCAATTATATACCCAAAAATAACAGTTTTTGAAAGCGAAACGCCCAGGCGTGAGAGTGGACAAACGGGAGTCCAGATCTTTATGATTTTAAAATCAGGGGATTGGTTGGGAATGCCAAGAAGCGCATTATTACCTTTCTGACCATTATTGAACAACCATGTACGCTACAAATAAATACGCTAAAAATCATCATATTAATGTAAATGCAAGTTCTTAAACGATATAAAAGAATAGTTCTAATCGCAGTGCTGTTAGTCGTTATACTAACCTTGTCACTGTTCATTGTTCAGAACTTTTCTAAACCTTCTCCGACACCCACATCTTCCCTCTACCCAGGAGAAGTTTCCCAATATCAGAATCAAAGCCTAACACCAATCAGCGCTTTCATCGAAGACATCGACCAACATCCTGATGTTGCCATTGATGGAACGCAGTACTTAAACCAGACAACTTACAAGCTAACCGTCACTGGTCTCGTAAACAACACCTTGGAGTATACGTACGACGATGTGGTGAATAACTTCACATCAAACCAGAAAGTAGCAACGCTTTTGTGCGTGGAAGGCTGGAGCGTCACCGTGTTATGGCAGGGCGTCCTTGTGAATGCTCTGCTCCAAGATGCAGGAGCCAGCCCAAACGCCACAACAGTCATCTTCTACGCCTCAGACGGCTACTCAACCGAGCTTCCATTGAACTACATCGTGCAAAACAACTTAATATTAGCCTATAAATTGAACAACGTCACTCTTCCCGCTGCTGCTGGATTCCCCTTCGCGCTCGTGGCTCAAAACCAATATGGATACAAATGGATAAAATGGGTAACAGAAATCGATGTGTCAAACGATTCAAGCTACCTCGGATACTGGGAAAGCCGTGGATACCCCAACAACGCGACAGTGTCTGGTGGTCCCAGCAACTTGATTCAACTCGGGGATATTGTGTCAGTTGCTGAAGCCATAGTTGTTTCTATTGTAGGTATATTGATAGTTGCCGCAATTTATAGAATCTATAAAAGATCAAAACCAAGCAGTCCAAATTCTGGAGTCTCCGAAACAAGGATTAGGAAAATATAGCTGCGAAGCGCGCCAGTGCGTTGAGACCGTGTGAAAATTCATTGTTTACTTTGCGCGTCAAGGCTTCAAGGTTGCTAAAACCCTGTTTCTCTACCTTTCTACTGCCATTCTTCCCCGACTTCACCAGAAAACCCGCATGAACCCGGGTCCAAGAATGTTCAGAACCCGCCTCATATTGTAAGCCAGCATAGTGTAGCCCACTTCTCCGCTCACTTTCCTAAGTCCCTTGAGCAGAAGATAACCTTGATTGAATGCTCGCTTCATAGTCCCAAACGGATGCTCCACAAGCTCCTTCCTTAAAGCTATCTTCTCAGGCTCACGAAGCATCCTCTCCCTCAGCTCATCCAGCACCTCAGCATGCTCCCAACGCCACAACGTCCGCCCAGTGGACGAAGTAATTCGGAAAGTGCTAAACTACTCTCTTGTCCTCTTAGAAACTAGTCCTCTTAATCCTGCGACGGTTCAACGATTGAAAGAGATTCCTGGGGTTTTTGAGATTAATCCTGTTGGCAGAAAAAGTAGTGAGGATTTAAATGTCATTGAAATTACGGTCCGGGGACAAAATGAGGATATCAGGCCTTTGATCTCAGATCTGGTCGTGAAGTCCGGCGCCAGGCTCTACTCGATCAAGCAAGGGGAGAACATGCTTGAGCGAGCGTACATTGAGGCGCTCCGGGGAAAGGATGGTGGTAAGCATTGAGTCGTGCTGAAGTAATCTACACGTTCGCGCAGTACGAGATTAGGCGGGCGATAGCGCGAAAGAAGGTTTTAGCGCTGGTCGCTTTCACTATACTTCTCGGCGTAGTTCCTTACTACGCCTTGTCACGGCGGGGACTACTCTAATTCCAAGTTCTGTTTACCCTTACATTTGGGTCGCGGGTGTATTCGTCGCTGGGCCGCTCTTTTTGAACTTCACGGCAATCCTTATTGCGGCTGGAGCGATGTCTGAAGAGTACGAGCAGGGGACGGCGGAGCTTCTCCTCTCAAAGCCTGTGAGGCGAAGCGACTATTTCATAGGCAAGTTTCTGGGCGGGTACATTCTCTTCCTTATGATACTTGCCTTAGATGTTTTTCTATCCGTAGCCTCTGCATTTACTTTTTTCGGCTCCCAAAACAGCTTGGGCATAATTCCTAGGCTCTTTTTAGCTCAAGCCTTCTCATCTCTAGTTTTCTTTTCTCTTGCGTTCATGCTTGGGGAGCTAATCAGACGTTCTTCGCTCGCATACATCTTCTCTTCAGCCGTTTTCTTCTCAAGTTTAATCATGAGCGATTTCTTGGGTTTGATTTATACCCTCACGGATAAGTCAATCTACAAGACCGTTCAGATTTATCTTCCGACTGCTCCTGCGAGTTCGCTTCCGATTCAGTACGCGCTCCCGAGGCTTCCCTCGATCTTGTCTCAGTCTCTTCGTTTCATCAGTTTTAGTGCGGTTGTACCCACGATTGGACTTTCGATTGAAATCCTACTCACTTACACGCTCGTAGCGATAGCCATCGCAGCAGCTTACTTTTTGCGTGCAGACATTTCGAGGAAACTAAGTTGATTAGGTGAGCTCTGTGGTTACGTTTGATCCTGACGCTGAAGAATGTCTTTCTGCCCTTAAAGAAAGCCATAATGGAGAACTTGCGTTGGAGAAGGGCGGCTAAGGTACGGATGCACGTTTGCATTTGCTTCCCTGAATGTATGGGTGGCTTTCACGGCAAGCGGCAACCAGTCTTACACATACTTCAACACATAATATCGGGACAAGCGCGCTGAAATAGTTTTTTAAAGGAAAATAAAAAAGGGAGAGATATCGGTTTGGCTTTTGTACTTTCTATTCTATGTGGCTGCTAAGCCGGCTGCTGATCCTGCAAAAGTGCTTGTCGATGTCACTTGAGAGAGGCTGCCGTCTCGGTCGACTTCGAAACCTACGATATTTGTGGAAGAGCCTCCGTTCAAAACATAGAGGAATCCGCTTCTGTCGCTCAATGCTAAATCAAGTGCGGCTCCGCTTGTACTGGCACCGACTGAACTGGATAGACTGAGCATTCCGTCATGTGCGATCGAATAGATTGAGATGCCACCCCCTGCGTTGCCTGTGTAGGCGATTCTTCCGTTTTCGGTTGTGGCGACCCAGCAGGGAGTTCCTGATGGTCCGTTTGAAATCGCTCCGCTTGTGGTTGTCAGTTTGCCACTTTCTCTTAGAGCGTAGGAGGAGGCCGATGCTGATGCTGCTTCACTGTCGATCAAGTAGCCTTTGGCGTTGAATGCGAATCCGTATGGTCCATTGCCCGCTGAGGCGGTTGTCATGGCAGTGCTGGCTCGTCCATCGTGAACTGTATAGGTGTCGATTTGGTTTGAGCCTTTCGCTGTGACTACTAAAACGTTTCCTTCGGGGTTGAATCCTATTTGCTCGGGAGATGTACCAATTACAGCCTTATTTGACCCAGCTATGTAATTCAGCATTCCTGTTCTGCTTAGCCAAAAGCCCGCTATGTTGCCTGATCCGCTATTTAGTACGTATACCAGGTTATCGTTTATCGTTACGCTTATCGGAGTTGTCCCATGTGAGCTTTCAACGTCGGTCAACGTTAAGGTGTTCCATTTGACTTGGAACACTGAGATCTGGTTGCTTCCTGCATCTACTACTATTAGCCATTGTTCGTCTTCGCTTAGGGCAACTGCGCCTTGGCTATGAAATGCGATACCTGTTCCCGTGCCTCCTGTTGAATACGTGGCTGGACCCGTAAGTGAGCCATCCCACCAGCGATTGAAGACTAAGACATTGTTGCCTGCAATAGCGTTGTCAATAGTGTAGACTTGGCCAACTATTTTGGGAAAAGGAAATGCGTTAACGGCTGTTGCTGAGAATGCAGCGGCAAATGCGATGATAATTGTTAGAGCAGCTAAAACTTTCCAATTCATTTCATTCATCTCTTTCAAAAACTAATGCCAATTATTAGGAAAAGCAATTGCAATTTAAAGATATGTGATTGTACAACCGTTGCCACATACTTGAAAGCGCACAGCACTTGTAATAACTGTAATTATTATTTTGTTGAGAAGCAGAGGCTGAAAGACTCACGAGCTGCGCTTCTCTAAATTGGAAAGCTTTAAGTAAACTTGAGCCAACTTGTATTCATTCTTCTGAATTCAAAATAGTATGTCGTGGAGGAGGATTTTTGGAAAATCAAAAAATTGAACAGACTAAGAAGATGAAGTCCTTTATTTGCCCAACCTGCGGATGGAGCGTGATAACGCCGTTCTGTGACGATGATATAATTGACCATGCTGTACTTCACTCGAAGCAGCATCATTCCGGCGGTTTAACTAGAAGCAATGCTGAAGCTGTTAAGAAAAGGATTAAGGACATATAAATTTCAAGGCAGACTATTTCCACATAATTTCGGGACAGAGACCGTGTGAAAAAGTCTTCTCGGTTGTTGGCAGGTGACCGTTAGCCTTAAATCTAGACTAGCTTTAGAGCTACTGATGAGCCATGAGCGAACACGTAGAAGGCCTCAACAGAAACCAGACAGCGCTCTTCCCAGACACGCTAGAAGGATACGTGGACAAGGAAAACCCGGTCAGGTTCATAGACGCCTTCGTAGGCAGCCTCAACATGATACATAAGCGAAATGGAAGAGGAAGACCGAAAAGAGGGTATTCCCACGCGGGAATTCTCCAGCGATAAATTTGTTTATGACAGGGGTTCGGACACGTTTCTGTGTCCGGGGTAAACGGCTTGAATTTTCTTATTTGGATCACGCGCACCGAAAGAGGATGAGGGTTTACCGCACTGATGCTTGTTTTTCGTGCGGTTTCTTCTTGACGAAGTGTACTCGATATAAGCGTGGAAGAACCGTGTGGCGGTGGGAGCATGCAGCTGTTGTTGAGGAGATCTTGTCCCGATATTACGTGTTGAAGTACGTTGGTGACACTGCCTTATCCGAACGTCCAATGTTTACGGCTGCTTCCCTGTTAAGAACCAGACAAAGTACGCTAAACAATGCATAGGAAGCTACTTGCTTTAAACCTCTGACCTTGTTCACAGCCATGTTGTACTGGGTCTTCAAGAAGCTGTTCACCGCCTCAATCGGAGGCCGCTTATGATACTCTTCCCTTTGGTCTTCAGGCCCGTAAGTCCTAAATTTCTTGTCCACACGCAAAACGTCTTCAGCGCTTTTCCTCTGGTTCGCCGGGTAAGGAATCACTGATTTGTCAACGGCCATTCTCAATTTGGAGTCGCTGTACTGGCTGTCCGCAACTACACTTCGCAGTTTGGTTCCAGAACTCTTCAGAACCCGCTTTGCCTTCTCTAGGATTGTTAATGAGTGTTTCTTCTCATTTTGGTTTGCAGAAGCAAACGTGCATGACAGAGGAAGCATCGTCTTGGAATCTATGGATAAATGAAGCTTGCAGCCTAATCCAAATGTTCTGCCCGTTCTGCCGACCCGTGCTTCAGGGTCTGAGTAGCCTGTCTGGTTGTCTTGAGGATCTCTTGTGCTCCAGGCCTTGATGAAGGAAGCATCCAACACGACGTCAACCTCTTTTGCCTGGTTGATCTTGAGGAGCGAGACGACTTTCTCGTCGATTATTTTGTTGAGGTTGTCTTCTCCGATTTTTCTGGTGAACCTGCTCAGTACGCTTCTAGAATAAGCTGCTTCGTCTGTCTTTAGCAGGCATATTCTCCTCAATCGTTGGTCAACGTCAAGGAGCCGTGTCATTTCTCTTAGGCTGCGAACGCCCTTCATACGCATAACGATGAACGTTCTGAAAATGCCCAGAGGGTTTCTTGGAGGTCTTCCAGGACCGTCTGTGCAATGTTCTTGGCAAAGCTTAAGTCCACGTTTCGAAAGAGGGTTTCTAGGGTCTCGTGTTCATCTTGTCCCGCTTGGGGTCACCTCCTAAGCTTGGACGTTTCTCAAAAAATACGAGACCCCGACTCAAAAATAAACATTAATTAATTTTGGGACAAGCCAGCGCGCCATAAAACTACTAGACTGTCTTCATTTCCTTGCATGCTGATTCCTCCATTATACTCTCTTATCGATTGGGACAAGGGTTTTTTCTAGCTTCTTGTAGTCAGCTACTTCTTGAGCTGGGTCACGATGGAGACGTCTACGGCGAGAATTTTGTCTCTGATTACAAGAGGCGACTCGAAAAAATCCTGCAAAGGAAAGAATAGTCTGCGGGAAGGACTCTCGCATTCTAAGGGTTGTTTCCAGCACTTAGCGAGTTTTCCTGCGGCTTTGACTTGAGCCGCGATCTTTTCAGCTTCCTTTAGGTCCAGTTCTGATATTACTGTGACTTCATTTTCTGGGAAAAGCGTTGATTGTTTTTTCATCATCTTTATTCCCTTCAGGTTTTCTCTTTGTTTATTTTATAGTTTTTTAAATCTAAGGTCTCTTCTAAAACATTCATATCAGGATTACTTTTAAAATATTAGAAAGATTGGGAATACCTTCTCAGATTTAGAGAGAGATTAAGGCTCTGGTTACATTCAAAATAGCTGCAATTGAAGAATTGACATTTTCTTTATTCTCCTAAAAAGAAATTTTCTTCCTTTAGTTTCCAGAGCCTCAGCAAACCCCCAAGTCCCTAACGTATCACCCATCTGATTGTTTTTTAGAAAATGGTAATAAAACCCCTAAAGCGCTCTGGGAAAGTGATTCGAACCGAAATCGATTAGACTCTATGGATTTGAACCCAAAATCGATTGAGACGTATCCATACCCTAAGAGGTTCAGATTTTATCATGGACTGGTGGGATTTGAACCCCTTATGCCCTTGAGGCATCACTCGAAAAACCCATTTTTTTCCTTTGGCGTATTTGGTCAAGTTCTCTTCAATGTATTGCCTCATAAGCAAGTTTTAAATTCAGTGGTAATCTATCAACTGATTGGCGCAGGATCTGTGGGAAGATGCCATCTGTGGGAAGATGCCTGATAATACGCACAAAAGTCTGTCGAGTGATTTAAAAAAGAAATAGTGAAAGTCTTTTACGTTGCCTGGCTTAAAATAGTTCTTCTCTTGCTGTTTCTGTATAAAGCAATAACAATGAGGAAAACCACTACGACGATAACTATTACCAATATGGCCAAGTCTAACGCGCTGATAAGCCCGTTCGTTGCTGGTTCCGTCGCTGTGTCTATTACTACGACTGTACCGCTGTTTCCGATTGTAACGTAGACATGTGAGCCATTGGGGGCTACAGTTATCGCGTCGGGATTTCCTTTTAGGTTTACCGTTGCCGTGACTTCGTTCGTAGCTGTGTCTATTACTGAGAGGGACTGGCTGAATTCATTTGTGACATACGCGTATTTTCCGTCTGGCGTTACAGCCACATTGCCAGGTCCCCTTCCCACAATTATCGTTGCCGTGACTGTGTTGGTAGTTGTGTTTATAACTGAGACCGAATCGTTGATGTTATTAACCACGTAGACGTTTTTGCCGTTGGGTGTAATAGCCACGCCGAAAGGTTCGGTTCCAACTGTTATCGTCGCTGTCACCGTGTTGGACGCTGTGTTTATGACTGAGACCGAACGGCTGCCTGCATCAGTAACATAGACATATGCGCCGTTATGCGCTATGGCCACACCCCAAGCATCGCTTAAACCCAGTATCGTTGTCGTCACCGAGTTTGTGGCTGTATTTATGACTGAGACTGAATTGCTGACTTCATTTGCTATGTAGACGTATTTGCCGTCAGGCGTTATGGCTACGCCAACAGGGTAGCTTCCAACGGGTATAGTTGCTATCAGTGAATTCGAAGTAGTGCTTATCACCGAAACCGAATTACTCCCGCTGTTCGTAGCATAAACGTATAGGCCGTTTGGCGTTACAGTGACATCGCCAGGATGGCTTCCAAGGGGCACCTCCGCCGTGATCGAGCTCGTTGATAGGTCTATAACTGACATCGAACCATTGACGTAATGCCCAACATAGGCGTGTAAGCTGTTGGGCGCTATAGCAACGCTGTCGGGCTCGTTTCCCACGGTTATGGTTGTTGACACTGTGTTCGCGGCTTGAGTTGGGTGAGTCAACAATGCAAAAGCGCAGAAAAAGAAGATGACCAGTAGGATGTAGCCAACTCTCAACTTCTTTATTCCGCTTTGCTGCATTCTTTCACCTTTTCGTAAAACTTGAGTGCATATGCTTAAAAGATTTACGATTATATGGTTTTGTGTCTTGAATGCAAGCTTCCTCGGCGCATTGAAATTGAAACAAGTAAACAGATACTCAAAGAATGCTTTTATGTCCTAATATTAACGCAATAAGCCATGCTGAAACAAGTTTTTGGTTCAAGTTGGACCCTGCCCAAGCAAACTGGATGTGAACATATGATAGATAATGATGTTTGCCCGAATTGTAAGTCAATGGCTTTGAATACGTCGGAGTTCCATCGATCAAAGATCTTTAGAAAACGTAAGCTTTAGCAGAACCATTACCTTTGGAACCCCCATACTGTTTAATTATATAGGGTGCGGGTCCGGTGGGACTCGCTTAATTATTTAAGCGAATCTTAACTTTGTGGTAAGGAATAACAAAGAACGGGCAAGCTTGGATAAATATGTACCCTGGTTGAACCCTCAGCTTAGCTCAGTTTCCTTGAAATGTCGGCGCGCAAGAAGTAGGCTACGGCGATTGCGATGCTTACTATCGTGTAAACAAGCAGGATTTCAATTGACAGGTTAATCGTGGATACAGAAGTTGAAGTGCTAAAGGAGGTAAGGGCTGCAGATAATGTGGAGGGAAGCCTCGGCAAAGCATATTGAGTAGGAAGCGAGCCTGCTGCAGAAGTTGGAAGATACATCTGAACGGTTTTGTAGACTTCTTTACCCGTTGCCCTAAAGATTGCGTTCAAAAAAACGCTTATAATGTAACTTGAAAAGAAAACCGCTGACGAGAAAATGTAGGCAAGAGAAGAGCGTCTAATTAGTTCTCCAAGCATGAAAGCCAAAGAGAAGAATAACAGCGAGCTAAAGGCTTGAGCTATGAATAATCCAGGAATTAGATAAAGATTGTTTTGTGCTCCAAAAAAAGTGAAAGCTGACGCGATGGATAAAACAAGAGTTAAAGTAAGAATAAAAAGGAACAGAAGATACCCTCCGAGGAATTTTCCCGCTATGTAGTCGCTTCTTCTTACTGGTTTTGACAAAAGGAGTTCTGCGGTGCCCTGCTCGTATTCTTCTGACATGGATCCTGCAGCTATCAGGATTGCCGTGAAGTTTAAGAAAAGAGGGCCAACCAAGAGCACTGCCAAAACCCAAAGATACGGGTAGACCTCTGTCGGGATCAAGTTAGTTCCCGCTTGGGACAAAGCGTAATATGGAAGTACGCTCAAAAGTATCGTGAAAGCAACAAGAGCCAAAACTTTTTTCCGTGCGATCGCACGCTTGATTTCGTAACGGGCAAAAGTGAAAATGACTTCAGCGCGTTTCAAAGTTTGCCACCTTTCGTTTCCTTAAGCGCTTCTATGTAAGCCTTCTCAAGCATGTTCTCACCTTGCTTGATGGTGTAGAGTTTGGCGCCTGACTTGACTACGATATCAGCGATTAATGGTCTAATGTCCCGGTCCTGTTCGCAGACCGTAATTTCGATAGCTGTCGTATCCATTTTGCCGCTTTCCACTAGTTTGACTTGAGTTATTTCTGGAATCTCTTTTAATTGCTGAATCGTTTGAGACGACAAAGGGCTAGTCTCCAGTTCAACAAGAGAGTAATCTAACACTTCTCCAACTACTTCATCTATTGACCCTTTGAACAGTATTTTCCCATGGTGAATTATTGCCACTGAGGTACAAAGCGATTCTACTTCGCTCATAATATGTGAGGACATGAAAACTGTACCTTTCCCATGAGATGCGAAGTCCCTGAAAACATCCCTAAAATGTGCTACTCCAGCAGGATCTAAACCTATCATTGGTTCATCTAGAATCAAAGTTTCTGGTGAGCCAATTAGGGCTTGGGCAACGCTGAGTCTTTGAACCATCCCTTTGCTGAGTTTGCCAACCTTCGTTTCAGCGTAATCATGTAAACCAACCAGTTCAATCACTCGATCTATCTCACTGTTTCGGCTTTTATTATCTTGGAAATAAAGCTCATGAGAAATTAAATTAAGAAGTTCTCTTGGGCTTAGGAAGGTCTGTATGTTAGGCAGTTCAGGAGAATACGCCACGTGTTTTAACGCTTCAACATGATTGGCGATAGGGTCAAATCCGTTGACTTTGACTGTACCTGAGGTTGGCCTGATTAAGCCTAAGATTAGCCTGATGCAGGTTGTTTTTCCTGATCCGTTGGGGCCGAGAAACCCCACAATCTCCCCTTTTTCGATTGTGAGATTTGCTGGGCCAATCCGCTTGCTGCCATAATCTTTCACAACTCCGTTGAGCTCAATTACTTCCGAAGAGTTAGCCGTGACGATTTCCACCTAAAGCTTTCTGTTTGAGGATAAATAACGCTCGTTGCGTTGTTGCAGCGTTAGTCAACCCAGAAGGAAGGCTTCTTCTCGTCCTCTTGCTTCGTGTCGCTTTCTTGGCCAGTTTTATTTTCATTTTCCCGAGTTTGCTCTTCGTGCCCTTTATTCTTCTCTCTCTTGTAGATTGTTGGGGCTGCAATTGCAACTGCCACTACTAAGGCGGAGCCGAGTACTGAGACACCTACAGGGTTTATGCTGCTTGCTGGAGCGTCAAGCGAAAGATTTGTTGATAAGAGCGTTGCGTTGATTGATGCCGTTTGATTTAGCGAGAATTGAACAGTGTCGATTAAACCCGATGGCATGCTGATTATGGTGCCATTCCCCGAAAAAGATAGGGCATTGGAGGAATCTACCGCTGAGAAAGAGACGAGAAATTTTGTTGCTTGATAAATAACGCCATTAAACGTGACAGCTGTCTGCCCTTCATTAATTAGGTTTGCGCTAATGGAGACTCCTTGAGCTTGATAAGATAGGGACTGGTTTGTAATTTCAGGTAAGTATGGGAAGATTTCTGGCAGAGAAGTGGTGTTAACATCTCTGGAGTAAGTAAAGTTTTCCGCAGTGGAGGATATGCCCAGGGTGAGGTTTACGAAATCCGTTTGACCAGTAGGTTGGGCAGATTCATTAACGAATCCGCTGACAGACTGGAAAAAGCCAGATGTACCGCTTGCAGTAATTTTGTATTGTACATAACCATTAGATGGCCCGTAGGTAAGCGCAAAACTGGTTCCTGCAAAAGCCAAAACGGTTAATACGAGAAAAGCTGCGACCATAATTTTGAGAGAATGCATAATGTCACCCTTACAATTAGTTCATAATTTATAGTTCCATGGAAGGATAAAAACAATTTCTCTTAGAACAGCATTTTAAGGTGTTTAGTTAGTTCCAAGCTGGATGTTTGCCGTCCGAGTCGATCCCAGCGGAGCAGCTGGGATGTGCTTAAAATATTAAGCGAATCCTCATTTTTTGATGGGAGATAAGATTGTCGGGTCCGCTGGGACTCGCTTAATTATTTAAGCGAATCCCTAAATTTAACAAGAAATCAACACCAAGGCAACTTCGAATCAAAGGCAAACCGCCGCTCACGAGATAAGGTCCGTCCTTGGTGACTATTACTTTTGATTTCGTCTCTTTAGCAAGAGCCCCAAAATTTTTTAGATTCTTTCCTAAAATTTGGAAAAGAAAACGATCTAACTGTTCGCATTGATCAGCGATTGTTTTCGGTGCGCCACAGATAAGAAATGGGAGAAATTGATGAAAGATTATTGAGATAAAATGAAAATGTTTTCTTGATTAAACTCTGTTATTGATATTTGGAACAAATTCAGCTGTAATTCAGTTTAATTTACTGTATACTGTTTTTGGTAAAGTCTTATTAGATTAACAAATTTTTTCATATAAACTAAATGAAACTAAAGCAATTCACAGTTCTGCTCATTGCGTTGCTGGTTTTGCCACTTTTCCTGAACGGCACGCAGACAATCCAAGCGGCCACTACGCAATCTTCGCCTAACCTGTATTTTGGCGTCGATGTCGCCTTCGAAAGACTAGCTGCAACTGAACAATTAATCGATAATGTCAGTTCTTACACAAATTTCTTCGTAATCGGATGCACTGGAAACTATAATCTAACGAGACTCACTGTCATCAGCCAGTACGTGTACAACAAGGGTTTAACTTTCATAGTTTACTCCGATGATCCCAGATATCCCTCAAGCCAATGGCTCCAAGAAGCAAAGGGCAATTGGGGTGACAGTTTTCTAGGAATCTATTACCTTGATGAAGAGGGTGGAAAACAACTTGACCAAGCCAAATATCCGATTGTCACTACGGCGACCAACTATAGTGAGGCAGCGGAAAGCTACGTTAACATCATGAATCGGCTGTTGCGCAACGGGTCCTTCGCAATTGCCCAGAGATTTGCTTACCCAACAGAATATCAATTGTTTACCTCAGACTATGGGCTTTACTGGTATGATTACCAAGCAGGGTATAACACGGTCTTTACAGAGTTTGGCTGGGAAACTGGCTGGACGAATGATAGCCAACAACTGAATGTTGCTCTTTGCAGAGGAGCAGCCACCGCCTTCAACGAGGATTGGGGGGTCATGATAACTTTGACGCAAAATCAGCAAATCGAGCCGGGTCCAGCACTTTATAGCGATATGTTAGTTGCATATGAAAATGGAGCAAAATACATCATCGTGTTTGATAGCAACGCAAACTTCACTCAAAATGTTCTCCAGCAAGGGCAGCTCGACGCCATGAAGCAGTTCTGGCAGTACGTTCAAGCTAACCCTAGAACCATCACTCCAGTTAGTGACAGAACAGCATATGTCCTCCCTGAGAATTATGGTTACGGTTTTCGAGGACCAGACGACAAACTCTGGGGGCTATGGAACACAGATTCACTTACTATTGACATCGGCATGAGCGCCGCCACACTCTTGCAAATGGACGGAAACAACCTAGACATAGTTTACCCATCACAAGCACTTGAATATGCAGGATACAACAGCATCATCTATTGGAACGATACAGCACTAATACCCACATCATCCCTTAACCCTCAGCAAACCGCTCCATCACCGTTTTACGCAAATTCGGTTTACTTTTATGCGGCTGCAGCAAGCATCATAGTTGCTGTTGCGATTGCTGCCACAGTGTTAAAGTTTAGAAAAAAATCGTCTTAGCAGGTCTTCAGGAGTATATTTTATCGTGCAAATTTGTCAAAGAATCAAAATTATATTTATGCAATTGTTCAGCAAAGTGCTATAACCTTTGTACGTCCATAAGCACTTTGAGGGAAACAAGTGAATAGAGAAGAGTCGGTCGCTCTTCTAAAAGAGTTAGGAACTCACCAGCTTGTTAAGCCCTATTGTAGTCAGTATTGAACATAGATTAGATATCTATCAATGAAAATTAAAGGCAAATATGACCTTCAAGCAATGAGGATATTTCTTAAGAACAAATTCTCAGTAGAAGAAAACAAAGACCATATAGTTATTTCCGAGCCTTAGAACTCTATACTTGGCTTCCAAACTTTTTCTTCATGTATTCTTCGCAAAAATTGTTCTTGAAACGGGTATAGCATTACTGCTTTTTATTTTTCCATTCTTCTTGAAGCTTTTCGGCAAGATTGCCATCTTCAAGAATGAATGCTCCACGGTAACGGCAGTTTTTGCACTGCCATAACGACCAGAGTTGAGGCATGCCATCAGCCCAGAACACATCGTGTGAACCGCATTTTGGACAGAACTTAACTGGAAATTTACTCTTCTTATTTTTTGTCGCAGATTTATCCGCCAACAAGCATCACTAAAACCAATTAATGTTTAAATATCGTTTATTTGTTTCAACGGCGACCTGCTTCTTTTTTCAGGATTTTCTTCAGTCGCTTCTTTGGAAGTTTAGGTTTCTTAGTTCTTTCTTCTTCGACCAAAACACATTCCCAAATCTTTCATTGTTTTCGCGTCTTTTAAGGTTGGTGTCAATCCATTTAACGAGATATAAGGTGCCCGCAGTTCTTACATTTCATGGATAGTATTTATCCTTAGAATTTGTTATAAGTCTAGTGGGAAAAACAACAGGTTGCCTCAAAATTTTTTCCGAGTGAGACAAAACATCATCGACGAGGGAAGGTCCTTGAAGGTGAAAGCAGCTATCAATTATTGTTTTGGCAAAGCTTAAGTCTACGTTTCAAAACAGGGTTTCTAGAGCATCCTCAGCATTCGAAACATCATCACTTGTAGCAATCGCGTGGTGGGGACCCAGACCTATTTCAGGCTGTGTGAAAACTCAAATCGCCGCCAAGAAATTGAGTACTATATGTAAAGTACGGGTATTAATGTGAACTAATTGGAGATAAATGGAGCATTTTTCTAAAACTGCTTGGAGTTTTTACAAAAGTCTGATTTTGGGGGTAAGTCCGGTCCGACCCACGCTCTGCATCTTTTTGCTGGTAAAGTTCATGAAGCAAGCTTCGATAGAAGTGGTATGAAAATTTCTCGAGTTAACCCAACGATTTTCATAGCACGCTGGACGCAGCGTCAAACGCTGTAATGTTGAACTCAACATTGGCGCTCAATAGTTATTTTCCCCATTTGTGCAATCTGTTTTTGATGCTAACCGTTTACTCCGTAAGCAGAATTCAGTCTGTTATCTTGATGTCAAAAATTTACTGGTTCAAAAAAATCTAGAACAACCGGAAAGATCTCTTCTTTACCCACATACCCTATTGCTTTTTCATGTGTGGTTCGGGCTTAGTTTTCTGTAAAGCAGTATTCCTTCAATTAAGAAGAGAACCATCGCTACTGCAGTCATGCCTGTTAAGAAATAGAAGCTGATCTGAATCACTATACCGTTTATTAGGGTGCTTAACAGTATTAATGTTATTTCTGCGGCGAAAGCGCCCAGGAAAAAGAAGGAGTAAAACATCAAGCGGGGTACGAGGTTTTTGCCGACCCACACGTGCCCGTTGATGTTTGTTTTCTCCTTTAAGATGAAATCGCCATAACTGTTTTTCTCGATTAAACCCATGTCTTCAAGTTTCTGCAGGTGCCTGTGTGCTACGCTTGTGCTGCTTAGGTTCGCGCCTCTGGTGACGTCTCTTGTTCCCACAGGCTTAGCCTCGTGGACGATGTATGCATACACGTTTAATGTGTTACCCTCGAGCTCATCGTTAGCCAAGTCTGCCGCCGCCTAAAGGGCTCTATGGAAAGATTGGAGATTGCAGGTCAGTTTGCGACACTAGATCTTGCGGTATGATGGTGTTGTAGAGGAATCCACCATTATATGGCGTTAACTGTATTTGTTGGATTACGCCGCTTGCTGGGGTTGC
Organism: Bathyarchaeia archaeon; assembly: GCA_049520735.1. Classification (GTDB taxonomy): domain Archaea; phylum Thermoproteota; class Bathyarchaeia; order Bathyarchaeales; family Bathycorpusculaceae; genus Bathycorpusculum. The sequence goes on along the minus strand of JBEKPM010000001.1, from coordinate 23,068 downwards.
TGTGGTTGAGTCGCCGTCTACTGTAACATAGCCTATTCTGCTTATGCTGATGGTTATTGATTGAGCGTTTTGTATGTCTTGGATCTGTTCAAGGGTTTGGTTCGTTAAGCTATTTACGATGCTGTTCGTCGAAGTCATGTTTATTCCTTTAATAAACTGCCCGTTCCAAAAGCTTTCGCTAAATCCAGAGATTGCTTGGTTCTTGGCTGTTAATGTATAGGTGGGTTCACCTTGCCAAGCATTATAGGTGGCGGGTAATGTGGCGGGTAATGTGCCGTCAAAGTTCGGCAGGAACAGTAAGACCTTATTGTCGTTAAAGAGGTTTGGCGGAAGGCTGGCATTGACCCAGTAATTGTAGAATGAGTCAAGTTGGATGTATGGGTTAACGGTGCCTGTGCAGTTTGCGCTGATAGCGTAGGTGAAGTTTTCAATTGGGCCTTGGTCAGAGTAGACTTGTATTAGGTAGTATTCTATTCTGGCGTCTGGAATTGGTTTTATGGCATCAGGGTTCGTTGTAATGTTAAGTGCTATGTAGTATCCTTCACCATAGGATATTGATGCGCCATGGTTTGTCTCATTAGCGATATAGTAGGCATAGGGCACGTTAACGTTGAACCAGGGATTGCCGTATGTGCCGTATGTTTGGTGAGCGTTTGCTTGCGCCTGGGCAGCCATCAAATATTCCATAGGTATGATTGTTGCGATTCCGATAGCTATTGCGAGGACTGCACATAAGACTACTTTTTTTTCGACCATTTGGTTTTTCACCGCTCACCTATTAGCCTAAGCGCCTAATAATACTCCCTCAAGAACAAAACTGTTCTCAAAGAGAACACCTCCGAATCGGTGAAAAATATGGCTTGAGCTAACTTGCAGCGGCACTTCTTGCATCCTCAGCAGCCGTCTTAGCGATTATCCTTGAAACAAGAAAAAGCATTGCGAAGGCTTAATGGTTCATCAAACGCCGTAATATTAAACTCAACATTGGCGCTCATTGTTAATTTCAGTCCGTTTTAACATAGATTTCTTGCCTAAAATCGTGATTTGGGAAAAACCTAAATACATGTAAATATAATTGTGTTTACTGATGAAAATGTGCCCGAGCTGTTCAGTATCGTCACCCTTAAGCCAAAGCCAAAAAACCATCTGGTCACTCGTCACCAAAGGCTTCTCAGTTGCAAACATAGCTGACAAACTCGAAACGACAAGACAATACGTCAATCAAACCCGATTGGCTGCCGAAGCAAAACTGGCGACCACACTTCTAGACGTTGCACAAGTAAATGACATCCAAGTGACAAAGCTGTACCCAAAACAAGCCATGCTCCTCGGCTACCACCCAACACTAAAACGCAAAGCCATCATCACCTACACAACAAGCCACGGATTAAAAGTCTGGTACTGGCACGAAAACCCCGAAGAAGTCACCGACACAATCTTCCTAAACCAAACAAAACAATACCTAATCGATATCGCCAAAGAAAGAGGCATAGCAGTAGAAGACGATTTAAAAATCCATCCTGCAAAACTTGCTCTTGTTATATTCAAAAGACCTATTCCAGAGCTGAAAGAATGAAAATCAGGGAAATTCTTGAATCTCACTTTAGGGGTTGGCTACCAAAAACACCGGATATTGTAAATGCAACTATTATCAATTTGTGCAATCCTAGATTAAGGCAAATAAGTAAGCTGTTCTCTGTTATAGGAGCTGTCCTGATTGCTTTTTTTTGCTACAATACCTTACTAGTTGTTTACAACGTGAACCTAAGCCTTAGCATCTTATGGCTTTTTCTAATAACCTACATTGTCGGTATTGAACTGGCAATAGTTGGTTTCACTTTGAGAGCCAGATTCAATTCTCCAAATCAAATTTCAGCGGAAAATCCTCTATTTCTATCTGGTTTGGCGTTTCTGACTATGGGCATATTAGGATTTATTTTTGATGAATTCTTTGGTGCTTTTAACTTGACATATCCATTCTCTGTGAATTCTTTATTTCTTAGGTTTTTTATTTACTGGAAAGCTGGTTGGGTGAGTCAAGCTTTTCTTGTAGTAAGTGTTCTAGGTGCAATTCTAATCCTCTCTGGTAACGCTTGTTCCAGAGCTTTTAAGCCTGAAAACGGAAAAACAAGAAGTTCAAAGACCTATTATCTTCTTTTTGCTGGTGTGATGATATTAATCGCAGGTCTTCTTCTTCAAGTTCTCTCATTAATATCAACAAGCGTTTTCTTCTTAATACAGCCTTCCTTCTGGGCTTTCTTTGCATATATCAATCCTTTAGGGGTTTTATGTGTGAGTTTGGCTTGGATAATGACTGTGACATCTTTATTGAAGAGAAAACCTGTGCTACTACCGACTCTTTACATAGTTTTTGTTGCAGTATTAGTTTTATTGTTCTTAATACCAATTAAATGACTACCTCATTGGTTATAGTTCAGCGAAGACCTTTTCCCAAGCAAGCGATGGCAAAAAAGCTAGTCCAGAAACTTTGACTTGCCACAGTCAAGAATCTTTAACGAATAGGCTTTTATCGCTTGCACTTGCTTAACATTCTGCATGGGAAACATAGGGAGAGTTTCGCATTAATTCTGGTTCTAGTAATGTCTATCTCAAGCCTAAGTCTGTTAATGGTAAAACTCTTGGAAAACGCTTGACGCAGCGTCAAACGCGGTAATATTGAATTCAACGTTAGCACTCATAGATTTTCAAGCTTCCGAATAAACCGAATTCCTTCAAGAAGGACCTGGATCTGAAAACGGCTAAGCCGCCCAGCATCTTCCAAATTATAAGCCGGGTAATAATGGCAAATTAAGATTAGGCCTTGGAGCTCGCTGCTGCTGTTGAGCCAGGCTTGGACGTCTTCTTCTGAGGCAAAAAACTGGCGTTCAAAACTGTTTCCTGCAAAACCCTCGAGACATCATAGGGTAAAGCTCTTAGCTTCTCAAGAGTAATCTCAGCGTCAGCGGCAGCCATTGACCTGAACAAAGCCTGCAAATTACGTTCTCGAGGATCGTCTGGGTACTTTTTGGCTAATTCGCTTATGTCAGCCTCAGACAAAAGAACGTAACGCACCTCGCCAAGACCATCCACGAAAATGCTTCGAAAGTCCTTTGCCTGCCTCAAGACCTCGTTAATGCTGAACTTGCCAAGGCACTCCCGAAGCTTTGATTCGTACTCTTCATATTCCTTTTTCAAATGCTGAAAGCCTTCAGCATCAAACTCTTCAACTATATTTTCACTCAATCTTTCGACCTCCGTTCTAAAGCTTAGATTAATATGAATAACGGCTGTTTTTACACAAGAAGACGGTTTATGTGAAATTTACAAAGAAAGCGCTTGCAATCTTACTGGCAATAATAATAGCGGTTGCGATTGGAGTGGCTGTCTCCATACAATTGACCGGAAAACCTCGAGTTAAAGCCTCTGAAGCATATGCTGAGCCTGTCCCGCCAAGTTACTTGGATAGCAGCAGTATCCTTCTATTGTCAACAGCCTCCTCATATGGCTCGTACTCTTTTGCAAATGCTATCCTTTACCCCGGAAGCACACCAATAATCGAAAAAGGCAACTCATGCTTCATCGTAAATGCAACAATCCAGAATGACTACTCACTGAGGAATCTACCACCGAATCAAATTACTCTTAATTATCCAAATGGCACCGTCTCGAATGAATCAACAAGCGCTTACGTTTTTCTCACGGCTGCTGTCTATGATAAGCAGGGCAACGTTATCCAAGCGACTGATGTCACGCCGCCATATGGTCCACCTAGTGGTGGCGCTTTTGTTAACCTGGAAAGCGGCGAAAATGCTACAGTCACTATGTACCTTGCTACTTCTAGGCAGGACATCGATCACTTCAGTATTGTTCTTAGATATGTCGGGGTAGTTCCATTGCCTTAAGCAAATGGCAATAACGCCCTATCACAAAATCCGACTCCATGTTGAATACCTTTAAGGTTAAAGTCGGTTAACAAACTAGGAGGCATTTGTAATTGTTAACTGGTAAGTGATTTGCCAGTCAAACAAGTGAGACCCCAAGCTTGCCTGGCCACGCAATTGGTAAGTGCCTGGTGTGAGATCGGGACTTGCTATCACTGTCAATGAATAAATGTTTTTAGTGCCATCCCAAACGACGTTTGTTGGCGTCGGTGAAAACTCTGCAGTTAGCCCGTTTGACGTTGTAACGTTCATGTTTAGTGGGTCCGCCTCCGCTACGATTGATTGACCTAAAATTAATGGTCCGGTTGTGAAGCACCCAAACATTACGCTTGTTGTTTGTCCTGGCCAAATGTAGATCGGAGGCACATTGGGCAGCAAGTATGGGGAAGGTACAAACAGTGGCCATGTGTAATGTCCTGATGTGGGCGTAGTCATCACCAGGACGTTTGAAGGAATCAGTTGTTCATTTACAAGGTAAAGACATGATGGAACTTGGTTAGCGATTAGTAAGGATGGTATGTTCACGGGTCCGCCTCCAACGTAGGGTGCGCTGTCTTGTCGATTGGTTTCTATTACAATCACGGGCTCGTAGTAAGCCGAGGGCGCGTCTTGGTCTACCGTTATGGTAAGAGTTGAGGTGACTTGTTGCCCGGGGTTAACGGTGAAGTTTGCGGGGTAAATATCAAAGTAAACGCCTGGAGTTGCGTTAGTTGAATTCTCCGACCCAAAATTCATGCTTAAGGAAACTTGGAAGGATACATTAACAGGCGACGTGAGCGTGAATGGTATTGTACCTGAGCCACCTGGCGGCAGCACAACCATTGGTGAACTGTTTTCGCCGGCAACCATATGTGAGAATCCAAAGCCTCGGGATTGGTTTAGTTCAACGTTTGACTCGACAGGCCAGACCATTGGCGTCATGACTGGCTCTGTAGTGGCAGGTCTACTGCTTGGAAAGATGATAGAGCCTAGATTTGGGAAGGCAAGAAGGGCTAGAGCCAAAATGGCAAGTAAAAGTGCCGCTGAGACAATTGCGATTCTTGTCTTTTTTCCGCTAAACATTGAGCCTTGCCTTGACCTTACCTTATCGCTGTCTTCCTAATCCGTGAGCAAGGAATTAAAGACTAATGTTTAGAACGTCCAATCGAGAACGCAGGACACTGTAAAACAAAAAATGAAAAAAGACTTAGAAGGTGCCTACTGCGCTTAGGATGCCTTTGGCGCTGAAGCTGTCACTGACTGCGCTCTTTTGATCCCATTTGAGGTCTAACTGGGTAATGACAACGTTGCTTACTGTGTATTTTGGGTTGCCTGTTGTTGTACCTTTGGGACCAAGGATAATGGTGGTTGTTGCTGGGGTCTGTGCAAGTGTCAAAACGTTGTTGTCGGTCCATAGTTGCTCGGCTTTGATTTCGACGTGTTGATTGGTGGCTGCTAAGAGCGCTGGTTGCTGAGGGTTTGTTCCGCCGCAGACGTACTCTTCAACGCTGTCATTTTTTATGCTTAAGGATGCGTTTTTGAGGTTTGCAACTGCTGCTTCGTTAACTTGTATTACGCCGTTCATGCCTACTGAAAGGAAATTGCTGCTCATAGTTTAGATTCACCTCCGATCTTTCAAGGGATAAAAAAGTTATCTCGCAACTGAGCCAGCACAGACTCAACTTCTTGTTGAAATTCCGTCTGATGTTGCTGAATGGCTCTTGTAAGAAACAGGCGGGCGGCCATTCGGCTTGTGCTTAGCTTTCTTTGAGAAGCACTAAGTTGGGGGGAGACGCACTAAGCAATCGGTCATAAGTCTTATAATAACGGATTGAGATATTGTTTTGAGTTCTCTTGCACTCTGGGCGAATAAATGAAAAATCGATATAAAGCGATTTGCATTGTCGTTCTATCGTTAGTGGTCGTCTTAACTGGTATAATCTATTTTGCGTTTACTTCAAATATGGCCAAAGTGCCGGCTGCTGCAATTAATTCTCAAGAAAAAGTGACAATAAAATCTGTTTCGTTCAATAGCTCTGATGACTCAGTGAGTGTAACTGCAACAGCTACTCATCTTCAGGGAGAATATACTGCTGTTGTTTTACCACAGGTCATAATCAAAAATGCAGCAACAGGAGACATTGTGGCTGACTTTAGATTGGTTCCAATCGTTGACCTGAAAATTAATGAATTGACTACGGTTAAGGCCTATCTTAACGAATCTGTGGCTTTCGTTGACCTTGGTCAGACAAAATGTCTTTCAACACGCTTGGCTCCTGGAATTTACTATGCAACTCTTTGCTCAAGCGCTGGCAACGCTTTTGTTTCTCCGTCATTCAATGTATCATAGAATCTATTCTATAGTTTAGCCCTGACCTTTTAACTAGGCTCCCTTCAGGCTATTATCTTGGAATTTCTGTGATAACATAACTTCGCCCATTCATGTTTATTTGACGCTGAGAAGCGCTCAAAGGCGGAGATAAACCGCTGGCCATACTTTTAGTAACTGCTGTAGCAGGCATGTTCAAGTTATGAGTTTGCTGCACGGATGCTAAGTTACCCCAAACTTGCTCAGGCAAGCCAAGCTTAGCACGGGCTTCCAAATCTCCCTCTAACCCCGCTTGGAAAAGCGAAATCTGCTGCTCAACCATAACATCAGCGGACGGCTCCCAAATCGGCTTCCACTTAACTTTCGGGATCTTATCCGGAGTAATCGAAGAACCAGGGAAATCGCCGTGCAGGACCTCTGGAAAAAGCTCAGTTTCATACTCATATTTCATATGTTCCTGGCGCATTCGCAGCCGTGTCACGAATTCCTGCATTACAATGTCGGCAGTAGCACGGTTCGTGCCTTCACTTTGGCCTAAAAAGATCTTGGGGACACCTAGCTGAGCTTCACGTTGCTGAATCAAATAGTTAAGCCACCATTCAACCCGAAGGCCTCGGGTCATGCTGTCAATCGGGATAGGCTTAACATCATGCTTGAACGCAAGGTCCGTGCCCTGTTCCCGTTCACCCATCCCGTCGATGAAATCCTGCAGCTTAGTATCAGACCATTCACCTTGTGGAGTACCACATTGGAAGGCGATGATTGGCTTAGTATAGACCTTCATGATGACTGCCAGGTCATGCTGGAAATCATCAATCAAAGCCTGAGTCAGAAGGGTACTTCGCAGCAGGCTTACACCGTACTCATGATTGAAGCGCCCGGAGCCCTGATTATGCAATGTTCGCATGATATCTTGGGGCTCAAAGACTGCAGGAGGGACACTTAGCAGCTGAAGATAGCCGAAGACGTTCATTAGAGCGTCTCTGCGGATGCGCATGTAAAGGGGATCTAGCGGTTTGAGCCACTCAACTCTTTGGTTGTCTTCATCTCGGCAAAGCTCAGTGGTGCTAAATCCGTTGACGAGTGCGTCATGCTCCTGGATCCTTGCCACTGCAGGCATATTATGGGAATCCAGCCACTCGCTCAAGTAATCATTAAAAGTGCTGTTCCCGCCCTGAAGCTCCAGCCAGTTACTCACCGTTAGGTTAACTCTGACGTCGACGGAAGCTGCAACATATGGGTTAAACTCATAGAGCGCCTGCAACTTTGGCAAATCATCAACCGGAGTCACCTTTCCGCGCGGGGATTAGGGTACTATGAGAGGTGTGGATTTGGAAGTATCTGCCCTGTTGAAGCATCAACAAATATTTGGTAAGGTACGGTTCCCGTTAGGGTTGCCTTCATTAGACTTGTCTTTTGGATAGTTATAGCCCAAACATACCGGTAGACTATGCCGTTGCTTGTGACGTCCGAGTAGTTTGAAGGCGGACCAGTCGCATTCAAGTTTAGGTTGACGTACACTGTTGGGTAAGGTGGAGACGTAAAACTATTTACTGTTTGCCAGGGCATAAGCCAGACCCACGCTACTGCGAATGTTGTACCGTTGCCCACACTGTAGGGCGTATCTGCATTAGGGACAATTTGGCTCCCATTGATAACTGCAACAATGAATGAAGAGTTGCCTAAGGTATCATAGGGCATAAGATATGCACCAACTGTCATACCGTCAAGTGAAGTCTTATTCCAACCGTCACCTTTTAAACCGATTAGGAGCGCTTGGTACATTGAAATCGGTGGTGCAAACGAAGAGTTAACATTCGTAATCGGCACTACTGCACCAAATTGACTATAGTATGCAGCGGCTTCTGGATTTACTGCGTTTAAAAAGGTATTTTCTCTGTTAACACCTGCCGTTTGATTATATTCAAATACTGCGATTGCGGAACTTGCAATCAGAAGAGCAACCAACAAAAAGGCTACAGGTTTTAAGCCTATTTTAGCGTTAAAATAGCGTTTGGGTGTTTTTTGGCAAATATTGGATTTTGGCGATGCGTTCTCTACTGTTTGCACAGTTAGTAGGGCGTCTTTTCCTTGGTCAGAGAGGCAATATTTTCCATACTCGTCAGTTTTTATTAGGCCGTCAAGTTTGGTTAGGTGATGTTGAAGATGCCCGCTGCTGTCAATGGCTGTTTTCTTCTTTAGGTCAGCAAAGCCGAGAGGACCTTCACTTAGAGCCTTTAAGATAACTATGCGCGTAGGGTGACCCAGTGCATCGAAGACTTCTGCTCGTTGCCTATCACTCTCAACTTGCCTCTCGTCTTCCATTTTTTCAACCTCAATCTATCTTGTTCATGTCATATCCTTCTAACCTATTTAATGCCTCGTTTGTAGACCAATTTAAATTGATAGAATCTTGAAGTCCAGTTTCGTAGACAAGACAGATAGTCAACATCTATCCTCTTTTATCTTTGCTAACACTAAATTGTTCTTGCCGGATGATGAGAAGGCATTAGCTTGACATTATTGGATGAAAGTTCAGAGTTGCTCGGATACTGCGCCATCTCTTCAGGGAGGTTGTCTACTGGTACAATCACCTGTGTATCAAAGTGAAGCATTGAGAAACATATGCCAAGGATCGGTCCATTGAAATCTCTTTTCCAATTAGAGAAATTAGTTGGTTCAAAAAAAGTGGTATATATGAGCATATGCATAGGTCTCTCCCGGGCTACCAATGCACATGCTCTCACATTTCCCCAAGCATTCCTTGGTTCTGAATTAAACCTTGTCCGATTATTGCGAATTGAAAAGGCTCAAGCGAAACAGCTTCACCCTTTGGAACGCCAAACAAAAAATCAGCCATTCAAAAACATCTAATTAATTTAACCCAAAAGAAAAAGAGGGCGGAGAGCAAGGTAAAATGGAGACATCGCCACCGAAGGAGAATATACCTCACCCCGGCCACTTCGGCTGTCTTCGCTTCTTTTTGCGCTTGGGTGAAACATCTACGTTTTCTCAGCAATATTAACTTGTCTTTTTGGCGGGAAGATTCAAGCGCTGAACAGCGCCCCGTTCCCATGTTGAGAATTCTAAGTGTGCTGTTTGTCGACTCTTAGAACCGTTCTTAATGAGCAAACTTTTAATGCTCCACACTCAAATAAGTGATGATTCAACATGGCTAGACTTAAATGCAAAAAATGCGGAAACGTGTTCGAGTATGAGTACAAAGCGTTAGATTCAATGGTTCACCTTGGGCCATACAAACGGATCCAGTGCCCTGCATGCGGTAAAAGCAGTTTCTTCAATGTTTACTCCTCAGTAAAAGACCCCGTAACGCATCCCTCGCAAGAAGAAAAATCTGAAAGGCAACCTGAACTGCAACTCTCTGAGGAAGAGCAGGAAAAGAAGCGAATAGAACAATCCAAATACGAAAAAACATAAGCCTCTATAGCGTTGGATAGCTTCAGACATGATCGACACTGAAAACTTAACCCGAAAATTCGGCGACCTAATGGCTGTGGACAATGTTTCTTTGCACGTCAATGAAGGTGAAGTTTTCGGTTTTCTTGGACCGAACGGCGCAGGCAAAACCACAACCATCCGCATGCTCTGCTGTCTCATAGGCAAAACCAGTGGTCAAGCGCGAATAGGCGACTTTTCAGTCGAGAACGAACAGGATTGCCTCGCAATACGGAAAATAGTGGGTTTGCTGCCTGAAAACGTTGGGTTATACGAGAGCTTGAGCGCTTATCGGAATCTGGATTTCTATGGCAAACTCTACGAAGTTCCTGATCAAGCAAGGCAAGAAAACATCGAGCGCTTGCTCAAGTTGCTGGGAATCTGGGAACGACGCGAAGACTCAGTAGCCACATTCAGCAAAGGAACCAAACAGAAAATAGCCATTGCCAGGGCGCTCATACACGATCCACTAGTGCTGTTTCTGGATGAGCCAACCGCTAACCTCGACCCTGAAGCAGCGAAAACTGTACGCGACTTTATCTTAGAACTCAAAAAAGAGAAAAGAACAATCTTTCTGAACACGCATAACTTGGACGAGGCAGAACGGCTATGCGACCGAATCGGCATCCTCAAAACCAAGCTTGTGGTTGTTGATTCGCCTAAAAACTTGGAACGAAGCCTCTATAGCCGAAAAACAATCGTGCATTTGGAAAGCGTCAGTGACCAGGTGTTGGCTGCGGTTAAAGGGCTTGACACGGTTAAGAGCGTGAAGATTGGCGATAACAAGTTGATTCTCGACATTGACAATCCTGAAAGGGACAACCCTGAAGTGGTGAGAGCCATTGTTGAGGCAGGCGGCAGCGTCCAGTACGTTACTGAGTTGCGTTCAACACTTGAGGATGTCTATTTGAAGTTGATCAAGGAGGCTTCGCCACAATGAGGTTCTGGAAATCCTGGATTGTGACACAGAAGGACTTAAGCGTTATTAGAAAAAACAAGTATGTCTTTTACTCGCTCATTGCCCTGCCAGCGATACTTGGTATTGTTCTTCCCGCAACCTTTGTCTTCGCATTAAACGCGGAACTGACAACGCTTACCCGTAGCCAGTTCCTGGCGGCAGCCACTCAACTCATAAACATTTCAGCAACATATCTCATTACTATTTCAGCTGTTTTGCCATCGATTATTGCCTCTTACAGTTTTGTGGGCGAAAAGATCGAGAAAAGCCTTGAACCCTTGTTGGCGACTCCCACAACGGATAGCGAGTTGCTACTTGGGAAAAGTTTGGCAGCCTTTATTCCCTGCTTAGGCGTGACTTACCTTGCAGCGGCTATCTCTGCTACAATTCTGGATGTTTGGTCCTACATTCGTTTAGGCACTTTTTTGGTGCCGAACTTGTTTTGGATCTTAGCGGTTGCCGTTATTACTCCTTTAGCGTGCGTCCTAAGCGTCGAGGCTAACGTGATAGTGTCCTCGCGAGTCAACGACATCAGGGCTGCGCAGCAACTGGGCGGCTTAGTTGTGTTGCCGATAATTGGCTTGCTGATTCTTGTCGTCGTGGGCGCCGAATTGTCAGTCCTACTCGCCATTCTTGTAACAATTTCGCTAGTGGTTGCTGATGTTACGCTGTTCTATTTGAGTAAAGAGACTTTTCAAAGGGAAGAAATTCTGACTAAATGGAAATAAGCCTACAGCTTTAAGTTTAAAATGGCTGGGTTAGACTTCAGCGGCCTCGACTTGTTTCTCTGGTTGTTGGACAGGGTGGGAACGCAGGTCTATTACGGTTGTACCCGCGAATTTGTCAAAGTATCTCATGAAGGTTTTGTCGGGGATTCGCCAGATTCCAATGACCAAGTCAAAAGGAAGGAGAGGCAAAATTTTTCCAAAGTTTCTAATTGCAGCGTAGTCATAGCTCATTTTTTTTCCGTCTGTCCTGACGACTTTTAACCCTGTGATGCGCTTGCCTATGCTTTGACCATTGAAACCTTCCAGCAGCGTGGAGTAAAGCCAAAGAAAACCTATTGTGATGAAGAGCACCGTGCTGATTCCTCCGCTGAGGACATTCTTTATGGTCAAAGAAAGGACTTGTGGAACAAAAAAAATCGTAATTGTGATGGCGAATATAATTGCGAAATCAATTAAAAAGGCTGAGGCTCTTTTCTTTAAGGATGCAAGAGGAAGCTGGTTTGCTTTTCTTTGTATATCAGCAACCTCTGCCCAGCCTTCGATGTCATGAACGATTCTAACTGCGTTTTCTCCTGCCCTACTTAGCTTATACTTGCCTGAGGGAGTTTGCTCTATGAAAGCTTCTAGTGCGCGAAGGTGGAAACTTAACTTTCCAGTGTCAACCTTTAGATGGTTCAGCAGATCTGTGAAGGATGACTCTCCTTTTTCACTAAGATTAAGTAGTATTTCTCTTCGTAAAGGATGCGAAAGGATTGAAAGTATTTTGGAAACGCTTTCTTGTTCTACAGCCATATTTCAAAACCATAGGTTATATTTGATAGATTTGGCGATGTTTCATAAACATAGAATTACTTCAATATAAGTCCAACCCAAAAAACGGCTCAATTACACGGGGGATGGGGAGGTAGGCTTTATAGCGGCAGGGCAGCGCATTATTACTGTATGTCGAGCGCAGATATGTCGGTCAAGGTTTTCCGTGAACTGGAAAGCGAAGATTTCAGGGTATTGCAGATTATTGAGACTGCGATGAGCAAACGCGAGTTTGTCCCTGTGGAGCAGATACAAAAATATGCCAAACTCCCTATGGATCGCATACAGTTCACTCTTGGCAAGCTAAACAAGCTGGGCTTGATTTACAGGTCGAAAGGCTCCTACGTCGGGCACAAGCTAAACTACGCAGGCTATGATACCCTTGCGATTAATGCCCTTGTGAAGGCTGGGGTAATCGAGTCTTTCGGTCAAATTTTGGGTGTCGGGAAAGAAGCCGACGTTTACGACGCATTGACCCCCAGCGGCGAACGCATCGCCGTAAAATTTCACAGGCTGGGAAGGACAAGTTTTAGGCAGACCCGAAGGAAGCGTGGATACATTAGGGAGCATTCATCCTGGCTTTTCCAGTCGCATCTTGCAGCAGAGAAGGAGTTCCAAGCATTGGAGCTTGTATTCAAGTTTGGGGTTTCGGTGCCTAGGCCGATTAGTCAGAACAGGCACGTCATTGCGATGGGTATGATTGAAGGCGGCGAATTGGGTAAGTACAAAGATGTCGGTGACCCGAAGAAAGTCTTGAAGGAAATATTGCGCAACGTTAGGAAGATTTACTTAAAAGCGCATGTCATTCATGGTGACCTGAGCGAGTACAACATTATTTTGAAGCCTGACGGTCACATCCTCATTATTGATTGGCCGCAATACGTTACGCTTGATCACGCTAATGCGGAGGATCTTCTTTTGCGTGATTTGAAGAATGTGCTTACTTTTTTCAGCCGCAAGTTCAATGTGGATTTGGCTGAGAGTGAAGCTTGTGACTACGTAACGGGGAAAGTTAGAAGTTTAGCGGTTTAATGTTTGTTTGCGTCTAAGACGATGTAGAGTACGTTGTTTCCGCGTAGGAGTACGTTGCCGTAGTTTGTCATCAGCTGATCGTCTTTGAGTTCGTTGGCTCCTTCAAGCAGGATGTTCATGTGTCCGTCGCATTTTATCATTTTTCCCTTGTATTCATAGCCGTTCTTAAGGACAACTTCGATGTTTCCATGTAGCTGTTTTATGAGTACGTTTAAGGGTTTTTTACTAGGTTCCATCATCATAATTTATCGTGTCCTTCTAATAGTGCTTGTATTATCCATGAACCTACCACCATATATAAAAGTCTTATGAAAGGCTGCAAGCTATTAATCTGCAGCTTGGTTTTCAGGCCTATTTGTTTGGCTGGGAGATTTTTGAGAAGAAAGAAGGATTGGTTGGTTTTAGATCTTGGCGGCTATTGATATGAGCGCTACTACTAGAAAGGCGATTCCTGTCCATAATAGGTCGCCAGTCAGGAAGTAAACAATGGCAGCTATGATGATTGCGGGAATAAGCACCAAGAATAGCTTTATGAGAATTATGATTATCAAGCCAACTACAATGAGAATAACGAGCAGCGGCAGGCTAAGCCAAGCGAGCCCTAAACTGCTAAGAATTGAATAAATTGTTGTTATAAAGAGCGCAGAAAACATCAGTTAACATCAACAAAAACTGTGTAGCACCAATGTAATATAGGTTTTTGCCGCCTCCATCTTTGTGCTTATTTTTTGTCGGAATATTTGGGAGGTCTACGGGTAGTGGAGACTAAAGTATATTAAAATTTTAGCCAAGATTCAAACCTTAGTTTTTGCTCGAATCTTCGGCACAACTTCCTTCTGAGTCTGCACAATGCCATATGCCGTTATCCTAAATTTCTCATCCACCGTTTTCGCCACCAACCCGTTTTTCGCCAACTCGCCCAGACGCGTGCTGATAATTTTGCCGCTTTTTCCAAGCCGGGTCTGCAAATCCTCTTTTGAGACGGCAACGTTACCAAGCATGCCAAGCTCGTGTCCCAAATGCTGCGCCGCTAGCCAAATCGACAGTGCCTCGTTATCAGTCAGCTTGTTTTTGGGCGCCAGCAAACTTGGCCCGTCTTCCGAAAAAGCCACCAAGCCGTCGAGGTCTCTGGCAAGCTGTTGAAGATCAATGTTAAGCCAAAGTTTGCGGGCAATCTCAAAGCTGGGAATAAATTCTTTGAAAAACTGGTTCACCAGAAACCAAGCCTGTTGCGGTTCAGCTGAAAACTCCTGCGCAACGTCCTTGTATTTTATTTCGATATGAATTTTTTCCGGTTTGCCGCTCAAGCCATCTTGCCTCGAATCTTCGTGAGAACCTCTTCTTCAACCCATTTCTCGCCCTGAATCGTCAGCTTAAAATCGGGTTTGTTCGGGTCAGGCTTGAAAACTTGCCCACGTTTAGTCATCTCGTTAAGCCGTGCGGGAACCATACTTTTTATTCCGCTGGACTCCAAAAGCTTCTGGATCTGAGCTGCCGTGTTCTTTCGCTCGGTAGAAGCGTACAAAACCAAACCCACGGCTTCATAATGCGTCAGGTTTTCCCGCGTCACAATCACTGGTCCTTCGGTGGTTGCTTCAAGGATACCCTTGAGTTGCGCCCCGGACGGCGTTAATCTATCTGAAACAAAATCGGACAGCTTCTCCACGAAGTTTTCAGGGATGAGTCCGAGCATGTCAAGGATCTCCTGAGGGTTTTCGCCCTCGATGGTGACTTCACCGAAGGGAGTTTTGATCCGTGCTTCAATACGCTTCATTACAATTCAAGCCTTCGTTTATCCCTATTAGCCAATGAACCCTTTTAGGATTTGCGGCTCAGCGCTTCTTTGCAGAAAAAATTGGCACTCTGAAAGGTTCCCTTAAAAGTTTCCACTTCACGGTGTTCCTCACCTTCAGAGCGGGGGATTATAGTTACTCAGAATCCCAGGATGCTTTCTCACTTGCAAGAAAATTCCCAAGATAAGGAGAGTTGCCGCTGCCAACGCGAACCAGTTATCGTTAGGTGATGGGTGAGTGTCGAACGTAAGCTGAGAGGGTTCAGAGGATGTGGTAAAAGTCCACCATGAGGGAGTGCCCGCCACGATTGCTGAAACGTTGTAGGTTGTGTTCGGTTCCAAAAGGCTAGAGGGGTAAATGGTTTGAACTGAAGATGGACCGGGACCTGGGTATATTTTGTAGTTTTCTTTGGTGATGGTGACATTGGGACGCAAGCTTATGTTAAAGACTCGCACAGGCCTGGGGGCATCAATTACGATTGATGTGTCTCGGGGAACATTATTGTTACCCGGAGCAGGATTTAGGTAAAGCAACTGTTCGGACCATGCGCCCCCCAATGTGGATGCGTTGCCATAATGAACCTCAGAGCTTTGAGGCGTGAAATAGACGCGGAGGCTATAATGACCATACGGAGTAAGTGAAATCAAAAAGAAAGCAACAAAAAAGGAAAGCAATAAAACAGCTAGAAGAAACATGGCGAAGACCAATTTCTTAAAGATACCTCTCAAACCGGGACCACCTAAAGGAACACTACATTTCCAAAGCCGCCGTTGATTTAATGCTAAGCTTTAGAACACATGCGACCTCAGAAGCTATTTTACGCGTTCTTTCAAGAGTTTGGCGACCAGTTCAGGATTGGCCTTTCCACGGACATCCTTCATCACGGCGCCCATAAGCATCCCGAAAGCGGCTTTACCAAGTTTGTCAACCTGCGGTTTGTTAGCTGCAATCACACGATCGATGATCGGCGTTAAGTCAGTTTCCGTGAACATTTTCAAACCCAAAGCAGCGATTGCATCCTGAACGGTCTTGCCTTCGTTCTTTGAAAGCCAACCGAAAACATTAGGCAGCGCTTCTTTGGCAAGTTCTCCTGAACCGACGGCTTGGAAGATGCTTTTCATTTGTTCTTCGCTGACAACGTCAATCTGAACTCCTTCCCGTTTTAGCGCCTTCAACGTTTCAGTTAAAAACGCCGCCACCGTCGAAGCCTGAACCCCACTTGTACCCGCGAGGTCTTCGAAGAGAAACGTGTATTCTGAATCGGCAAGTTGCTTGGCTAATTTCTCGTTCAACCCGTGCTTCTTTATCATTCGCGCGACTTTTTTGTCAGCTGGTTCGGGTAGGTTGCTGCGGATTTTCTCGATCAGCTGGTCGGTTACTGGCTGGGGCGGGATGTCGGTTTCAGGGTACATTCTTGCAGCGCCAGGTCTAGGACGCATATAACGTGTTGTCCCATCATCCTTCGCCGTCCTTGTCTCAGCTGGAACACCTGTGACTAATTCCTGTGCGCGCTCAACCACGGCTTTGAGGGCATCCTCCACGTTTTCTGACGTGTCAGCCACAAAAACGAAAGCGTCCTCCTCGCCTGCGCCTACGGATTTCCGCACAGCCGCCACTTCTTCGGGTGCGATACCATAGTTTGGCATTTCGTCGCTGTGGAAGATGCCACCCACTTTGCCCCAGAACTTCGCGCGGTCTGAGAGTTCGGTTCCAACTCGGAAGTCAGGCATAAGTTCCCGTTTGAGCAGCCCAGCGAAGTTTGGCAACTTGACAGCCAAGACTTTTTGGTTTTTGTCGACAGCTTTGCGAATAACTTTACTTTTGGTTTCCTTGAAAACTCCTGTGACATCCACGAACTCTTGCTTGAGACCCGCAGCCGTAACTCCTCGCTTGGCGAGCTCTTCTTTAACGCTGATGAGCCCAAGCTGCCGCTGGACCTCATAGTCTACAACCGTGGAGATTAATTCGAGCTCTTGGACGCCTTTTATCTCGATTAATGCGCCGTTTGGCAAAGAAACGTTGAGATCTTGGCGAATCGTGCCTAACCCACGCATGACTTTGCCTGTGTCACGCAGAATCCTTCCTATGACAAGTGCGACTTCCTGCGCTTCCATCGGCGAATATATGACAGGCCCAGTGGCAATTTCGATAAGTGGTATTCCCAAGCGATCGATGCGGTAACGGATAGTTTTGCCCTCATCCATCATTCCTGTTTTGCGGGCAGCGTCCTCCTCAAGGAACAGAGCCTGGATCGGAATGACTTTTTCTCCGACTTTAATCCAGCCGTCCGACGCGATGGTGCATGTACGTTGGAACCCAGTTGTGTTGGAGCCATCAATGACCGTCTTACGCATAACGTGAACCTCATCCACAGGTGCAGCATTCATCATTAACGAAACAGTCAAAACGATTTCAACAGCTTCCAAGTTTATCGGGTGCGGCGGTTCCTCATCCATCTCCACAAGGCACGAACTGGCTTTGCTAGCTTCATAGAGAATTCGTACGCCCTTCTGGAATTCGAAGTAAGCCGCTGGGTCCACTTGTCCAAGCTCGCTTTGGGTAGGACGCAATCGGCGCAAGAAGGTGATTTCGGGCTCTTCTTTGAACAATTCAGGCGGGCAGCTGCAGAAGAGCTTGGTCTTGGCATTGAGTTGCTGATGGATTTCTAACCCGACTTTCAACCCGACTTTCGCGTAGTCAACAGCCAACTTAGTTGCCTCCTTCGACAATTTTGTCTTTGGGAAGCGTTCTCGACGAAAATTCCCCTGCAACATTGGTTTTTAGCAGTTTGGCAGCTTCCTCTAGGTCGTCGGTTTGCCCCAAAACCCACATTAGTTTGACAAGCGCCGTTTCTGGGAACACATCATCCATCGGGATAACCCCGAACGATAGTAAGTCTCTGCCCGTATCGTACACATTCATGTTAACCCGTCCCCAAATGCACTGGGAAGCCAAAGCAACAACAACGCCTTTCGCAACGGCGTTTTTGATGGCTGCGAAGCAGAATTTGCTAACGTGACCTAAGCCTGAGCCTTCCAGCAAAATGCCTTTAACGCCTTTTTCGACGTACCAATCGATCACTGCTGGGTCAAGCCCCGGATAAAACTTGATTAGTGCAACTTTTTCGCAGAAGTTCGGTTTCAAAACCAGTTTTCGCTCAGGGTCACGACGCAGGTACTTGTCTGCGAGCATTGTCACCTTCGAGTCTTTCACTGTTGCGAGAGGGAACCCATTGATTGACTTGAAGGTGTCCCGTCGGCTCGTGTGGCATTTTCGTACTTTCGTTCCCCTGTGAACTACGATGCTGATGTCTGAAACGTGCTCGTGCATGGCTAACCCCACTTCAGCGAACGGGACTTCTCCCGCGGCTTTCACTGCGCCGATAAGGTTTGTTGCAGCGTCACTACTGGGTCGGTCACTGCTACGCTGCGCTCCTACTACTATGACGGGGATAGGCAGATTCTGCAGGGCGAAGCTCAAAGCGGCTGAAGTGTAAGCCATCGTGTCCGTTCCATGCGCGATAACCACGCCATCCACTCCTGATTCTATGCGTTTGGCGACGGTTTCTGCGAGTTCTTTCCAATGCTGCGGGGTTATGTTTTCGCTGTATAAACTGAAGACTATTTCTGTGTCAACTAACGCGATGTCGGACAGTTCAGGAACGACGCCATATAAGTCGCTTGCTGAAATCGCTGAGCGCACGGCGCCCGTTCGATAATCCACTCGGCTGGCGATTGTTCCGCCCGTGCTCATGATTACAACGTGAGGCAACGCGGGGTTCTGCTTTGGCAGAGGCGCAGAGGCGAACGCGGGTTTAGAGCCTTTTCCGACTTTTTCGATTTTCACTTCGGATGTGACGCGGATTCCAATGTTGTAGCCGCTTTTGATTTTGATAATGACAACGGTGCAATCGCCGAGTTCTGAGCGGGGTATGAGAATGCCTTCGTACGTTTTGCCTTTGCTGGTAACCCGAATTATGTCGCCGACTTCGCAATCTGCTTTGTTCAGCGCTTCCAACGCTGCACCACGATAACCTGAATCTTCGAGTTGACTCATCTTAACTCACCAATCTCTTGGAAACGTAAACTCCATCGCGCTCGTACCCGAAACGCATGTAGTATCTTCTTGTTCCTAATGCACTGATGACTAAAAGCTTTTTGAGACCAAAATCGTCTCGCGCCATGCGCTCCGCTTCCGCCAGCAAGTCAGCGCCAAAACCTTTATGCTGCCACGCGCCCGCCGCATGCTTCCCCACCGGCACCAATGGTCCGTAAACGTGAAGTTCTCGAACAATCGCGGAAGGGACAGCGGTGATTTCGGGACGGTGAGCTTTGGCAGATGGAACACGGAGCCGCAAGTAGCCAAGCAACACATCATTTTCCCAGTCTTCCGCCGAAACGAAAACTTCTTTGCCTTCCGAGGCGTCGTAGCAGAAGCTGCGGATTTGGATTTTCTCTAGATCTGGCGTGACGTTGTCGATCGCTAATCTGTGCCCGACTTCTCGGCATCGGATACATTGGCATCTGCCACCTTCCTGCATTAGCCGCTCCGTTGCCAATTGGCGCAGGTTGCTTTTTTTGACGCCCGCCAGAATCAAGTGTGAAGGTATGTCCCGTTGAACCCGCATTACCCGAATCCATGGGGGAATTAACCGTTTGACTTCGGCGACAAGCTCGGCGGCTTCATCGGTCGTGTAGGGCTTGTAGTTGCCTTTTTGGTACCATTCGTAGGCTTTTGTATTTGCGATGCAAAGACACGGGTAGATCTTGATCATGTCGGGCTTGAAAGCGGGGTCCGTGAAAATGCGTTTGAATGCAGCAAGGTCTTTTTCCCGGTTTGAGCCCGGCATTCCAGGCATCATATGGTAAACAATTTTAAGCCCAGAGTCTTTGGCCACCTGAGTCGCCTCCTCCACGTCGGCTACGGTGTGCGTTCTTCCGACTAAACGGTAAATGCTGTCGTCAGGGTTCTGCACGCCGAGCTCGATACGGGTTACCCCCATTTCGAGAAGCGAATCAATGTGAGGTTGTTTTGCCCAGTCGGGGCGAGTCTCCACGGTTATGCCTACGTTGCGCACGTGGCTGGTTTCAGCGTTGACTTTCGCTTCATCTAAGCTGGCAGAGACTTTGCCCGTTATCCCGTCAAGGCACCGTTGGATGAACCAGGTTTGGTACTCTGGGGCTGTGGCTGGGAAGGTGCCGCCCATGATGATTAACTCAATTTTGTCGACTTTATGCCCTATGGCTGTGAGTTGCTCGATGCGACTTGTGACTTGTAGGTATGGATCGAAGTTGTTTTGGGAGCCGCGCATTGCTGCTGGTTCGTGTCCTGTGTAGCTTTGTGGGCTTCCCTGTGAGGGTCCGCCTGGGCAGTAAGCGCATGGTTCAGGCTGCGGGCACGGGTAAGGCTTGGTCATGGTTGCAATGACGGTGACGCCTGAAATGGTTCGTGTTGTTTTCCTTCGTAAAATGGGAATAAGCAGCTTGGTTTCTTGAGGTGTTAAAAGGCTGATTAACTCTGAGTTCGACGGAACCTCTTCAAGCTTGTATTTAGCTGCTGCTTTCATTTTGAGACGGTTCAAATCGTCACGGGATGCCTGCGGCATCTCTTTTAGTTTGTCTATGATTTCCCGTAGGGCTAAGTCTTTATCCGTCAAAGTCAAAGGAACCAAAATATGGTTAAGTCAACGGATAAATAAAGTACACTAAGGCTAAAGAAACTTTAAGGCTTGAAAAAGCAGCTTTGCTACATCCAGTTTTGTCCGGCTTTCCTTTGCAGGATAGTCCTTTTCTCGTAATTGCGTCTGTTTCGGTTTCTTGGGCTTGGCGCTGTTTTTTCTTGCGCCGCGATTTTTGGCGTTTGAGAGCGGACTTTTCCAGCTTTCGATAAACTTCCGTGAGTTGGCATTTAATGCACCGTGCACATAAAGCATGAAGGGTCACACTTAAATCTTTACCCGCAAAAAAAGCAAAGAATTCTGCATCCGGCGAAGAAATAAGGAGGATTTTTTGGGGCCGCCAACAAAGCGGTGGTTTAACCCATGCAACAAACGAATTTCATAGGAAAACACTGGCAACGAAGTATCGATGAGCAGTCGGCAGGTAAGGGGTGAACTAAAGAAAGCAGGTCTCTCGGCAATCATCTGTGCAAAATGAATGATGAGTCAACAAGTTTTATATTCAAAACGAAATGAAAAATCATAGTCGTGTTGGTCAACAGTGGGGTTAAAGGGAAATGCAAAAAATGAAAGTATCTAAGAAACTCCTTGGGTCCGCAAAGATGCTCGTCCTAGCTATTTGTTTTGTGTTTTTGTGTTCAATATTGGTTGCACCGCTGCATGCTTCGCTTAGCGCTGCAAGAGATCTGAGTGGAAGGTGGCAAAGTTCTGTGTCTAGCACGTACTATGAAATGGACCCGTCGGACCCTACTACACGAATGGATGATGTAACCGGGACTTTCTCCATGGATATTAGCCAGCAGGGTAGCCAAATAACCATAGTACTTTCTCTGAACCCTTCAAGCTGGACAACAGATAACGCATACTATCAAAACCTAGGAATCCCGGGTGTTCCTCCTGTCGCAGGCGAAATTGAATTCTCAGGAACTGTATCGGCAGCAAGCTTCTCGGCCGAAGAAACCGGCAGCCAATTGACTTCTGAACAATTAACAGGCACATTCACCACAGACATTATTACTGCAACTTTGAGCGGTACAGCTGAAACAACCGACCAAAACGGCATAATCGTAACGTTGACAAGCTCGTCGACTTCAGAGCCTACTTTAAGTGCCACAAACTCGCCGTCAACGACGAACGAACCGCTGGCCAGCCGCTACTACGGCAACATCGCATCGGTCAAGGGACAAGCATTGACAGGCGACGCCAACGGGAACACACAGCTGTCTGCCGGGCAAATTGTAAGCGGCACTGAAGTCCACACAGGCAGCGACGGAATTGTTGCTTTTGAAACGCCCAACCAGGGTGGAACCGTGTATTTGGGTGCTAACAGCGACGCAGGCTGGGTTGGGCTTACTTCTGAACCTGCTCCAAACAACGGAATAACATACATGATTTATCCGCCTACTTCAAGCGGGACTATCTTCCCGAACGGTGCTGAACAATTAACTGAAATGAAATATTCAGTGCCTTTGGACATTGCACTTGCAGTTCTGGTTTTCAGTCATCCACTTGGAGAAGCCGCAGCTATTGGCCTGTTTGTTGAAGGAGGAGCTTTCCTAATTCCAAACGGAGTCGCCTATGTCAAAGAAACCATATCACATCTATTGATTGTGCCTCAGGGGGCGTTTGCAGGCGAAAACACCGAGTATGCAGTAAGCGTTTTCTCAAATGGAACAACCCTGATTCAAGTTATTGATGGTCCAGTCATCTTTATGGACGCGACCACAAACAACACTGTAACTGTAGACACCGGCAAGGAATTGACGCTCCCTCCAGCACAGCAAACCGGCTTTTCCGCGTCGGATCTGCAATCTTACGTAACAACTTTGGATTCTACTTCCGTGAACCAATGGTGGAAGCAAACGTCGACCAGCGCTTTTTCCCTTAGCGGCTTTATGGGTTCATCCGTGGTGCTGGTGATTGTTGCTGTTGTTGTAGTAATTGTGGTGGCGGCTACAGCAGCCTTCGTCATGAAAAAGAGAAAAGTGAATAATCAGATACATGCTAGCTAATCGTCCTTGGGCGTGATGAATCAGCACCCTATCGCACAAAGGGACAACCGCTAATATGACGTCCGCGCTGGTTTACTTTGCTGCAGTGAAATTTTGCTTGCTTATCCCGTGAAGTTTAATATGAAGATGTTTCTGGGCGATTGACCGAAAGTCTGATTGGGCGTTACCTGTGTGAAGTTGTTTGAGCGGTACAGTTGGGCGTAAATATCCATCAGGGTTACTGTTGAGCTAAAATAGTCGAGGTGATTTCCGCCTGTTTCAGTGGTGAAGAGGAATTTCACATTATACTCTTTGCATCGGATGATCAGAGTGGTGATGTTGAAGGTGGGATCTATGATTCTAGACCAAGGATA